>CAIYDQ010000011.1 GCA_903925075.1 uncultured Geobacter sp.
CCCGGCTCCATGATGGAAAAATTGGTGTGGATGGTCTTTTGCAGGTCCTCGATCAGCAGCATGGCGTTGCGGATCTTCTCCCTCTCGAGCTTGGGGAGCGAGTGCGGGTTCAGGTAATGGGCATCGTCCTGGATCCCCTTGATCACCTTGACCTGCAGCAGTATGCGGTGCTTGGTCAGGGTACGATAGGCCTCGATCAGGCCGCGAGCCATGTTGGGGGAGAAGCTGTTTTCCTGCATCAGCAGTTCGATCCGTTTTACCGTCGAGGTGGCCGGCATCCCCTGGTTGATGGCCAGTATGCGCACGTTCATGACCAGCGGGGCCCAAGCGAGCAACTTCAGGTTGAATTCCCCCTTGTGCTCGCCGCTCCCCTCGGTCCAGAACCTCTTCAGAAAGCCGAGCGCGAGCCGCATCTCGGTGGCGGCCTTGGCCATCCCCCAGAGTGCCCTGAAGTACTCTTGCAGCAGGGTGCGGATCCGGCCGATCAGGTCTTCGGCCAATTCCCGGTCTCCGGAGACGAAGCGGGCGTCGGAGAGCACGATCAGGTCCATCATGTTTTTGCCGATGTCCTCGCACTCGTAGCGCACGATGGCCAAAAGCCGCCGCTGCCACTGGGAAAGCGAGCCGCGCCAGTTGTCGTTGCAGGGCATGATGCCGCCGGTGCATTTCTTGAAACCGATCTCGGCCAGTCGCTCCACCAGCAGGTTGGAGAATTCCCGGAAGAATTCGTCGGCTTGTTCGCCGCCGCCGTCGCCGTAGACGACCAGGTAGTCCTGGTCGGTGATCAAGGTCTGCTCTTCCCTGCCGTCGCTCCCCATGCTGACCAGGGCGAAGGGGAGCGGAGCCGGGCGTCCCATTTCAGCCAGCACCAGTTGCAAAGCCCTCCCTGCCAGCGCGTCGCGGAAGGAGGTGCAGTTCTCGTGCAGCGCCGGCACCGAATAGAAGCGCAGGAAACGCTCCATCTCCAATTCGTTCAGCGCCTCGTGGAGCCGAAGCAGCGCCGGATACTCGCTGCTCGCGGCGATGCCGGTCAAAAGCTCCTCTTGACGGCGCGAGAACTCCCTGATGCGTTGCAGTTCCTCTTCGGCGCCGTTCTTCAGCCCCTCCAGGAATCTCGGGATTTCCTCCCTTTCCAGCAGCGGCAAAAAGGCGTGCACCTGCTCCATCAACTCCTGCAGGAGTGCTGTTTCGCTTAGCTGCGGCGGGTGGATTTGCTGGGGCATGGCTGCTCCAATGGGTCACGATAAGAGATTCTAAACTCAGGGGATAATGCATCATTTGGAAGGGAGAAGTCAACGGCAGGCTTTGCCTGGCCGGACTGAGCATAAAAAAATTGGGGAAGGTTTCCCTTCCCCAATGATATTGCAATGTAACTCTAACCGATGTTGTTTAGTGCTCGACGGCCTTGGCCATGCCCAGACCGGTGTTCTGCCGAACGTAGACTTCGTCGAACATCTCTTCCGAACGCCGGTTCGGGAAGAGGAGGCAGCCAAGGATGGCAGCGATGAAGCCCAGCGGGATGGAGACGATGCCCGGGTTTTTCAGCTTGAAGATCGGCTTGTCCAGTCCCATCATGGAGGTGCCGTCCTGCAGCGCGTCGGTTTTCGCCTTGGCGAGAGCCTTGCTGTCTTTCTCGTTCAGCGTGGCGCCGGCGGGAAGTTCCGCCTGCTTCTTCTCCAGGGCGACCACGACCTTCTTGGCGCCGGCGGCGATCACTTTCGGATAGGTCATGTTGGGAGAGACCATCACCAGGCCGATGGAGGCGATGGTGCCGACCAACAGGCCGGAGATGACGCCGCCGGTGTTGAACTTGCGCCAGAACAGCGACAGGATGACCACCGGCAGGTTGCCGGAGGCGGCGACGGCGAAGGCGAGCGCCACCAGGTGGGCGACGTTCTGCTTCTCGGCCGCGATGCCGATCACGATGCCGCAGGCGCCGACCGCGAAGGAGGTGAGGCGAGCCGCGAAGACCTGCTCGTGCTGATCGGCATGGCCGTCCTTGATCACGTTCACGTAGATGTCGTGGGCGATGGCGGCGGAGGCCGCCAGCACCAGGCCGGAAACCACGGCCAGGATGGTGGCGAAGGCGACGGCGCACAGGAAGGCCAGGAACAGGTCGCCCAGAACCGGCGAGATGTCGGCGCCCATCTGCTGAGCGAGCATCAGGGTCGCCATGTTGCCGCCGGGGTCGACGGAGATGATCCCCTGCGGGGTCAGATGGATGGCGGCGCCGAAGCCGAGCAGGGTGGTCAGCACGTAGAAGCCGCCGATGATGAACATGGCGATGATAACGGACTTCCTGGCTGCCTGCGCAGTCGGAACGGTGAAGAAGCGCATCAGGATGTGCGGCATGCCGGCGGTGCCCATGACGAGCGCCATGCCGAGCGAGATCTGGTCGAGCGGGTCCTTCAGGTACAGACCGGGCTCGAGGAAGCGTTGCCCCGCGTCGATGCCGTTCATGATCACGCCGTCCTTCAGCATGAGTTTGGAGACGTGGTCCTGGATATCCGGGCTGTTGACGATGGTGTCGAAGAAGCCGATCGGGTTGAATCCGGCCTTGGCCATGACCAGCACGGAGAGCAGGAAGGCGCCCGACATCAAAAGGCCTGCCTTGATGATCTGCACCCAGGTGGTGGCGACCATGCCGCCGAAGACGACGTAGCCGACCATCAGGATGCCGACGCCGATGATGGAGGTTTTGTAGGGGATGCCGACCAACAGGGCCATCAGCTTGCCGGCTCCGACCATCTGCGCGGTCAGGTAGAAGGTGGAGACGGAAACGGTGGAGATGGCGGCGAAGGCGCGCACCGGCTTGGGCGAGGTCCTGAAGGAGAGGATGTCGCCCAGGGTGTACTTGCCGGCGTTGCGGCAGGGCTCTGCCACGATCAGTAGCACGGTGATGTAGGCAACCAGCCAGCCGACCGAGTACATGAA
>CAIYDQ010000012.1 GCA_903925075.1 uncultured Geobacter sp.
TCATGACGGCGACTGTCCAGGCCTACGGCAAGCTGCGCGCGTTCGTGGCGCAGACGCAGGCCGAGCTGATGGCGGAGGTGGATCGGGTGAGGGCGCGGGAGAAGGCGGTGGTGGATGTGGAGACGCCGCCCGCGTGACCATGTCCCTCGCCCACCAGATCGTCGCCTTGCTGCGCAACGTCGCGCTGTCGGTATGGCGAGACGCCGAGCCAGTCACCAGCTGCTAATCACCGGGGGATCCCACAGTGCCAAGCCTTTCCAACCACCAAAGTGCCCAGACTACCAAACTGTTGTTCATCGGCGATACCGGGAGTGGAAAGACCGGAGCCCTGGCCAGTTTGGCCAAGGCAGGCTACAACATCAGAGTGATTGACCTGGACAATGGGCTGGATGTGTTAAACAACCTCTTAACCCATCCGACGAGCCCATATGGTCGGGAGGCCCTGGAGCGGGTGAAGTTTTCCACAATCACAGATCCGTATAAGAACCTAGCCGGAAGGCTAGTGCCAGTGAGGGCGACCTGCTGGCAGAGAGTAGTAGCGTTGTTAACAGACTGGAAAACCCCGGAAGAATCCCTTGGACCGATCACCAGTTGGACTGGCCAGGATGTCCTGGTGATTGATAGCCTTACCATGCTGGCAAACGCAGCGATGAACTTTGTCCTGGCGATGAACACTCGCCTGGGTCAGCAACCCCACCAGAGCGACTGGTATCAAGGCCAGCAGATGCTGGAAAGCCTGGTCCAGATGCTTTATGATGAAGGGGTGAAATGTAATGTGATAATCAATTGTCATATTACCTACATTGGAGAGGACAACGGCCCGCAGCGAGGTTACCCAGCGACGCTCGGGAAGGCCCTAAGCCCGAAGATCGGAAGGTATTTTAATTCAGTGTTGATGGCTCGGGCCGTTGGATCAGGCGCTAGTGTAAAGCGCAAGATCCTCACCCGGTCGCAGCCAATGATTGAGCTCAAAAACACCGCACCGCTGCAAGTCAAGGATGAATACCCACTGGAAACTGGCTTGGCAGAGTACTTCCGGGATGTCCGCCACGCCCCCCAGGCACCAGCAACCAAAAGTTAATCTCCTGGCCACCGATCACCCACCAGCTAAAGGAGTTCCCCCTTGCTATGTCAAAACCCATTATTTGCCTGGACTTCGACGGTGTGATCCATTCGTATGAACGCGGATGGCAAGGAGGAGAGATCTACGGGAGCATGATCCCTGGATTTCTAGCCTGGAGCATTGAAGCCCAAACTAAATTTGAGCTTGTGATTTACAGCAGTCGGTCAAAAGACCTCAGTCAGATTGCTGCAATGATTGCCTGGATGCTGCACCAAGTCTCTGGGAGAATGATGCCAAACGAGATCAATAACTGGATGGCTGGGTTCACCTTCTCGCGTGAAAAGCCCCCGGCGTTCTTGACCATCGACGACCGGGCTATTCAGTTCACTGGAAACTGGGCCTCTCCAGAACTGCGAATGGAAGATCTCCTAGCGTTCAAACCGTGGAATCACCAGGCACCGATGCCGGAAGTTGGTTGGCCACCAATTGGTGGTTGCTAACTTCTGGTGGGTGGTGCCACCAATTGCCAGTCCCACCAGGAGCCAGCATCTGACAGCTCACCCTGGGGGTTCTGGCCATCGAGCCGGGCATCTCGTTAACTTGCCCATCACCACCAGAAGTTAGCAACGCTACGTGCGGAACTAATTTCTGGCACCTGTTTATTCACTTGAAAAGGACTACCTACAATGGTTGATTTTTCTGCTCTTCTCCGCAAGCCCGCTGGTGAGGCTAAGAAGCCCCCGACCCTGCCGCCGGGGGACTACCAAGCGGTTATCAAGTCTTTTGCTCCGGGGGACGACAACCAGAACAAGACCCCTTACATCCGGTTTATCGTTGGCCTGATGGACTGGCCGGCGGATGCTCCGGACGAGTGGAGCGACGCGCAGGAAGACGGAACGGTGGTGACAGTCACCCGCGGGGACGTGGAGCTGTCCAAGCGGCAAATGCGCCGGGATTATTATTTGACGGAGGATAGCCTGTTTCGCCTGGATGATCTGCTCCGGAGCTGTGGAATCGAAGCCGCCGGCCGGGCGTATGAAGAAGTCCTGCCGGAGATGATCGGGCAGCAGGTTCTGGCGACGGTCAAGCA
>CAIYDQ010000013.1 GCA_903925075.1 uncultured Geobacter sp.
ACCGGATCCAGGTAAAAGTCCCGCAGCGACAGTCCGGCCCGCACGGCGGTGTAGGAGGTCGCCAGGGGGATGATCGGCACCCGATCGAGCCCGGTCCCCAGCACCAGGGCCCGCATCCGCTGAGCGGAGGTCAGCCGGTCTATGGCCATGGATGCCCTCATTTTTTCCCGCCCTCCCCTAACTCATCTCCAAGGCGGCGCCGATCCTGGTTTTCAATTGTCCCAGGTCCTGGGCGGAGAAATCGGTGACGACCTTCAGATAATTCGTCGCCAGATCGTTTCTGACCAGCGACTCAACTTTGACCGCTTCGACGTTGTAGGTATGGCACGATTGCAGGACCAGATCGATCACCAGATCGGGCTTCAAGAGGGCGACCTGTCGTCTGAGATTCTCCATGCGCCCGGTATTGGGCGTCATGCAGGCGCAGGGAATCTCCAGGTAGCGCTTCGCGATGGCCTGCAGCGGATCCCCGCTTCCCTCCTCGATTCTTCCGGCAAAGGGTTTAAGTCCGGTGCAGCTGTCCAGGCCGACGATGGTCGCCCCCTCCTCATCGACGAGCTTGAGCACCTTCAGGACGTCGCCGCCGACCGGGCAGCCCGTAATCAGGACGCGTTTGGCGCTTTCCTTGGCCGTGTACCCCCCGTTTTCGAGGCGAAACGTCAGCATGGCGACGATCTCTTCCAGCTTCGCCACCGTCTCGCCGCCGCCGGATACCATGGCATAGGTGGCCACTTCGTACATCTCCTGCCAGGTGATCACCGACGGCCGGTGAGCGCCGAAGGCGAATATTTCTTCGACGAGACTATTTTTCCGATTGCTCTCCGCGATGCTCAATTCGATAGCGTCGCCGGTTATGGTGGTATCGAAAGACTTTTCCAGGAATTTCTTGAACCCGGCGATGGAATGCTTCCAATATTCCACCGCCCCTTCGTTGGTCGGACACTGGGGCAAATCCATCACGTAAAGCGGGCGATGCTTTTCTATGAGTTCGAACATCTTCTTTTTGCCGTCGCAGGTCGTCTCGCCGACGACGGCATCGGTCAGTTCAAAGAAGGGACAGGTTTTCAATTCGATAAATCCGAAGCTCGATTTGATCAGGGGGCAGAGGTTGGCGGGAAGCGTCTCCTCCGCTTTGGCGATCGGCGCATTGGAAAAGGCGCACAAGACGGCGGGGACCCCCCCCATGGCCCAGACCAGTTCCACCGGCGCATACGAGCAGTAGGCCCCCACCACCTTGGCGCCCTGCTCGCGTTTTTTCACCACCTGGGCGAGGGCGCGTTTCAAGGGAAAGTCGGCGAAATCATCATGGAATAATGGCGTAATCAGGTTCATGGCAGCTCCTTGCTCGGATTCAGATGCGTTTTGGACAGCAATGCGGCACCGTAGGCGCCGAAAAAGTCGGGATATTCGGGAACGACGACCTCGCTGCCGAGCGCCTCGGCGAGGAAATCGACCAGCGCGCCGTTTTTGGCGCCCCCCCCGACGAAGAGCACGGCCGCCGCGCCGTCCCGGGGCATCTTGGAAAGAAGCGAGACCAGCTTGGTCAGGAGCGATTCGTGGACAGCCCGGGCGATGTCGTCGACCGATATCCCCGAAGTCAAGAGGGAGATCACCTCGGATTCGGCGAATACCGTGCAGGTGCTGTTGATTTCGAACGACTTCTTCCCCTTGAGCGCCGCGGCGACGAGTTCGGGCAGGCCCAAACCCAGGGTCGCCGCCATCATTTCGAAGAACTTGCCGGTGCCGGCGGAACACTTGTCGTTCATCTCGAATTTCAGCAACTGGCCGGTCTGGCGATTGATCGACAGAGCCTTGGTGTCCTGTCC
>CAIYDQ010000014.1 GCA_903925075.1 uncultured Geobacter sp.
GCCTTCGAACGAGAGATGAAACGGTAAACCGCCCCCTCACAGTCACCGTAACCCTAAAGCCGGCGTCAAGTCCAATGATCTCCCTGCGGCTGCTAGTATCGGAAAGATTTTTGATCGATAACAGCGCGATCCTGCGTCGTTTACAGGTCCGATCCACAGCATCTCGAACTGCGGCGAGATCCCTCCCGCCGGAGCCGAAACCGGCAGGTTTCTTTATCGTTTTGTCGACAGTTTGTTATTGACATGATTGACGCGATTCGCGTATTAGTAATGGGGTCTGGGAGCCGCGGCTTCCTGGCCAAAAATCGAATAGCAGTACTTATCTAGAGCGATCGAGGGACTGGCCCGACGACATCGCGGCAACCTCCCTGCAAGGGAAGGTGCCAAATCCAGCGAGACGGCGACGTTTCGACAGATAAGGAAGCGCGGACCATCTATCAAGAAAGTCCCCTTCCGGCCCCGGAAGGGGACTTTCTTATTGGAGGCTACAGATGAAAATGGCGACCACGGCAGCGCAGATCGGCCTGGATCGGGAGACGCGGACCGGAGCGGTCACGGTGCCGATCTACCAGACGGCCACCTTCCGTCACCCGGGGCTGGGCCGCAGCACGGGCTACGATTACAGCCGGTCCGGAAATCCGACTCGGCAGGCTTTGGAGGAAGGGATCGCCCTCATGGAGGGGGGGTGTCGCGGCTTTGCCTACGCCTCCGGCATGGCGGCCATCACCAGCCTGATGTTTCTCTTCAGTCAGGGGGACCACCTGATCGTCACCGAAGATCTCTACGGCGGGAGTTATCGGCTTTTCGAGAAGATCTTCCAGCAGTTCGGCCTGAGCTTCAGCTACGTGGACACGAGCGACACGGAGGCGGTGCGGCGGGCGATCCGCCCCAACACGCGCGCGCTGTTCGTCGAGTCGCTCACCAACCCGCTATTGAAGGTGGCCGACATCAAGACGCTCGCCTCGCTTTGCCGAGATAACGGGTTTTTGTGCGTGGTCGACAACACCTTCCTGACCCCGTACCTGCTGCGCCCGCTCGATCTGGGCGCCGACATCACCGTCTATTCGGGGAGCAAATATCTCGCCGGACACAACGACACGGTCTGCGGACTGGTGGCGGTCAAAGACCCGAAACTCGCCGAGCTGGTTTATTTCCACCAAAACGGCGCCGGCGCCGTGCTCGGCCCGCAGGACTCCTGGCTCACCATCCGCGGCATGAAGACGCTGACCATACGCATGGACCGGCAGCAGGAAAACGCCCAGGCGATCGCTCAGTGGCTGCAGCAGCACCCCCATGTGGGGAGGGTCTATTACCCGGGCCTCCCCGATCATCCGGGACACCAGCTGATCAAGGAGCAATGCCGCGGCTTCGGCGCCATGATCGCCTTCGAGGTGACCCAATCGCACCTGGTCGACCGGCTCTTGATGAGGACGCAGTTGATCTCCTTCGCCGAGAGCCTGGGGGGAGTGGAGAGCCTGATCACCTTCCCCCAAGTGCAGACCCACGCCGACATCGAGCCCGAGACGCTGCAGCGGCTGGGCATAAACCACCTGCTGCTCCGTCTTTCGGTGGGGATCGAGGACAAGGACGATCTGATCGCCGACCTCGAGCAGGCATTCGCAGAAGGAGAATTGCCATGAAATTCGCAACCGAGCTGATCCACGGCGGCAACCCGATCGACCCCGAACACGGCTCGCTGAGCCATCCCATCTACCTAAGCTCCACCTTTGCCCAGCACTCCATGGACCTTTTCGGCAGGTACGACTACGCCCGCTCCGGAAATCCGACCCGGGAGGCGCTGGAGGAAGCGGTGGCGGGACTCGAAGGGGGCTCCACCGGTCTGGCCTTCGCCTCGGGGATGGCGGCCATCGCCTCCACCTTCCTGATCTTCGCCCCCGGCGACCATTTGATCGTCTGCGAGGACGTCTACGGCGGCACCTTCCGGGTGCTCTCCACCCTGTTCAAGGGGTGGGGGCTGGAGGTGAGCTTCGTGGACGCCACCGATCCAGCGGCCATCGCGGCCGCGCTCGGCCCCAAGACCCGGGCCATTTACCTGGAGACCCCCTCCAACCCGCTGATCAAGATCACCGATCTCAAGGGAGCCGTGGCCCTGGCCAAGGAGAATGGGCTGTTGACCATCATCGACAACACCTTCATGACCCCCTATCTTCAGCGTCCGTTGGAGTTTGGCTGCGACATCGTGCTGCACAGCGGCACCAAGTTTCTCAACGGCCACTCCGACGTGATCTGCGGCTTCGCGGTGACGGCCGACGCCGAGTTGGGGCGCAGGCTGCGCTTCGTGCAGAACGCCTTCGGCGCCGTGTTGGGGCCTCAGGATTGCTGGCTGGTGCTGCGCGGGTTGAAGACCCTGAAGGTGCGCATGGAGGAGAGCCAGACCAGCGCCCGGCGCATCGTCGCCTGGCTGGGCGAGCAAAAGGCGGTGGCCAAGGTCTACTATCCGGGCCTCCCCGAGCACCCCGGCTACCAGATCCATCAGTCGCAGGCCAGCGGCCCCGGCGCGGTGCTCTCCTTCGAATTGGTCGATTATCAGACCACCAAGCGGCTGTTGGAAGGGGTGAAACTGGCGGCGTTCGCGGTGAGTCTGGGAGGGGTGGAGAGCATCCTCTCCTATCCGGCCAAGATGTCCCATGCGGCCATGCCTGCGGCGGAGCGGGAGGCGCGCGGCATCAAGGACACCCTGGTGCGGCTCTCGGTAGGCCTGGAAGACGCCGAGGATCTGATAGCGGATATGCAGCGGATACTGGGGTAAGGGCGAAGGGGTAAGGGCTAAAGGCTAAAGGCTAAAGCTGAGGGCTGAGGGCTAAAGGGTGGGGGATGGGGGGCAGTAGGGGCGAACCTTGTGTTCGCCCGCCTCTGTCGTTTCCCTTATTTTTTCCACTTGAAGCTGGTCGTTTTCACGCCGCCGGCGGCCAGGCGGAACGCCGCCAGCCCTTCCTCGGTGATGGCGTTGCCGCTGCTGGTGAGCGCCAGCAACCCGGGAAGATGCAGCAATTGGCCTAAGCCTTGGTCGGAAATCTGGGTCTGGTAGAGGTAGACCCGCTTCAGGTTTCTGAGCGCGGCGAGATGCCGCAAACCGGCGTCGGTCAGGCGCACCCCGGACAGGCAGAGCTCTTCCAGTCCGGTCAAATGCACGAGGTTTTCCAGGTCGCCGTCGTCGATGTCGTACAGGAACAGGGCCTGCAGATCGTCGGGGGCGAACTGCCGCAGGTGGCCAAGCGGGTCCCGCCCCTGAGCCTGCAGGTCCAAACGCACGGCCTGATCGGCTGCCACCTCAAGGCGGCCGTCGGCAACCCCTACCCTCTTCCAGTTGCTGTAGCTAAGCGAAGAACGATCCCGCAGATAAACCGCTGCGCAGCGCATTCCTGCCGGAAAGGTCAGCTTCTTGCCGGGGAGACGCCGCTTGCCGGCGGGCTCCTGCGGCCTCTCGACTTTCAGCGCCGCCAGGCGCCTGAGCGCCCTGACGATCTCCAGATCGGTATCGGCCACCATGTCGGCTAACACGTCGACGCCCAGCGCCAGGTTCGCCTCCACCCGTTTCTTGAAGCGCCAGACGTAGCTTGCCTTGAGTTCCTCCACCTTGGCGTTGAGCGCCCGAATCTCCTGGCGCTCGCGGGCGATCCGGCGGATCGCTAGCGCCAGTTCGGGACCGGCCTCGTCCCCCTCCGCCTGATCCGGGCAGCGCCTCCAATTGCGCAAGATCTCCTGAAGCGTGCGCCGGTCGTCCTCGGCATAGGCGCGGTTCGCCTTGGCCATCAGCTCGTGCCGGATGTTCTCGGCCGGACCGCGTCCGCCCAGATCGGGATGAATCGCCTTGGCCACCTCGCGATACAGCGCCTTCAGATTTCGTGGTTCCGCCCCGGCACCTTCGGCGGGGGCCGGTTCCGTTTCGGCGGCGGCGCTTGACGCAGCGCGCTCTTCACGCTCGCGATAGCCGGCAGCCCGCTCCGACGGGCGCTCCCGATGCGCGTGGCTGCCGCGACGGGCGATCTCCGCCTCCAACCGCTCCAACTCGGCAATCCGGCTCCCCAGCGCCTGGTGGTAGAGCTCCTCGAAGCGCGCGACCTCGTCGCGCAGCCGCTGCCAAGCGACGCGCGCCTCGGCGTGACGCGCCCGCAGCGAGGCGAGTTCCGCGTTTTTTTGCTGCAGTTCCATCTCTTCGGAGAGTTTGCGATGCTGGCGGGCGTTCATCCGATGTCACGGCTCCAAGAAACAGTAGTAACCAAAATCAAGAACATTAGCCACGGAGCAGATCTGAGGCAATCCGAGTAACCAAGACTCCCGGGTTTACCCCCCGATTGCTCAGATTCACTCGGATTTTCTCCGTGGCTAAACGTCTTTTTTGCAAGGGTTGCCCATTAAGTGAGGGCAGCTTACACGACCTGCCGTCGCGATACCAAGAGAATTCTCTGCCCCGAGCCGTTTTAACTAAATGTCCCTCGGCTTCAACAGGAACCGCTCCGGCAGACAGAGCTTTATTTCTTCGGTGAGCAGGTCGACGTCGATCGGCTTGGAGACGTAACCGTCAAAACCAAGGTCCATGAAATTGCTGCGATCCTCGCGCAGCGCATGCGCGGTCAGCGCGATTATGGGGAGGTGGGCTCCCGTGCCCGCTTCGCGTTGCCGGATGATGCGGGTGGTCTCTATGCCGTCCATGATCGGCATCTGCACATCCATCAGGACGATGTCCACCCCCCCCTGCTCCCACTTCTCGATCGCCTCCCTGCCGTCTTTGGCCGCCGCCATCAAATATCCCCTTCTTTGCAGGATTTCCAGGGCGAAGCGCCGGTTGATCTCCTGATCTTCGACCAGCAGCACATGCAGCGGGGGACCTTTCCAAACGAGCGGCGACGAGCACCTGCCGCTATCGCGCATCGAGGCGCCGTCCCGGTCGAGCAGAAAGGGAAGCTTCACCTGAAAGACGCTCCCCACCCCCTCGCTGCTTTCCGTCCGCATGCTCCCCCCCATGAGCTTTACCAATCTGCTGCAGATGGAAAGCCCCAGCCCGGTGCCGCCGTACTTCCTGGATATGGAGGCGTCGGCTTGGCTGAAGGGGGCGAAGATTCTTTCCAGGGCGTCGGGCTTGATGCCGATGCCGGTGTCGACGACCCGGAAGGAGAGCATCACTTGCTGGTTGCGCCGCTCGTCGACTCTTGCCGAGACGGTGATGGTGCCCCTCTCAGTGAACTTGACGGCGTTACTTACCAGATTGAGCAGGATCTGCTTCAGGCGGAGTTGGTCGCCGATCAGGTTCTCGGGGACCTCGGGGGCGATGTCGATTTTGATGGCGAGGCCTTTGGACTCCGCCACCGACACCTGAGCCTTGATCACCTCGATGACGCTGGCGCGCAGCCCGAACTTGATCTGCTCCAACTCCATCTTGCCCGACTCGATCTTGGAGAGGTCAAGCAGTTCGTTGATCAGCGACAACAAGGTGTCGGCGGAGCTCTGGATCGCGTCCAGGTAGCCCCTTTGCTCATCAGAGAGTTCCGTGTAGCCCAAAAGCGCCGCCATGCCCATGATGCCGTTCATGGGGGTGCGGATTTCGTGACTCATGTTGGACAGGAACTGGCTTTTGGCGCGATTGGCGGCGTCGGCTGCGTCCTTGGCGGCCGAGAGCTCCGCGCTGATCCGTTTGCGCTCGGTGATGTCGCGCGCCGTGGCGTAGGTGACCCCTTCCTCCTTGTCGTACGCCGCCAGCCACGACAGCCAGCGCACCTTGCCGTCCTTGCGCAGGTAACGGTTTTCGAAGTTGATGGAAAAGCCCACCTGGAGTTGCCGCGCCATCTCGTCGAGGGTGGCCTGGCGGTCCTCGGGATGGACGAAGTCGATGAAGGGCCGCGTCAAGAGCTCCGACTCCGCATAGCCCAGCGTCTGCAGGCAGGCCGGGTTGACCTTCTTGAAGCAGCCGTTGGGATCCGCCATGCACATCAGGTCCGAGGAGACGTTGAAGAATTTGAAATACTGCTCGCGCTCCTCCAGAGCCTGCTTGCGCTCGGTTACGTCGAGGGCTATGCCGATCACGTATTCGGGGCGACCAAGCTCGTCGGGAAGCACGGTGCTGGTCCAGGCGAGACGGCGCACCTCGCCGCTCTTGGTGCGCCAATCGTTTTCGAAGTAGCCGATGTTCCCGCCGGCCTGCAATCGGTTCCAGGCCTGGCGCACCGGCTCCATATCCTGGCCGGGGAGCAGACAATCCCACACCGTTTTGCCCATGAGTTCCGAGGCCCGGTAGCCGGAGAGCTCTTCGCCGTAGCGGTTCAAATACAGGATGCCCGCATTCTTGTCCTGGATCAGCACCACCGCCCGCACGGTGTCGAGCAAGGCCTTGTTGAGGGCGGCCTCCTTGATCAAGGCCTCGGCGGCGCGCTTACGCTCGGTGATGTCACGGGCGGTGGCGTACAGCAATCTGCCGTCCTTGGCGGTGGTCGAGGTCCATTCGAGCAGGCGGTAGGAGCCGTCCCGGCAGCGATAGCGGTTCACGAAATCCATGGTCGGCGCGCCGGCCAGCTGCCGCTCGATTGCCTTGGTGGTTGCTTCTCGATCGTCGGGATGCACCAGATTGATAAAAGGAGCGGCCAGCAGTTCTTCGGTGGTGAGCCCCAAGGTCCGTTCCCAGGCGGGATTCACCCTCAGCAGATGACCGTCGGCTGAGGCGATGCAAGCCAGTTCGGAGCCTATGGCGAAGAAGCCGTCGAACTCCTCCTTGGCCTCGGCAATGGCCTCCAGCGCCTGACGGCGTTCCTGCAGCAACAACAATTCGGCCGCGTCCTTTGCCTGCCGCAGTTCCTGATTCTGCATCTCCAGTTCCAGCTGGAGGACTTGCAGGTCATGGATGACGGAGAGCGCGGACATCTCCGGGATGGCGGCGGCCTCAACGGCGGCCTGCGGCAGCTCTTCCGCCCAGACCCGCAGCTCGGTCTCGCCTGCCGGCACAATCCGGTTTTCCATGGCGTTACTCCCTTTTCAGCAAATGATTCGTGATGCATCCATCTGCCAGCGGTAAGGTCAATGCCATTGCGATGAAGCGCTCCAACTCTCGACAAAAGAAAAAATGTTACGCGAGGTACATTAACACAGACTGATGCTTAAAGACAAACTGAATTTTTCGGGGAGGGGTTGCAGCGGTGGGAGCGAGCCGGGCGTCGAGAAGCGGAGCTGATATCGGCGCAGCATTTTGGAGAGCAGCCGGAGCCGCTATCGGCGCAGCATTTTGGTGAGCAGCCGGTCCATGGACGAGGCGAAGCGTTGGCGGTCGGTGAGGCTGAACTGGCCGGGACCACCCAGCAGCAGGCCGTCGGCGCGCAACTCCTGCATCATGTTGCGCATGGAGAGCCGCTCGCCGACGTTGTCTTCGGTGTAGAGCTCGCCGCGCGGGTCGAGAGCCACTCCCCCCTTCTCCACGATGCGCGCGGCAAGCGGGATGTCGGCGGTGATCACCAGATCGCACCCCTGCGCGTGCTCGGCGATGTAATCGTCGGCCACGTCGAAGCCGTTTTTGACCCGCACCGAGGTGACCCAGGCGGAGTGAGACTTGGAGAGATCGTTGTTGGCCACCAGACATACCGGCACCTTCAGTCGCTCGGCCGCCCGAAACACCATCTCCTTGATCACCCGCGGACAGGCGTCGGCATCTATCCATATCTGCACGCTAAAACTCCATTGATCGTCGATGGCAAGCAGCCACCAAGCTACTACAGCCGCCGGGGCAAAGTCAACGAAGGAGCAAAAAGAACCGCCCGGGCGCCAAGCGATGCATATTTCTAATGGGCTTATAAAAATAAGGTTGACACGCCAGCGCCAAAGCTGATATGTTGCCGCATCCGTGGACGTTCCCGGATAAAACCAACAAGAAGCAATATGGGAGAAGTAAGTAAATGGTAAACGGAACTGTGAAATGGTTTAACGACAGCAAGGGGTTTGGCTTTCTGGAGCAGGAAAACGGCGAGGACGTGTTCGTGCATTTTTCCGCTATCACCGGCGACGGCTTCAAATCCCTCTCCGAGGGCGACAGCGTAACGTTTGAAATCGTAAAGGGCCCGAAAGGCCTTCAGGCGGCCAACGTTTCCAGGGCTTAATCCAGACATAGCGTAGAACATTATATAAAAAGCCCCGGAGCTATTCCGGGGCTTTTTTAATTCTCTCCCCCTTCCCCGCTCCAACTCCTCGCACGCTTTTTACGCAACGACCTTCCAGCACGACCGGGCAGGGAGGGGTTCCCCCCTCAAAAACGAGGGTTTAACCCTATGGCGTTTTCCCCCTGAAGGTTGTACAAACATAATCGCCTGCCGCTCGTAAAGCGGGCAGCGTCCCCCACCCGCGCAGGGAGCACTTTCCCGGTCGGGGTAGCAAAGGAGCGAGCTTGTCTTTCCAGAGCCAATGGGCCATTTTGGCGATGTTAGCCGGCATCGGGCTGGCGGCGAGCGCGGCGGCGGCCCGTCGCAGCCACCGCGGGCAGGACTCGGCCGAGCGACGACAGACGCAAGAAGCGCTGCAGCGGCTGAACAGGCTCTATGAAACCCTGTATGCAGCCAACCAGGCGATCATACGAGCCAAGGACCAGCAATCTTTTTTGCAGGAGATTTGCGCCATCATCGTCGAACATGGCGGATTCGTGCTGGCCTGGATCGGCATGGAGCACGCCAGTTCCCGAAAGGTACAAGCTATCGCCTCCTGCGGCAGCGCCTCCGGCTATCTGGACGACCTGCAAATCAGCGCCGCCCCCGGCCCCACCGGATCGGGCCCCACCGGCACCGCCATCCGCGACAAGGTGAGCGTTTTGTGCAACGATTTCATGCAGGCGCCGATGACCGCCGCCTGGCACGCGAGGGCGAAACGCTACGGCATAAAATCTTCGGCCGCTTTCCCGTTGCTGATCTCGGGGAAGCACATCGGCGCCCTGACCATCTATTCGGATCCGCTCAACTGCTTCACCGCCGACTACTCCGATCTCCTGGAGCGCCTGTCGGCCAACATCTCTTTTGCCTTGGAGGCGATGGATCGCGAACAACTGCATCGCCAGGTCCAGGAGCAATTGGCCGCCATGCTGGAAAGGGAAGCAAGCATGGCGACCGAACTTTCGTTGCAAGACGAGCAGATTCGTTTGCGGGTCGCCTCGGAATTGCACGATCAAATCGGTCAATCGCTGATCCTTGGCCAAATCAAGCTGGGAACGGTGGACGCCGCCACCCTGAGCGAAGAGAACAAAGCCTCGGTGGCGGAGGTGCGCGGCCTGCTGAAGCAGGTGATTCACGACGTCCGCGCCTTGACCCAGCAACTGGCTCCCCCCGCGCTCTCCAACGCCGGCCTGGAAACGGCGCTTCATTGGTTGTGCCGGCAGATCGCCGACGATTACCGTCTGCCGGTGCTGTTCCACGACGACAGGGAAGCGAAAGCGCTCCCCGAGGTGATCAACTCCATCATCTATCAATCGGCGCGCGAACTGCTGATCAACGCCGCCAAGCACGCCTTCGCCTCCACGGCCAAGCTCTCCGTCGGGCGCCGGGCCGAACAGTTCGTGCTGGAGGTCGAGGACGACGGCATCGGCTTCGATCAGGCGGAGCCGGCCGGGTTCGGCAAGGACGGGGGCTTCGGACTATTCAACATCACCCGCCAGATCCGCCACCTGGGGGGAACCGTGACCGTAACCAGACCGGCTAGCGGAGGAAGCCTGATCGCCGTACAGGTGCCGCTCTCCGCCAACATCCACGCCCTTGGCGGCGGCGACGACGAGGAACGACCATGACCAAAATCACCGTGCTCCTGGTGGACGACCACAAGATCATGCGAGACGGACTGCAGGCACTGCTGGATCGCTCCGGGGATATCGAAGTAATCGCCCAGGCGGCCAACGGCCGGGAAGCGATCGACAGTTACTCGGCCTGTCGGCCGGACGTAGTGGTCATGGACCTGACCATGCCGGTAATGAACGGCATGGAGGCGGCCAAGGCCATCACCGACCTGCATCCGCAGGCGAGCATCCTGGCCCTGTCCATGGTGCTCGATCGCAGTTGCGTCGCGGAAAGCCTCAAGGCCGGAGCCAAGGGGTACCTCCTCAAGGATTGCGCCGCCGACGAATTGCTGGTCGCCATACGCTCGCTGCACGCCGGCAAGAGCTACCTGTGTTCGGCGGTCACCGATCTGGTCGTCAACGAATACAGCCGCAAGGAAGAAGCCAAGGCCGCACCTGCGCTCTCGCCGCGCGAGCACGAGGTCCTGCAACTGATCGCCGACGGCCGCAGCACCAAGGAGATCGCCTTCCAGCTCGAAGTCAGCGGCAAGACCATTGAAACCATCCGCATCAACATCATGAAGAAGCTGGGCGTGTTCAGCATCGCCGAGCTCACCAAGTACGCCGTCCGCGAAGGCATTTCCTCCATCTGACCCTTTGAGCCTCGCGTCTCAGCCGATCCGTTGAACCCTCGCCGGCTCCATCTGATCCTTTGAGCCTTTGCCGGCTCCATCTGCCCCTGAGCCCTCGCCCGCTCCATCTGATCCGTTGAGCCCTCGCCTACTTCGATTTTCCTGAGGCGCTCCCAGGAAAATCGAAGCGGGAAGCGGAATTTCCCAACTGGCGATTAGCGCCTGCGCTGGTATCATGTCGCCAACAGGACAAAGATTACCTTAAACGTCCGTAAACCAAGGCACATCATCCGCTGCGACAGGAAACGCGCTATGAAATCGGCAAAGGAATTGGAAAAATGCTCGACCTGTTCGAGAAACGCGCTGGAACAATTCGCCGTCAGGATGATCGGCCTGTTGAGCGACATCCAGGGCACGGCCGTCAAGCTGAACCTCCTCTCCAGTTGCGTCGAGGACAACGAGCATGACATGAGGATGTTCAGAGCTGCGGCGGACGAATTCAGCCAGCTGGCCAAACTGCTGGAAGGCATGGAAATCGAGGAACGGCGACCTCCCGGCTTGCAGCACAACGAGGAAAGCGGCGCTTAGCATCCGCTGCGGACAGATTCGAACCGAGCACATACCGTTTCAAAGAGGAGTAACAATGACGTTCAAACGTTATAAAGATTGGAAGATCATCTCGAAAATAATGGCCATTCCGGCGATAGCGATGCTGGTGACGCTTTTGAGCGTGGAGTTTATCGTGATTCCCTTTGCCCAAAAGGAGATCATGGAAGGGAAGCAAAACACCGTCCGCAACGTGGTCGAGTTGGGCCTATCGGTCATCGAAGAGCGCGCCGCCGAGGCCAAGGCGGGACGGATCACGCTGGATGAAGCCAAGCGGCAATCGATCGCCCAAATCAATAAAATGCGCTACGACCAGAAGGAATATCTCTGGATCAACGACCTGGCCAAGCCGACTCCCAGGATGGTCATGCATCCGACCCTGCCGGCCCTGGACGGCAAGACGCTCGACGACGCCGATTTCAACAGGGCGACCGGCAAGCGCGAAGGGGTGAACGGGGAGCTGCAAAAACTCGACGGCAAGAACCTGTTCACGGCTTTCGCCGAGGTCTGCGAAAAGGCCGGCCACGGGTTCGTGACCTATTATTGGCCGAAACCGAAAGCGGAGGGGGGAGCCACCAACGAATATTTCGAGAAGGTTTCCTATGTCAAGAAATACGAGCCTTGGGGCTGGGTTATCGGCTCCGGGGTGTATCTGGAATACGTCAAGGATGAAGTAGCCGCCTTGCGCTTGTGGATTTACGGCGCGGCCGTCGTGTTCGTCGCCTTCCTGCTTGCCCTGGCCTCCTCCATCGGACTGGGCATCACCCGCCCCCTCACCCAGACCATCAAGCAGCTAAAGCATATGACCGCCGGCAACGCCGACCTGACCCAGCGCATCGAGTTTCACCGCCACGACGAATCGGGCGTGCTGGCCGAGGCCTTCAACGGCTTTCTCGACAACCTGCAGCACGTCATCTCCAACATTCGCGACAACGCCAGCAACGTCGCCCACGCCGCCTACGACATCAAGCGGCGGGCCAAGGCACTCGCCGACGGCTCGGAAAAAGTGGCGGCCGACGCCTCCACCGTGGCGACGGCGGGGGACGAAATGGCCGCCACCGCCATGGTGATCGCCAACAACTGCGTGCTGGCCTCGGACGCCTCCCGGGTGACTGCCGGCTATGCGGACGAAGGGGCCGCCGTGGTGGAAACCACCATCGAGGTGATGAGCCAGATCGCCGATCAGGTGCACACCGCGGCGGCGTCCATCACGCTTTTGGGGGAGAGATCGAACCAGATCGGCGACATCATCGGCACCATCGAGGACATCGCCGATCAGACCAACCTGCTGGCGCTGAACGCCGCCATCGAGGCCGCCAGGGCCGGGGATCAGGGTCGGGGCTTCGCCGTGGTGGCCGGCGAGGTGCGACTGTTGGCGGAAAGGACCGGCAAGGCGACCAAGGAGATAGCCGCCATGATCAAGGCGATCCAGGAGGAGACCGGCAGCGCGGTGGAGCTCATGCACCAGGGGGTGTACCAGGTGGAGGCGGGGACCGGCAGGGCCGCCACCTCGGGGGCCTCGCTGGATCAGATTCGCGGCCAGGTGGACCAGCTCTCCAGCCAGATCAGCCAGATCGCCACCGCCGCCGCCCAGCAGACCTCGACCACCACCGAGATCAGCGCCAGCATCGAGCGGATCACCAAGCAGGCCGAAAACGAATGCAGCCAGGCGGGAGGCATGGCGCACGCCGCCGAACAGTTGAACCGGCTGGCGGAGTCCATGATCAGCTCGGTCAACCGTTTCCAGACCATCATCAAGTGGAACGACTGGATGACGGTCAAGGTGGAGCGCTTCGACGACGCCCACAAAAAGCTGATCAACATGATCGGGCAACTGAACGACGCCATGCAGCACGGGCAGTCCGAGCAGGTGATCCACGGCATCCTGCAGGGGCTGGCCGACTACTGCAAGGAGCACTTCGCCGACGAGGAGCGCTACCTTGAGCAGCACGGCTACCCCGCCAGCAGCGAGCACAAACAGGTCCACGTGGCCTTCATAAGCAAGGTGACCGACATCATCAGGGATTACGACACCCACGAAGCTTCTCCCTCCCAGGTCATGAACCTGTTGAGCGATTGGCTGATGACCCATATCCTCAAGACCGACAAAAAGTACACCGAGCATTTCCTGGCGACGGGCGTCATCGCCGCCTGAGCCCGGAGGGTTCCGGTTGAATCTCGACAGACGCGACAACGGAGTCGCTGGCCGGTTGGTCGCCGCCTGGCTCCGAAAAGTCCGGAGGAAAAATGAAGAGAACCATCGACAGGCTAAGGCTAATGCTGACCTCGGAACCGCATGTCGGGCGCAGAGCGGCCCCGCGGGGGAGTCACGGCGCTCCCGCCACGGAAGCGCACCCTCGGCAGGATGAGCCGCGCCCCTTAGCCGAGCACGCGGAAGACGGGCCGCGCGGCGGCGACGGCGAGGCCCTGCAACTGCTCCAGGAACTGCAACTCCAGCAATTCGAGATCGAGATGCAAAAAGCGGAGCTGCAGAGGATCTACGACGAGCTGGAACTGAAATCAAGGGCGCACGCCGCCGCATTGTCCGCAGCCGAGGACGCCCTGCAAGAGGAAACCCGCCGCCGTCTGAAGTCGGAAGAGGAGTTGCGGGAGAGCCGGTCGCGGCAGGACCAGGTCGAGGGCGCGCTGGAGCAGTTGCGCCTGATGGCCAAGGCGTTCGAGCACAGCGGCGAGGCGATCGTCATCACCGGGCCGGACAACGCCATACTCGCCACCAACAGGGATTTCAGCCGACTGACCGGCTACAGCCAGGAAGAGGCGCTCGGGAAAAATCCACGCATCCTCAAATCGGGCAAGGAGTCCCCCGAGTTTTACCGGGCGATGTGGGAAACCTTGCTGCGGGAAAATTTCTGGCAGGGGGAGATCTGGGACAAGCGCAAGGACGGCAGCCTCTACCCGAAATGGCTGACCATCACCGTGTTTCGGGACGAAGCCGGAGAAGTGGTCAACTACCTGGCCGGCTTCACCGATATGACCGAACGCAAGCAGGCGGCCGAGCGCATCTGGTACCTGGCCAACAACGATCCGCTCACCGACCTGGCCAACCGCTTCAGCCTGATGGAACGGCTGTCCCAGGCCCTGGAGATGGCCAAGCGCAGCGCGAGCCACCTGGCCGTGATGTTCATTGACCTCGACCGCTTCAAAGACATCAACGACTCTTTCGGACACGCCATCGGCGACGCGCTGCTCTCCCAGGTTGCCGGCCGGCTGCGGGGAGCGGTGCGCAGATCGGATATCGTCGCGCGCGTCGGCGACGACGAGTTCGTGGTCGCGCTGGCGCGCATCAATTCCGGCATCGCCGCGACCCACGTCATGAGCAAGATCCAGCAGGCCATGTCGCAGGCCTATCAGGTGGAGGGACGCGAGCTGCTGATCACCTCCAGCATCGGCATCAGCGTCTATCCGCACGACGGCGCCACCGTGGAAGGCCTTTTGAAGAGCGCCAACCTGGCCATGTACCATGCCAAAGCCAAGGGGCGCAACAACTGCCAGTATTTCAAGGAGGAGATGAATTCCAAGGCGCAAGCGCGCCTCTTGCTGGAGAGCGACCTGCGCGCGGCCATCGAGCGGCAGGAGTTCCTGCTGCATTATCAGCCGCAGATCGACACGGTGAGCGGGCGGGCGATAGGAGTCGAGGCGCTGGTGCGCTGGCAGCATCCCGATCGCGGCCTGATCGCGCCGGACATGTTCATACCCATAGCCGAGGAAACCGGGCTGATCCTCCCCATCGGCGAAATGGTGCTGCATATCGCCTGTCGGCAGGCGACCGCCTGGCTCTCCGAGGGACTCCCCCCCCTGAGAATGGCCGTCAACCTCTCGGCGCTGCAATTCAAGCAGGGGAGCTTGCCGAACCTGGTGGCGGACATCCTCGCCGAGACCGGCCTCGACCCGCGCCAGCTCGAACTTGAGATCACCGAAAGCGCCGCCATGGACAATCCGGAGGCGACCATCGCCCACCTGCGCTGGTTCAAGGAGATGGGGATCGGGCTGGCCATCGACGATTTCGGCACCGGCTACTCGTCGCTCAGCTATCTGAAGCTTTTCCCGTTCGACCGGCTGAAGATCGACCGCTCCTTCGTCAAGGACATCGAAACCGACAGCAACGACGCCGCCATTGCCGCGGCGACCATCGCGCTGGCGCACACCTTGGGCAAGGAAGTGATTGCCGAAGGGGTCGAGACCGAGACCCAGGCGAACTTCCTGGGGTTCCTGAAATGCGACGTGGTGCAGGGATATTTCTATAGCCGGCCGCAGCCCGTGGAGGAAGTCACCGCTTTTTTGAGGGAGAACCTCCGGTAGCAAGCGAGCCTGTTCCGTTAGGCGTTTGCCTTTAGGCGCTCGGCAGCGGCGGACCGCTCAGGTGCAGCAGAGCGCTCTCCAGAGTCCGGTCGGCGACCGTGAGATACAGCGCCCCTTCGGTAACGGTCAGCGACCAGTTGATCACCCGCTGCAGGTTTTCCACCAGGCTCCCCAAGAACTTGTAATCGAGACCGATCACGGTCAGGTTCCGGCTGGCGGCGAGCTTCGGCTGATGTTGGGTGAGCCATCTGCTCTGCGTCGGCCCGCAGGCGAACAACACGGCCTGCTCCACGTGGCGACAGGATTTGGCCAGTCGTTCCGGATCGGGGAGCCCCACCTCGATCCAGAGCTTTACCCTGCCGTCGGCGCCCTTGCTCCAGAGATCCGGTTCGTCCCCCGAACCGACCCCCTTGGTGAAAACCAGTTCCTCCTCGAAACAAAGGGCGTAGGCGAGCAGGCGGGCCACCAGCCGCTCCTCCGTTTCCGAGGGGTGCTTGGCGATGGTGGTCTGCAACTGCTGGTAGACCTGTCGGTCGAGATCGGAGAGTTGCACCGACGCGCGGTAGACTGTGGAGGGAAGTGCCATGGTGCTCCTTTTTGGTAGGCAAGGTACTGTTCTCACTTGAACGTGTCGTAGGATGCGGTGGGTGTTCAAAAATCATCGTCGAAAAGCCGATAATCGCGCAGCAATGCCGACCAATCGAAGCCGTCAAAATCGATCAGCAGCGCGGTCGGGATCAAGGTGTCCAATTCGCTCAACTTCCGCTCCAACAGCTTGCCGGTAAACTCCCTGAAAATATCCACTTCTTCCCGAAAAATCGCCTCGAACGGAGCGGAGACTCCGGCGCAATCCAGCGGGTCCGTGCCGACGAAATTCAAGGTGCACCAGCCGTCGTAGTCCGGCTCGCCGTCGGCTTCGGCCTGCGGGTCCGCTTCGGCCTGCGGGTCCGCTTCGACCAGCGGATCGGCTTCGACCTGCGGGATGCCGTGCAGCCGGCAGGTCATGGGTCGGTGCTCGTAGACCAGGCATCGGCCGTCGGCGCCCAAAAGCACGCAGGGGGTCTCGTCCTCTTCGGGCATGAGCGCTTCCCACTCCTCGGCCGGGCGGTGGTTGAGCAGGTAGGGATGGTCGAACTCCGGCCATTGCTCGCGCAAGAGGCTCAGCCGCTCCCGGCATTTTCGCAGCACCGGCGCCTTGACCTCCGCAGGCAGGGCGTCGAAGCCGAGCTTCAGGTAAAAGGCGTCCAGCAAGGTGATGTCGAAGAGAGAGCGGCAACAGGCGGAACAGCCGCTTTTGCAGAAGACCTGGTCGGGGTGGAGCCGCAGGCAGCGGGCGAACCAGTCGTCCACCAGGGCCAGCATGCGGCGCTGTCGTTCGAGTATTACTTGCATGAATCCTTCATAAACCGGAAAAGCTTTAAAGCTTCAACCACAGAGGTACTCAGAGGTACTCAGAGGAAAAGCCAGAGCAGGAAAAACTGAACCTAAAACAATAAAGCTTGGGAAAATCAAAACCAGACAGTCTCAAAAGAATTGTTTGTTTTCGGTTTTCCTCTGAGTACCTCTGTGTACCTCTGTGGTCCAGGCTTTTGAAGTTTTTGTTTCTGTTTCAGATTTGTAGAAATAAAGAAGGCGGCAACGATTAATCTATTGCCGCCTTCCGCCGTCCTGGCTCGAACTTCTTCCCTAGGAGAGTATCTCCGCCTTGGTGAAGATCGACTTCATCCAGTACCCTTCCTTCTCGATGTTCTCGCGGCCGCCCTCTTCCCTGTCCACCAGGGTGACGACGCCCAGCACGGTCAAACCTTCTTCCTCGGCCCGCTTGATCGCCTTGATCGAGGAACCGCCGCTGGTCACCACGTCTTCAACGATCACCACGCGCGCTCCCGGCTTCAGGTTCTTCCTCCCCTCAAGCCATGCGCCGGTGCCGTGCCCCTTGGGCTCTTTCCTGATGATGAAGCCGGGGATCGGCTTTCCTTCCAGAAAGCTCACCACCGAGGTGGCGGTGGCGATCGGATCGGCGCCCAGCGTCAGCCCCCCTACCCCTTCCACCCCTTCGACGTCGCGTATCGATTCGAAGAAGAGCTTGCCGGTGAGATAGCCTCCCTCCGGATGCAGCGTGGTCTGCTTGCCGTCGAAATAGAAATCGCTGGCCCGGCCGGAGGCGAGCACGACGTTCCTCTTCTCATATGACAGTTCGATGATGATCTTTTTCAGCCGCTCCTTGTCGCTCATTGCTTGTCGATCTCCTTTTCGAATAGTCCCAACTGCGGCTCGTCTTCCTGGTCGAGTCGCGGGAATTTAACCGGGTACCCCCCGGTAAAGCAGGCGTTGCAAAAGCCGCCGTTGTCGGCGCCGACCGATTTCATCAGACCTTCTTCGGAAAGGTAGCCGAGCGAGTCGGCCGTTATGTAGCGGCGGATCTCGTCGACCGAATGGGACGAGGAGATCAGCTCCTTGCGGTTGGGGGTGTCGATGCCGTAATAGCAGGGATAACTGGTGGGGGGCGAGGAGATGCGCACGTGCACCTCGCTGGCGCCGGCGTTTCTCACCATCTTGACGATCTTCCTGGAGGTGGTGCCGCGCACGATGGAGTCGTCCACCACCACCACCCGTTTCCCCTTCAAAAGCTCGCGCACCGGGTTCAGTTTGATCTTGACCCCGAAGTGGCGGATGGCCTGCTGCGGCTCGATGAAGGTGCGCCCCACGTAATGGTTGCGGATAAGGCCCAGCTCGAAGGGTATCCCCGATTCCTCGGCGTACCCCAGCGCCGCCGGCACCCCCGAGTCGGGAATGGGGATGACGATGTCGGCGTCGACCTTGTGCTCGCGGGCCAGTTGCCGCCCCTGCTCCTTCCTGACCATGTAGACGTTCTTGCCGAAGATGTGGGAGTCGGGGCGAGCGAAGTAGACGAATTCGAAAATGCAGGGGGTGTGCGCCGCCTTTTTGAGCGGAAAGTAGGAGGTCATGCCGTGCTTGTCGACCACGATCACCTCGCCCGGCTCGATCTCCCGGATGAATTCGGCGTCGATCAGGTCCAGCGCGCAGCTCTCCGAGGCGACCACGTAGGCGCTTCCCAGCCGCCCCAGGCACAAGGGGCGAAAGCCGTTGGGATCGCGGACCGCGACCATGCGCGTCTCGGTCAGAAACAGCAGGCAGTAGGCCCCCATGATGCGGTTGAGCGCGTCGGTGAGCCGGTCCAAAAGCGAATTGGCCTTGGAGGTCGCCAAGAGGTGGACGATGATCTCCGTGTCCATGGTGGTCTGGAAAATCGAGCCGTAGGCCTCCAACTCGTCCTTGATGATCTGGGCGTTGACGATGTTGCCGTTGTGGGCCACGGCGATCGAACCGCGGGAGTAATCCACCATGATCGGCTGCACGTTCTTGATCACCGAGGAACCGGTGGTCGAGTAGCGCACGTGGCCGATGGCGGCCTTGCCGGGGAGCGACTTGAATATCTCCTGGTTGCCGAAGACGTCGGCCACCAGGCCCATGCTTTTATGGGAGTGGAGCGTGCTTCCGTCCGAGGAGACGATGCCGCAGCTCTCCTGCCCCCGGTGCTGCAGGGCGTAGAGCCCGAGGTAGGTGAGGTTGGAGGCCTCCGGGTGGTTGAAAACGCCGAAAACGCCGCATTCTTCTTCAGGTTTATGCATCATCATCTCATCCACGATTGCTCCTTAAAAGCTCTCTTTCACATATTGAGCCGCGTTTCTGAAGAAGGCGAGCCCTCCCCCCTCTTCCGGCAACTCCTCGCGCGTCCAGCGCGGGTGCTGGGTGCGGTGCACGAAGGCCTCGGGATGCGGCATGAGGCCCATGATCCGGCCGGTCTGGTCGCAGACGCCGGCGATGGCGTTGACCGAGCCGTTGGGGTTTTCGGGGAACTCCATGGTCGGCGCCAGGTACTCCCGGTCCGAATATTTCAGGCAGGCCAGATGCCGGGCCTCGATGGCCGCCAGGGTTTCCGGCTTGTCCACCAGGAACTTCCCCTCGCCGTGGCGGATGGGGAGGTAGACCCCCCCCTCGATGCCGCGGGTGTAGAGCGAGGGCGAAGCGGGATCGCATTTCAGGTAGCACCAGCGGTCCTGGAAGCGCCCGTTTACGTTGCTGGTGAGGGTCGCCGTCTGCTGCAGGTAATTGCCGGAAAGCGCGGGGAGCATCCCCATCTTCACCAGCAGTTGAAAGCCGTTGCACACCCCCAGGATCAGCTTCCCCTGTTCGATGAAGCGCAGCAACTGTTCCACGATGCGTTCGCCGCTCCCCTCGACGGCCGCGTAGCGCAGCCGGTTCGCCTGCGCCTTGGCGCTCCCCAGGTCGTCGCCGTCCAGAAAGCCGCCGGTAAGGTTCAGGAAGTGGTAATCGTCCAGGCTCACCTCGCCCGACATCAGTTCGGAAAGATGCGCGATGCGCGCCTCGTCGAAGCCCCCAAGCTTGCAGGCGTGGGCCGCCTCCATCTCGCAGTTGGTGCCGTTGCCCGTGATCACCAGAGCTTTAGCCTTTATCATCTAGTAGTTTCCTCTGTAAATATTGGTATCCGGCCGAGAGTTTCTCATTATTGCACAATCGGCAGTTTTCGTCATGGGAAACAAACCGCCCTACAGATCCTTGAGCGGCGCCTGCCAGGCCTCTTTCAGGCGGGCGAGTTCCGCCCTCACCACCAGCTCTCCGGAGAGCCCGGCGATCGCCAGCAGCGGCTTGGCGGTCACCTCGCCCAGCCGGCAGCAGAGCGTCCCGGCCATGGCGGCTTCGAACTCTTTAGCCTTGTCGGGCCGGACCGTGATCAGCAGCCGGGAGGCCGACTCCGAGAAGAGGAGCGCCCGGTCGCTTTTCCCCGACGCTTCCCCCCGGAACGGGACCTTGTCCAGCTCCAGCGAAATGCCGAAGCCGCCGGCAAAGGCGGATTCGGCGGCGGCCACCGCCAGCCCGCCGTCGGAGAGGTCGTGGCAGGAGGCGACCAGCCCGGCGTTGAGCGCGCCGTGGTAGGCGCGGTAGCCGGCCAGCGCCGCTTGCGCGTCGACCTTGGGAACGTTATTGCCGACGAAACCTTTCTGCGCCAGGTACTCGGAGCCCCCCAATTCGTCGGCGGTGGCGCCCAAGAGATACACCAGGTCGCCCGGCCGCTTCACGTCCATGGTGACCGCGAGCCGTGCGTCCTCCATCTTGCCGATCACCGAGAAGAGCAGCGTCGGCGGGATGGAGATCTTGGTGGTGCCGTCGTAGAAGTCGTTCTTCATCGAGTCCTTGCCGGAGATGAGCGGCATGGAGAAGGCGGTGCAGTAGTCGTAGAGCGCCTTGTTGGCCCGCACCAGCTGGGCCATCTTGTAGGGGCCGTCCGGCGTTCTCTCGGAGAGGACCGGATCGCACCAGCAGAAGTTGTCCAGGCCGGCGATCAGATCCAGCGAGCCCCCGACCGCCACGTAGTTCCTCAACCCCTCGTCCACCGCGTTGGCGGCCATGTGATAGGCGTCGATGTCGGAGTAGCGCGGCGAGATGCCGTGCCCCACCACCACCGCCTCGAAGGAGTCCAGGATCGGGCGGATCACGGCGGCGTCCGAAGGGCCGTCGTTGGCGACGCCGGTGAACGGCTTCACCACGCTGCCCCCCTGCACCTCGTGGTCGTAGCGGCGCACCACGCTCTCCTTGGAGCAGATGTTCAGGCAGGAGAGGAGATCGGTCAAGTCAAGGGTGTAGTCGGCGACAGCCGCTATCACCGGCTCCGGGTGAACCGGCTGCGCCCAGAGCGCCGGGATCTGCATGGGGGGAAGTCCCGCGTGCATGAAGGAGAGCGGCAGATAGGCGACCGTCTTCTCGCCGTAGAGCATGTGGAAGACGCCGGAGTCGGTGAAAGTGCCGAGCACGGTGGCCTCGACGCCGAAGCGCTTGGCCATTTCCATGAAGGCGTCGACGTTTTCCGGCGGCACGGCAAGGCTCATGCGCTCCTGCGCCTCGGAGATCAGGATCTCCCAGGGGGCGAGCCCCGCGTACTTGAGCGGCGCCAGCGACAGGTCGAGCCGGCAGCCGCCGCACTCCTCGGACATCTCGCCGATGGAGGAGGAAAGCCCCCCCGCGCCGTTGTCGGTGATGAAGCGGTACAGCCCCTTGTCGCGGGCGCGGATCAGGAAATCGAACATCCGTTTCTGGGTGATCGGGTCGCCGATCTGCACGGCGGACACGGGCGAGCTCTCGGAGAGCTCCTCGGAGGAGAAGGTGGCGCCGTGGATGCCGTCCTTGCCGATCCTGCCGCCGGTCATGACGATCAGGTCGCCGGGGAGGATCCGTTTCTCCTCGGAGGGCGCGCCCAGGATCTTGGCGGGCATGATGCCGGCCGTGCCGCAAAACACCAGGGGCTTGCCGGCGAAGCGGTCGTCGAAGACGATCGAGCCGTTCACCGTCGGGATGCCGCTCTTGTTGCCGCCGTGCTCAACCCCCTCGACCACCCCTTCGAAGATGCGCCGCGGATGCAGGAGCCGCTTGGGGAGTTCCTTGTCGTAAAAGGGATCGGCGAAGCAGAAGACGTCGGTGTTGAAGATCAGCTTCGCCCCCATGCCGGTGCCGAACGGGTCGCGGTTCACGCCGACGATGCCGGTGAGCGCCCCGCCGTACGGATCGAGCGCCGAAGGAGAGTTGTGGGTCTCCACCTTGAAGACCAGCGACCAGTCGTCGTTGAATCGGATCACCCCGGCGTTGTCCTTGAAGACCGACAGGCAGTAGTCGCGCTCGCCCAGGGCGGCGCGCACGTCCGCGGTGGTGCGCTGGATGTAGCTCTTGAACAGCGAGCGGATCTCTTCGCGGTTTCCCTCGCCGTCGTCGTAGCTTACGTCCGCCGAGAAGATCTTGTGCTTGCAGTGCTCGCTCCAGGTCTGGGCCAGGGCCTCCAGCTCCACGTCGGTGGGCGCGGCCCCCAGTCCCATGGCGCGGCGCTTCTCGCGCACCTCCGGGTCCCGGTAGTGCGCCTGGATGATGCGCATCTCGTCGAGGGTGAGCGCCAGCACGCCGTCGCGGCTGATCCGGGACAGCTCCGTGTCGCTTACCTCCAGGTCCACCTCGTTCACCTCGATCTTCGCCTCCACCTGCACCTTGGGGACGAAGGGGGCGACGCCGCCGAGTTTGGCGAAGCCGGCCGCGTCCAGGATCTGGTAGCGCTGGATCAGCGTGTTGCAGAGTAGCCCGGTGGCGATGCGCTCGGCGTCGCTTTGGGAGAGGGCGCCCGAGATCAGGTACTGAACCGAGGTGTAGACCCCCTCCCCCGCCTGAAGCGGGCGGCCGAGCAGGTAGCCCAGCGCCTCCGCCGCGGTGCGGCCGACGTTGTCGGTGACGCCGGGGCGAAAGCCGACCTCGATCAGGAAATCGAAGCCGGCGGCGGCCGGCGCGTCGATGCTGAAATGCTGGATGACCGGATCGCTGAAGGGTCCGGCCGCCGCCAGGGCAAGTTCCTCGCCGCTCAGCTCCGCGTCGACCGTGTAGACGTCGATGCTGCGCACCTCGTCAACCTTCAGGTGCAGGAAGTGCTCGATCTCGCGCTTGATCCGCTCGCCGCGTGGGTCGCGGACCTCGTCCTTCAGGGTGATTTCAATCCTGTGGGGCATGTCGTTCATCCTTTTCCAGGAACAGCGTCCTGGTGGGGTACGGGATGGTGAGTCCGTGTTGCTGGAAGCTCGCGCTGATGGCGCAGTTGACCCGGTCGGTGGCGCCGAAGAGCTGGGTGTAGTCGCCCACCCAGAAAAAGAGGGTGAGCTTCAGGGCGCTTTCGCCGAAGTTGGTGAAATAGGCCTCGGGCGGGGGATCGGCCAACACGCCCGGCACCGAGGCGGCGGCCTGCAGCAAGAGCTCCTTGGCGCGGGCCACGTCGGACCCGTAGGCCACGCCCAGATCGATCCTCCCCTTGCCGCGCGGGTCGGGGAGCGCCAGGTTGATGATGGTCGAGTTGCAAAGCTCCGAGTTGGGGACGATCAGGAAGGTGTTGTCCCCCCCCTTGATCTTGGTGCTCCTGAGGCCGATGTCGATCACGTCGCCGATCTGGGCGCCCAGCTGGATGCGGTCGCCGATCCTGAAGGGTCGGTCGATCATCAGCGTGAAGCCGGAGATCATGTTGGCCAGCGTGTCCTTGGCCGCCAGGCCGATGGCCAGGGAGCCCACCCCCAGCGCCGTCACCAGCGAGAGGATGTCGTAGTTGAAATGCTTCAGGGTGATGATCAGCGCCGTGCCGATCAGGAAGATGCTGCAGAGCTTTTGCACCAGCGGGATCAGTTGGCGGCTCATCTCCGCCCCCGCCACCCTTTCGCCGTAGCGCGACAGCATCTCGTCCAGCACCCGGTAGCAGATGTTGGCGACCATGATCACGTTCACCACGAACAAAAGGCCCGAGGCGGCGACGCCCAGCCGATCCGGCAGCGGCAGCCGTCGGATGGCGTAATAAAGGCCCGCGAAGTTGACCAGGAGCGCCGCGGGTTCCGAGATCCGCAGCAGGACGGCCTCGCCCAGGTCGGAGCCGGTCAGGGCGTGCAGACGCTTGCCGAAGCGCCCCAGCAAGACGAGCAGCAACCGGGAAAGGAGGTAAAAAGCGCCGGCCACCACGATGCTGACCAGGGCCTGCTTGGCCCAAAAGAGCAGGAAGGGATCGCCCTCGTCGGGGGTGAAATAGTAGAAGATGCTAGCCACCAAAGACCCTCGTGAAGATGGTGTCGACGTGTTTCAGGTGATAGCCCAGGTCGAAGGCCTCCTTGATCTCCTCGGCGTCGATGAAGCTGGTCACCTCGGGATCGGCCAGGAGCTCGGCCTGGAAATCCTTCCCTTCCTCCCAGACCTTCATGGCGTTTCTCTGCACCAGCGAGTAGGCCATCTCCCGCGAGGCGCCCGCCTCGGCGAGCTTCAAGAGCACCCGCTGCGAGAAGATCAGCCCGCGCATCTGGTTCAGGTTGCGCATCATGTTTTCCGGGTAGACCACCAGGTTCTGAATCAGGCCGATGGCGCGGTTCAGCATGAAGTCGAGCAGCACGGTGGCGTCGGGGCCGATGATGCGCTCAACCGAGGAGTGCGAGATGTCGCGCTCGTGCCAGAGCGGGATGTTTTCCATGGCGGAGACCGCGTAGCCGCGGATCAGGCGCGCCAGGCCGGTCAGGTTCTCGGAGAGCACCGGGTTTCTCTTGTGCGGCATGGCGGAGGAGCCCTTCTGACCCTTGCTGAAGAACTCCTCGGCTTCCAGCACCTCGGTGCGCTGCAGGTGCCTGATCTCCACCGAGAACTTCTCGATCGAGGAGGCGACGATGGCGAGCGTGGTGAAGAACTCGGCGTGCCGGTCGCGCTGCAGCACCTGCGTCGAGCAGGGCGCCGGGGTGAGGCCGGCCTTCTTGCAGACGTAGGACTCGACCTGCGGGTCGATGTTGGCGAAGGTGCCGACCGCGCCGGAGAGCTTGCCGTAGGAGATCACCGCCAGGGCGGCCTCCATGCGCTTCAGGTTTCTGGCCATCTCGTCGTACCAGAGCGCCATCTTCAGGCCGAAGGTGACCGGCTCGGCGTGGATGCCGTGCGAGCGACCCATCATCGGGGTCATCTTGTGCTCGTAGGCGCGGACCTTGATCACCTCCATCAGCCTCTTCACGTCGTCGATGATCAGCTCGGCCGACTCCTTGAGGAGCATGGCGAAGGAGGTGTCCAGGACGTCCGACGAGGTGAGACCCAGGTGGACGAAGCGCGAGTCGTCGCCGATGTAGTCGGCAACCGAGGTGAGGAAGGCGATCACGTCGTGCTTCACCGTGCGCTCGATCTCGTCGATGCGCTCCACGTCGAAGTTCGCCTTGCTCCTGATGCGCTCGACCGCCTCCGCGGGGATCCTCCCCATTTCGGCGTGCGCCTCGCAGGCGTAGATCTCTATTTCCAACCACTTCCGGTAGCGGTTTTCCGGTTCCCAGATGCGGGTCATTTCAGGACGGCTGTAACGTTCGATCACGACTTCCTCCTAACTTGGATAAATGCTTGATTTTAACAGTGATTAACGGATAAGAACCGAGTCAAAGGCACTTAACAGGGATGATACGGATGAAACGGATAAAAACGGGTTAGGCGAAGAACAAAACTTTTCTTTGGAAAAGCAAACCAGTTCAAAGACCTCGCGCGCGAGACGCCTGCATCTTGGTTTCGCCAGCCCACCAATCTACAGGAAACGGCCCTAGATGTCGAGCACGCCGCTGGCCAGGCATCGCTGACGCATGATAGCGCTAGCCAAGGTCCGCACGCTCCAGCCTATGGGTTGTTGCGCTCTAGGTTGATGACAGTTTCGCCAACACCCGAGACTTAACGCTTCATGAAGCCC
>CAIYDQ010000015.1 GCA_903925075.1 uncultured Geobacter sp.
GCCAAGCTGACGCTCGGGATCGAACCGAGCGTGGTCGCGGCCCAGCACGCCTGGTGGTTTCCCGAGAAGGACGAGGCCGGCCACGGCTGGGAAGAATCGAACGTGAACGTGCTCACCGACGACTCTTATGCGAGTTGCGACCCGGCCATGGGCGCCAACCACATCAGGAGCCTTTTGTGCAGGATTTCGCCCGAAAGGGCCGGGGGCGCGCTATGACGACGCTGGCTTTAAAGGTGGAAGAGGAGAAGTGCTGGGGGTGCAAGGCCTGCGAGGTGGCCTGCAAGCAGGAGAACCGGGCGCCCGACGGCGCGCGCTTGATCCGCATTCTGGAGGACGGGCCGCGCCAGGTCGAAGGGCGCTGGCATTTCGTCTTTACCGCCAACCGCTGCCGGCACTGCGCGGAGCCGGCCTGCGTCGACGCCTGCGCGCCGGGCGCCATCGCCAAGCGCGAAGACGGCGTGGTGCTACTGGACCGGGAGTTCTGCGTGGGATGCCGCGCCTGCATCGAGGCCTGCCCGTTCGACGCCGTCGCCTTCGACGAGGGGGCGGGTGTTGCGGCCAAGTGCAACCTGTGCCACCATCGGCTGGACCGGGGCCTGCTGCCGGCCTGCGCGGACAACGTCTGCCTGGCCCACTGCATCCACCTGGTCGAGGGGTGACGTCGATGGCGGTGATCGTCAGAGACGCGACCGAGGCGGACATGGCGGCCGTCCGGGAGATCTACGCCCATTACGTGCTGCACGGGGCGGCGACCTTCGAGGAGATTCCCCCGTCCACGGAGGAATTGCTGTCGCGCCGCGCCTTGGTGCTCGCGCTGGGGCTTCCCTACCTGGTGGCCGAGCTTGGCGGGCGGGTGGTCGGCTACAGTTACGCCACCAGCTATCGTTCGCGGTCGGCCTACCGGCATACCATCGAGGATTCCGTCTATGTCGCCCAAGGGTTGGGCGGCCACGGCATCGGCAGCGCGCTGCTGGCCGCGCTGATCGCCCGCTGCGAGGCCGGGCCGTGGCGGCAAATGCTCGCCGTCATCGGCGACAGCGGCAACGCCGGGTCGATCGCCCTGCACGCGAGCCTTGGCTTTCAACCGGCGGGCACGCTCGTCTCGGTCGGGTTCAAGTTGGGCCGCTGGGTCGACACCGTGTTGATGCAGCGGCCGCTGGGAAGCGGTGACACCACCTTTCCGGAAGACAGCGGGTCCGCCTCGTGCTAATTAAAATGGCCGAATTCCGGCGCGCCGGAATTCGGCGTAACTATTTGATCACAGGTCTCATGAAGGGGAATTTCTCAACTTTGTCGAAGCATTATGCGGAAATATCTCATGTGTCGCCCGCCCGAGTTGAGATTGCCCGCCCCTATCGACTGACCGAGGCCCTTAGCATCGTGATTGGTTGACTTTACACAGTTGAAGGTGTAACTATTTGTGTAGAGGAGGTGAAGACATGGCTACGAATCTCGCTATTGACGACAAGCTGCTTGAAGAGGCCCGGATCGTCGGCAGGCACGCAACGAAGAAGGCGGTGGTCAACGAAGCCCTCTCGGAATATATTCAACGCCGAAAGCAAGTCGAGATCATAGAACTTTTCAATACGGTGGAATATGACTCGGACTATGATTACAAAGAGCAGAGAAAGAAGCAGTGAAGGTCCTTGTTGACACGTCTGTATGGTCACTGGCACTGCGGCGCAGTCAACCGCAGTTAGGTCCAGAGGTAGCTGAATTAATTGAATTGATCAAAGACGTGCGAGCACAGATCATAGGCCCGGTACGACAAGAGATCCTTTCAGGACTCAAAGACAAATTCCAATTCCAGAAACTGCGTCAGCACCTCAATGCGTTTCCGGATCTTGAACTAACTACCCGCGATTTCGAAACTGCCGCTGAATTCTATAACCATTGTCGCAGTAACGGCATCCAAGGGTCGAACACTGATTTTCTCATCTGCGCCACTGCAACGCGGCTCAAAATTCCAATTTTTACCACCGACCGGGATTTTGAACTATTTAAAACCCATTTGCCGATCATGCTGCACATCCCTCGCGCTCAAACCTTGTCCGGACCATGACAGACAACCCTTCACCCCGATCCGAAGGCTACGGTTGCATCCTGAGAACAAGCCTCCCGGCTTGACCTTTGCCGCCAACTGTTATAACGTGACGCGTCTGCATTATCGGCGACGGCCCGCAGCACGGAGAGGTATGACGACCCGCACCATCACCCCGGAAAAAACTGAAGAGGACGGCTTCGAGGCCAAGATTCGCCCGCGCGCGCTGGACGAATACGTCGGCCAGGAGAAGGCCAAGGGGAACCTCGGCCTGTTCATCGACGCCGCCCGCGGCCGGGGCGAGGCGCTCGACCACGTGCTCCTTTACGGACCGCCCGGTCTGGGCAAGACCACGCTCGCCAACATCATCGCCTGCGAGATGGGGGTGAGCATCAAATCGACCTCCGGACCGGTGATCGAGCGCCCGGGGGACCTGGCCGCCATCCTCACCAACCTGGAGCCGCACGACGTGCTCTTCATCGACGAGATCCACCGCCTCTCCAACGTGGTGGAGGAGATCCTCTACCCGGCGATGGAGGACTTCCAGCTCGACATCATCATCGGCCAGGGCCCCAGCGCCCGCACCATCAAGCTCGACCTCCCCAAATTCACGCTGGTGGGCGCCACCACCCGCGCGGGGCTCCTCTCCTCGCCGCTTCGGGACCGCTTCGGGGTCATCTCGCGCCTGGAGTTCTACACCCACGAGGAACTAGCCTACATCGTCACCCGCTCCGCGCGCATCTTCGGCATGGCGATCGACGAAGGGGGGGCGATGGAACTCGCCCGCCGCAGCCGCGGCACGCCCAGGATCGCCAACCGACTGCTGCGCCGCGTGCGCGACTTCGCCCAGGTGCGGGCGGACGGCGTGATCACGCATCAGGTCGCGGACCAGGCGCTGGCGCTTTTGGAAATAGATCATATGGGTTTTGACACCATGGACCGGGCGATCCTTCTGACCATCATCGACAAGTTCGGAGGGGGGCCGGTGGGGCTGGACACGATAGCCGCGGCGATCAGCGAGGAGAGCGACACCATCGAGGACGTCTACGAGCCGTTCCTGATTCAAAACGGCTTCCTGAACCGCACGCCGAGAGGGCGGGTGGCGACGGCCGCGGCCTACCGGCACTTCGGCAGAATAGCGCCCGAGCCGCCGCAGGGAAGGCTCTTTTAATGCAGCTGATCTTCGATTTTCCCGTGGTGCCGCGCTTCAGCTTCGAGAACTTCGTGGTCTGCGCCGGCAACAAGACCGCCTACCAGTTCGCGCAGAAGATCGCCGCCGGCGACGCCACCGAGAACCTGCTCTACGTCTACGGGCCCGAGGGGTCCGGCAAGACCCACCTCTTGACCGCCTTGGCAGCCGCCATCGGCGGCGACTATTTCTCCTGGCGCGAGGCCGAGTCGCTCCACGCGGGGGGATGCTCGGCCGAGGTCCCTTGCGGGCTTGCCGAGCGCTTCCACGGCTGCGCCGCCCTGGTTCTCGACGATCTGCACCTGCTCCCCGACAGCCAGGACTTGAGGGTGGAGTTGTGGGAGTTGTTCAACGCCTGCTACACTGCCGGCAAAAAGATCGTCATCGCCGGCCTGCTCCCGCCCAAGGAGCTGCCGCACCTCGACGGACACCTGACCAGCCGGCTCCTTTGGGGGCTGGTGGCGCGCATGGACGTCTCGGACGACGCCTCCCGGCGCATGATCCTGAAAAAGCTGGCGGAGGACCGGCAGATGTCGCTCCCCGAAGAGGTGATCGACCTGATGCTTTTGAAGGTGCGGCGCGACATCCCGTCGCTGGGCTTCGCGCTGGAGGCCATCAACCGCTACGCCATCGCCACCAAGAGGAAAATCGGGCTGCGCCTTGCCAAGGAAGCGCTGTAAGGCTTCTGACCGGTCCGACTAGTCCGACCGGTCAGACCGGTCGGAAAGCCACGCTCCTCACCCCGCCTTCTTAATCTCCAGCTCTTCCCACCGGGCGTAGCTTGCGGCAAGCTCCGCCTCGATCCGGCTGTAGTCGGCCGAGATGCCGGCGATGCCCCCCTGAGCGGACGCATAACCGGCGGGGTCCGCCAGCATGAGCTGCACTTTTGCGAAGGACTCCTCCAGCGCGGCGATCGCCTCCTCAAGCCGCTCCAACTCGTTGCGCTCGGCGTAGCTCAGCCCCTTCTTCGGCTTCTCGACCTTGACCGCCTGCGCCTCCCTCTTCTCGACCCGCGAAGCCGCACCGGCCGAGCGGGCCGCGTCCTGACGCTCCCGGTAGTTGCTGTAGTTCCCCTCGTGAAAGACCACCGCCCCCTCCCCCTCGAAGGCGAGCACGCCGGTGGCCACCTTGTCCAGGAAGAAACGGTCGTGGGTCACCATCAGCACGCAGCCGGGAAAGGCCGCGATGGAGGCGTCCAACAGCTGCAGGGTCGGAATGTCCAGATCGTTGGTGGGCTCGTCCAGGATCAGCAGATTGGAGTCCTGCAGCATGAGCCTCGCCAGGATCAGCCGGCTCTTTTCGCCCCCGGACAGGCTGCCGATCTGGCGCCTGCGATCCTCGGGCGAGAACAGAAACTCCTCCAGATAGCCGATTTTGTGCCGTTTTTCGCCGCCGCAGCTGACGTAGTCCCCCTCCCCGAAGAAGTCGTAGATGGTCTGCGCCGGGTCGATCACCTCCCGCAACTGGTCGAAGTAGGAGATCTTGGTCTTCTTGCCGACCGCCACCTTTCCCGCGTCCGGCGCCTCCTCGCCCATGATCATGCGGATCAGCGTGGTCTTGCCGCAGCCGTTGGGCCCGATCACCCCGACCCGGTCGCCGCGCTTCATGCCGAAGGAGACCTCCTTGATCAGAGTCCGGCCGTCGTACCCCTTGCTGACCTTGTCGAGCTCCAGGATGGTGCCGCCGAACCCCTCCTCGGTGTTGAAGCCGATTTTCAGCTCGCGCCTGGCCGGACCGGAGCAGTTCTCCTCCAGGTCGTAAAAGCGGTCGATGCGGGCCTTCTGCTTGGTGGAGCGCGCCTTGGGTCCGCGCCGCATCCAGGCGGTTTCGGTTCTCAGCAGGTTCAAAAGGCGCGAGCGGGTGTTGGCCTCGCCCATCAGCCGCTCCTCCCGCTGCTCCAGGTAGAGCGAATACCCGCCCTGGTAGCAGGCGAGCGCGCCGCGCTCCAGCTCCAGCATCCTGGTGACCACCTCGTCCAGAAAATAGCGGTCGTGGGTGATGAGCATCACCGCCCCCGGATAGGCCTTCAGGTGATCCTGCAGCCATTGGGTGGTGTCCGCGTCCAGGTGGTTGGTCGGCTCGTCCAAAAGCAGCAGCTCGGGGGCCTGCAAGAGGAGCTTGGCCAGCGCCACCCGCCGCTTGGTGCCGCCGGAGAGGGTGCCGATGCGCTGCTCCCGGTCGGGCAACTGCAGATGGGTCATGATCTCGGAGACGCGGTGGTCGGTGTTCCAGCCGCCGTGATGCTCGATCCAGACCGCCAGCTCCCCCTGGCGCGCCAGCAGCCGGTCCATGTCGGGAGGGTTCGCCGCCATGCGCTCGGAGAGTTCGTTGAAGGCCGCGATGGCGCCGCGGATCTCCTGCAACCCCCCTTCGATCTCGGCGGCTACGGTCGAGTCGTCGTCCAGCACCGGCTCCTGGCTCAGGTAGCCGACCGAGGCGCCCCGCTTCATGGCGATGGAGCCGCCGTCGTGATCCTCGGCGCCGGCCAGCACCGTCAAAAGGGTGGATTTCCCCGCCCCGTTGGCGCCGATCAGCCCGACCCGCTCGTCCTCACCCACGGCGAAGGTCACGCCGTTCAAAAGTTCCCGCGATCCAAAGCTCTTGCAAAGCCCTATTACATCGACTACGTTCATGCAGACTCCATGTCGTTACTTGTTCATCCTGAGGAAATCGCCCAGCCGGTTGAAGATGGCGGCGGGGCGATATTGTTTGGGAATGGCGTAGGTGCCGCTACGCTGCACCGGCACGGTCATCTTCCCCAGCGGCGTGTCCAGATTGAGCGCCGCCGACAGTTGATAAGGGATGTTCTCGGGGTCCGGCTTGCGGTTGAATATCTCCAGCAGGTCGGCATAGGAGATCTTGATGGGGATGCGCAGCTCGGTCTGGCCGCCCGAGGGGAACTTGATCTCCTCGCGCGCCACTCCCGTCGCCAGCGGGCGCTCCAGCACCGTCAGCTGGTAACTGTAGCCCAAAAGGGAGAGGTCGAAGGCATTGGGGTTTTGCACGTTGAGGCGCAGTTCCATGCCGGCGCCGGCGCCGGTCAGCGACACGACGCTGAGATCCTTCACGGTCACCACCGGTTCTTTGACCAGCAGCTTGCAGCCGGTAAGCAGCGCTAACAACAGCAGCAGATAGACGCCTCTTCTCAACTTGAGCCTCCTTGAGCCAACTAAAATGGGCGGATTCCCGGAAAGGAACCCGCCCACTATAGCACAACCGAATTTCAAACGCCAAAAAAGTGTCAGTTACCCGTCGGTTACCGGGTCAGTTGCTGGCAAACTCCCGAAGAAACCCCCTCTCCAGTTCGAAGCCCTTCTCCAGCTCGCGCAGGATCTCGGCGCGGAAGCGCTGGCGGATCTTCTCGTAGGCCTCGGCGGCAGGCCCGATGCCGCAGTAGAGGCGCTTGGCCCGAAACAGGTTACCCTTGGCCATCACCAGCTTCGCCTTAAGCTCTTTCACCGCCGCGGCGGCGCACTTCTCGTCGTCCCTCATCTCGGCCGGACGGTAGCCGTGGCTGATGGCCCGCTCCGGCATCAATTGCCAGACCCCCATCGCTCCGCGGGACGATACCACGCGCGAGGAGAGCTTGTGGCTCCCGGTTTCGGCCAGCGCGATCTCGGCCAGGTCCAGCGGCATGAACCTGGTGCCCGCCGTGCTCTGATAGCAGATCTCGGCCAGCCACTTGGCCCGCTCGGGGGTGGTCCTGCGCGCGAAGGCCGCGCAAATGGCGGGAACTTGCTTCTTCCTCCCCTCCAGGATGGCGTCCTTGGGGACCTCGACCAGCGTCGCCGGGACTGCCGGCGGCTGCGCGCCCGACTTCTCGCCCGAGGCCACCTCGGCCAAAAGTTCGTGATCCGCCGGGGAGATCCCCGGGGCGACCGGAACTTGCGCCTGCTGCAGGTGGGACTGGTCGCAGGAGGTGCATAAAAACAGCACCGCGACCAGCAAAACAGGAGTTCTTTTCATAGATGTTTTTGTCAGATTTGGCCTGCCGGCTTTAGGTAAAGATACGTAAATGTCGGTAGAAGCCTGCGCCAATTCTTCTCCTTTTAATTAGGTTAACTGGCTCAACGCCAACATGAGGGTAGATTGTAGTCATACCCGCGAACATTGCAAGTAAAAATTAAGCAAAGATAATGTATTTTAAATAAAAAAAGAGGCCCGTCATGCGGTCCCCTTCCTTTAGTGCTTAGTTTTGTGCATGTTACAGCTCCACCCCCATGACGCCGGCCACGGTGTGGATGTCCTTGTCTCCCCGGCCCGACAGGCAGACCACGATGCTTTGTTCGGCGGCGAGGGTCGGCGCCAGACGCAGGGCGTGGGCGACGGCGTGGGAGGACTCCAGCGCCGGGATGATCCCTTCTTCCAGGGTCAGCGTCTGGAACGCCGCCATGGCCTCGTCGTCGGTCACCGACACGTAGCTGGCCCGGCCGCTCTCCTTGAGGAAGGCGTGCTCGGGGCCGACGCCCGGATAATCAAGGCCCGCGGAGATCGAATGGGCATGGGCGATCTGGCCGAATTCGTCCTGAAGCAGGTAGGTCTTGTTGCCGTGCAGCACCCCGACGGAGCCCGCGCAGAGCGGGGCCGCGTGCTTGCCGGACTCAATGCCGTAACCCGCGGCCTCGACGCCCACCATGCGCACGGATTCGTCGTTCATGAAGGCGTGGAAGAGGCCGAGCGCGTTGCTGCCGCCCCCCACCGCGGCAACCAGGTAATCCGGCAGCCGTCCTTCGGCCTCCAGATGCTGCGCCCGCGCCTCCTCGCCGATGATGGCCTGGAAATCGCGCACCATGACCGGATAGGGGTGCGGACCCGCCACCGTGCCGATGATGTAGAAGGTATCCGCCACGTTGGTCACCCATTGGCGCATCGCCTCGTTCATGGCGTCCTTGAGCGTCCTGGTCCCCGAGCCGACCGGGGTGACCTTCGCGCCCAAGAGCTTCATCCGGAAGACGTTCAGCGACTGGCGCTGGATGTCCTCCTCGCCCATGAAGACCTCGCACTCCATGCCGAAGAGCGCCGCCACGGTGGCCGTGGCCACGCCGTGCTGCCCGGCCCCGGTCTCGGCGATCACCCGCTTTTTGCCCATGCGCCGCGCCAGGAGCCCCTGGCCGATGGTGTTGTTCACCTTGTGGGCGCCGGTGTGGTTCAGGTCCTCGCGCTTCAGATAGACCTTGGCCCCGCCGAGCTTGCGGGTCAGCTTTTCCGCGAAATAAAGCGGGTTCGGCCGCCCCACGTACTGGCGCAGATAATAGGCGTACTCCGCCTTGAATTCGGCGTCGTCGCGGTAACGGTTGTAGGCCGTCTCCAGTTCCAAAAGCGCGGGCATCAGCGTTTCGGAGACGTATCTGCCGCCGAAGCGGCCGAAATGTCCAGTTGCGTCAGGTAAGTTCAAGGTCCCTCCGGTGCGTCTTCAGAGGCCCCATCATAGACGGTCCGCGAGCAAATTGCAAGCTTTCAGAGCCTTTGCCGCTGCTAAGTGGCTGTAACTACGCGTATACGGCCTTTTTATTTTGCCTTATTCCGGGGTTTGGGATACAAATAGAACGCCAATAGGACGCCGAAAACAGGCGCGCCGAACGCGGAGCAAAGGGAGCGACGCAGAGCATCCGAGGCCTGAAAACTGCGCGCCGGGTGAAGACCGAAAGCTTACAAAGGGGTAGCAGATGTCATTGACCACGCCGTTTCACATCGTGCTGGTGGAGCCCGAGATCCCGCCCAACACAGGCAACATCGCCAGGCTCTGCGGGGCCACCGGCTCCACCTTGCACCTGGTTGGAAAGCTCGGCTTCTCCACCGAGGACCGCTATCTGAAGAGGGCGGGGCTCGACTACTGGAGCGAGGTGGAAATCCGCTACTGGCCCGACCTCGCCTCCTTGCAGCAGGCATACCCGGAGGGGCGCCTGGTCTACACCAGCAAGAAGGCGGCGAAGAGCTATCTGCAATTCGTTTTTCGCGCGGGGGATTTCATCGTATTCGGCAAGGAGACCAAAGGGCTCCCCGAGGAACTGATCGAGGCGAACCCGGAGACGGCGGTGAGAATCCCGATCATCGGCCGGGTGCGGAGCCTCAATCTCTCCACCACGGCGGGAATCGTGCTCTACGAGGCGCTGCGCCAGACCGGCTCGCTTGACGGGGCCTAAAAAGCATAAAAAAACGGGGCGGCCACAATTGGCCGCCCCCCATCGAATCTCTTCAGTTGTTCAATCCCCCCTACTCAACCGTTACTTACGTCGTCTAGTACTCAACGCGTTGCCTACGTCGTCTACTATTTAACTGTTACCGCTACGTCGTCTATGTACATGTTGTAACCCGCCGCGCTGGTCGCCAACGCCCCCACCTGCAAGCTCTGTCCGATGTAGGCGCTTATATCCACGCTCACCTGGGACCAGCCGGAGGTGCCGTTGTAGCGCGACACCGATGCGCCCACGTTCGCCCAACTGCTGCCGTTGAGCGAGACCTGGGGCTGCAGGCGATCGTTGTTGGCCGGACGGTTCAGGTCGTGGAAAAACCAGAAGGAAAGCGTGGCGCTCTTGGCGGCGCCGGGAACGGCCACCTTGGTGCCGCTGTAGACGCGCATCTGGTTGCCGCTGGGCGCCGTGTACGAGTTGAACTGCGCCATCACCGTGCCGCTATGGGGCGCGGCGGTGGGGTTCGTACCGGAGGATGCCAGGGACCATTTCCCCGCGCTGCCGGCCACGCTGGCCGCGTACCAGGTATCGTTGAAGCTGCTGCTGTAGACGGTGCTCGCTTGAATGACGATCGGCACCTGCACCGAGTGGCTGATGGCGCCGGCGGTGGCCGTGACGGTGAGGTAGCTGGTGCCGACTGCGGCGCCGGCGGCAAGGTTCAGGGTAAGGGTGGCGCTGCCGGTGCCCGGAGCCGCTATCGAGGTGGGAGCGAAGCTGCCGGTGACTCCCGCGGGAAGGCCGGACACGCTGAACGCCACGGCTGAGTTGAAACCGCCGGAACCGGCGGTGGTGAGCTTGACGCTGCCGGTGCTCCCCTGGAGCAGCGCCGCCGGGGTGGTGGCGCTGAGGGAGAAATCGGCGAGCGCCACGCTGGTGGCGCTCCAGTTGTTGAGAAGCGCATTGGCGTCCACCGAGCCAAGGCCGGTGGCCAGGTCGTAGCCGGCAGCGCCGGCAAAGCCGGTCACGCCGGGGACGCTGTTGTTCCCCGAGACCACGTCGTGAAAGACGCTCGTCCCGCCCGAGGCGTACTGGCTGCTGGCCAGCTGGTAGAGCCGGGCGTTGACGTTACCCTGCCGCTGCCCGGTTTTCTGAACCAAAAGCGCCATCAATCCTGCGAAAGAAGGAGCGGCCGCGGAGGTCCCGCCGACGCTGGACAGGGTGCCGCCGGTGACGATCAGATAGGAGTCGTGCCCCGCCGCCGAGAGCGCGACGTCGGGGAGGTCCCGCCGTCCGTCCTGCGGCACGCCCGGCGCCGTCTGCCAGGTCGGCTTGACGTAGACCTGGGAAACGCCGCCGCCGGTGGCCCACAGGCCGCTGCCTCCGGTCACGCTGCCGCTTTCGTTCCAGGCCACCTCCGGGATATAGCCCAGAGCCGAGGTGTCGGAGCTTGAGTTGACCGAATTCCAGTAGGTCCCGCCCCCCTCGCTGAACTGGGTGCCGCCGACCGCCACGTTGAACGGCGTGGAGGCCAGACCGTTCACCCCTTTTCCCGAACCGGTGGCGCCCGACGGATCGGAACAGCCGGCGGCCCCGGAGTCGCCGGTCGAGACCAGCACCGTGATCCCCTGCGCGGCCGCCTGCGACCAGAGGTTGTTGTAAAAGGCGTTCTCGGACGCCCCCATGTCCGATTCGCAGCTTCCGAAACTGAGGCTCATCACGGGCGCCAGGTTGTTGGCGACGATGTACTGGGCGGAAAGGTCGACCCCGTCGGTGCTGTTGGTGGACTTGGAGGTGACGAACTTGACGGTGGCGTTCTTCGCCACAGCGCCCGACCACTCCACATCGAGATTGGCTTCCGTGTCCTCGCCGCTTCCCAGGTCGCCCGGGTCGGGTCCGTTGACGATCACCTGGGGAGCGTTGGCGGGGAGCCCCATCTTGCTGCGGAAACTCGACCAGTTGGTGCTCGCCGGATGGGTGCGTCCCACGATGGCGATGCTCTGGCCGGTGCCGTCCAGCCCCGCGCTGTAGAGCGGGTTCAGGTTGTAGATGGCGGCGAAGTCGCCGGGGGCGAGATAGTGGGACGAGCCGGAGGTGTAGTTGGGAACGGCGTCGTTGGAGGCGAACGGCTTGGCGCCGTTGTGCTTGGTCCGGCGCGGGATGTTGTGCAGACTGACGATGCCGGAAACGAGATCCGAGAGTCCCCTGGGGATGGACGGGTCGCTCCCGTTGGCGTTATAGGTCTTGTCCCCGACCCTGATCATCGCGATGTTGGTCTTGAAGGTCCGCTCCACCCTGGAGACGTCGCCTGAGAAATTGATCCAGGTCCGACTTTTGGCCACCGACTCCACCTGGAAGCCGTGCGAGCTGAGCCACGCGGTAACCGCCGAGACGTCCTCCACCGAGGGTCCGAACTGGGCGCCGAACTCATCCGGCGTCAGCCAGCGGTGATAGTCGGCGGAGGCCGGGTTGTGCAGATCCTTGAGGAACGCGGCCAGCGCCGCCTGTTTGCCGGCGGGCACCTGCAACGACATGATCATATGCTCCATCGGCAGAGAGGTCGGGGCGTAGCCGGCCCGGGCTCCGAGGCGCGCCAGAGGATGGGTGTTTCTCTGTAGCACCACCGTGTCGTTGTCGTCGATAAAGCGGCCCATGCCTGCGAACGCCTGCAGCGCGCAGAGCAGCGAAACCGCCCATACCACCAGTGTCAAGCCGGATGCCTTTCTGAACATGCCTTTCTCCTTGCGGTTCCTTCCCCGAGGGGACGAAGTGAGGCGAGAGCCTCGTTAACCCAAAAACGTAAATCCTCACCGCAAAGACGCCAAGAACGCGAAGGAATTCAGATACCTGCAAGGGGTGAAGATTAGAACGATTTCTGCTGAAGAGCTTGTTTGTGACTATTTGGTTTTTCTCTGTGAACGTCGCGTTTTCGCGGTTCAAACGCCTTGGCCGCCTCGACCTGGTCAATATGGCCGTTATCGGCAAAAAACGACGCTACTTTAGGTAAATAGAGAGGCTGCCGACGGAGAAGGGGCGAAAAAGACGGGGCCGACGGGAATCGGAGGAGAGAGTTAAAAAAGTAATTATTATGGAAGGCTCAAAGTGATCACGGCGGTCTGCGGGAACGCGCCGTAGCCCGAGGTAATCATTCGGATATCGCTCGATTGAGGGAAAACCGGCAGCATGAGTGGAGATGGTAGTTTCATGAGCTTATTATTTAAATAAAATTTGCTCATCCGTATAGTACGTCTTCTTCGAGGCGATCTGTTCGACGATGATGGGGCCGCCGGAAGGCGAGGTTTTGGCTTTCGGGTTGTGCACGGCCAGGAAGTCGCGCACCTCCCCCGCGGTGATGCCGGGGTGATGCTTCCTTAAATAGTCGGTCGCCTGCTTGAGCACCGAAGGGATGGCTAAAGCCAGCTTGGCTACCACGTCTTTAGGGATCTTACCGACCAGCGACTTCGGCGAGATTTTCGCCTGCCACAAGATCTCGTCGGCGTAGGCGTTGCCGATCCCGGCAATCGACTGCTGGTCGAGTAAAAACGACTTAACCACCGTTTTTGGTTTCTTGTCGAACATCCCCTCCAGGTATTCCCGGGTGACGTCGAGCGCGTCCGGGGCGCGTTCGCTCAGGTCGGGATTGAGGGCGACCTTCAGCCACCCCTTGGGATCGAAGGCAACCAGCGCCTGGCCGTCGTTAAAAAGGAGCGTCAAGACGGCGAAAGCTACCTGCTCTTGCCGTTGAGAGCATCTGAATCCCCCGGTAAGCATCAGGTGGATCAGCACGCTCTCGCCGCTGTCCAGTTTGAACAGCAGCTCCTTGCCGACCCGCTCCACGGCGGTGAGCTTGCGCCCCTGCATGGCTGCGGCGAGCGCCTGCGGCTCGGCGTTGGCCTGCTGTTTCCGGTCATACACCACCCGCTCGATCCGCTTGCCCAGCACGAGCTTTTGCAAAGACTCCGCGAATACGGTCAAATCGGGCAATTCAGGCATGTCACTCTCCTTGTTCAACCCCGCGCCAGCAGAAGCCAGACGAGCGCGGCGCAGTTAACGACAACGGTGATCCGGAACAGCCGTTGGAACGATGGTTTCCTGGATTTGTGGCGCAGCACGCTTTGCCCGAGCAAAGCGCCGGGCCAGCCGCCGATCAGGCCAAGCAACTGCAGGGTCTTCTCCCGGGTTCGCCGCCGCCCGTTCAGCGCGGCCGACTTGTCGACGGCATAAAAGGCGAAGGTTATCATACTGGCGGCCAGGTAAAGGTCAAGCACCAAGGGAGGAAGCTTGCCCGCGACGACCGAGGCCGCGACCAGGCAGACAAAGAGTATGGCAAAGATAGACAACGCTTCAGAACCTCCCCACCACATCAGCTACCAGTTGTGCCCATCTGTAGGTTGTGTGGAACAGTTTCATCGTGATGCGCGACGTTGCGACCATGGCTCCGTTGCGACGTCGCGTTTCGTACCTCAACGCGACCTACGTAACTCCCCCGTGCCTTTCGGCTTATCAACAAAATCTTTGACACCGCCGCGGATCTCCATGTATTTCTTGCGCTTCCGCTTTCGAGTTGAGGGCGGCCTTGACCGGCGCCCAGAGCAACGGCGTGGCAGCCTAACACATTTGCCGCCGAATATCACCCGAAGGTTCCCTGTGAACTTCGCCCTTCCGTAGGTCGTGTTGAACGGCTTCATCGTGAAACGCGACATTGCCACCGTGGCGCCATTGCGACGTCGCGTTTCGTACCTGAACGCGACCTACGGAAATAGCCGCTGAAGCGTTATTTTTGTGTTCTATTTCCCGTGCAATTGCTGTATTTTAGCGGCGCTGCAAAAAGCGATGGGCCGGGCTAAACCACTATTTTACGGAGGGGACGAAAATGGGCATACGGACTTTAAGAAAGTTCATGGCGGCGGCGCTTTTGTCGGGTTGTCTGGCCGCGGCGCAAGGGGCGGCCGCCGACACCATCAAGATCGCGGTGGCGGGGCCGCATACCGGCAGCAGCGCCTCGGTCGGCGAGCAGTTCTGGCACGGCGCCACCCAGGCGGCGGCGGACCTGAACGCCGCCGGCGGCATCAACGGCAAAAAAATCGAACTGGTGAAGGGCGACGACGCCTGCGAGCCTAAACAGGCGGTGGCCGTGGCCAACCGGCTGGTCGACGTGGACAAGGTGAAGGCGGTGGTCGGCCACTTTTGCTCCTCCTCCACCCTCCCCGCCTCGGATATCTACGCCGAGGCCGGCATCCTGCAGATGACCCCCGGTTCCACCAATCCCAAGGTGACCGAACGCGGCATTGCCACCATCTTCCGCATGTGCGGCCGCGACGATCAACAGGGAACCGTGGCCGCCGATTTCGTGGTCAAGCGGCTGAAAGCCAAGCGGATCGCCCTGATTCACGACAAGGACACCTACGGGCAAGGACTGGTCGACGCCTTCAAATCGCGGATCAACAAGCTCGGCGTCAAAGAGGTGCTCTACGAGGGGCTGACCCGCGGCGAGAAAGACTTCAACGCCCTGGTCACCAAGGTGAAGGCCGCCAAGGCGGACACCGTGTATTTCGGCGGCCTGCACACCGAGGCGGGCCCGCTGGTGCGCCAACTGCGCGAGCAGGGGCTGAAGGTCAACTTCATCTCCGGCGACGGCATCAACACGCCGGATCTGGTGACCGCCGCCGGCGGCAAGCAGTTCGTGGACGGCATCTACATGACCTTCGGCCTGGATGCCCGCAACCTCCCCTCCGGCAAGGAGGTGCTGGAGAAGTTCCGCGCCGCCAAGATCGAGCCGGAAGGCTACACCCTCTACTCCTACGCCACCTTGCAGGCGATCGCCGCGGCCATGAAAGCGACCAAGAGCACCGACGGCAAGAAACTCGCCGACTGGCTGCACAAGAACAAGGTGAACACCGTGCTCGGGCCCAAGGAGTGGACCCCCAAGGGCGACATCAAGGTCTCCGACTTCATCATGTACCGCTGGGACGCCACCGGCACCGCCAAGGAAGTGAAGTAACCCGGAGATTCCGATGGAGCTTCACATCTTCGCCCAGCAGCTTTTGAACGGGCTCTCCCTGGGGGCGATCTACGGACTGATCGCCATCGGGTACACCATGGTTTACGGCATCATCGGCATGATCAATTTCGCCCACGGCGACGTCTACATGATCTCGGCCTACCTGACCGCGATCGCCATGTCGGTGGTGTTTTCCTTCGGCGTCGATTCGGTCCCCTTCGCCCTGCTCATCATCCTGGCGGTGGCCGTGCTGGTCACCGCCGCCTACGGCTGGGTGATCGAGCGCATCGCCTACCGCCCGCTGCGCGGCTCGACCAGGCTCGCCCCGCTGATCTCGGCGATCGGCATGTCGCTGGTCCTGCAAAGCTACGTGCAGGTGAGCCAGGGGGCCAGAAACCAGGGGATACCGACCCTGATCAAGGGCTCGCTCAGGATCGGCTCCGATACCAAGTTCGTGCAGATGACCCACATCCAGTTGCTGATCGTCGCCGTCACCGTCGCCGCCATGGGGGCGTTGACCTTCGTCATCCAGCGCACCTCGCTCGGGCGCCAGTGCCGGGCCACCCAGCAGGACCGGAAGATGGCCGGCATCCTCGGCATCGACACCAACCGCATCATCTCCACGGTCTTCGTCATCGGCGCCTCGATGGCGGCGGTGGCCGGGGTGCTGGTTACCCTCAACTACGGCTCGTTCGATTTTTCCATCGACTTCATCACCGGCATCAAGGCGTTCACCGCCGCGGTATTGGGCGGCATCGGCTCGCTCCCCGGCGCCATGCTGGGCGGAGTGATCCTGGGGATGTCCGAGGCGCTCTTTTCCGGGTTCGTCAACACGGACTACAAGGACGTCTTCGCCTTCGTGCTGCTGGTGGTGGTGCTGATTTTCCGCCCCTCCGGCCTGCTCGGCAAGGCCGAGTTCGAAAAGGTCTGACGCATGGCGAAACCGGCATCGGCCTTGACCAAATCGCTTCTCGACGCGCTCTTTAGCGGGGTGCTGGCCCTGGTTGTGCTGGGCCCCATTTCCGGGCTGGTGCTAAACGGCTACCAGGTGCGAAACGAGATGCAGCGCCCGCTGCTGCTGGCGGCCGCGGTCATGGTCGGGCGCTTCCTTTTCTCCCTGGCGCTCGCAACCGAGCGCGGCAGGTCCTTGTTGGGCGCTCTGTCCGCCCGCGCTCAGCAAGGGGTGACGGTCGCCGAGGCGTCGCCCCCGCGCAGCCTGCGCCTGGCCACGCCGCTGCTGCTGGCGGCCGGCCTGATCCTTCCCTTTTTCCTGAGCAAATACTTTTTGACCGTGCTGATCCTGGCGATGATCTACGTCCTGCTCGGCCTGGGGTTGAACATCGTGGTCGGCCTGGCCGGGCTTTTGGATCTGGGCTACGTCGCCTTCTACGCGGTCGGCGCCTACGGGCTCGCCCTCGGCTCCCAATACCTGCACTTGGGCTTTTGGACCGCCCTTCCCCTGGCCGCCCTTTTGGCCGCGGCCTGCGGCGGCCTGCTCGGCTTCCCGGTATTGAGGATGCACGGCGACTACCTGGCTATCGTCACCCTGGGCTTCGGCGAGATCATCCGGCTGGTGCTCAACAACTGGCTCGACTTCACCGGCGGCCCCAACGGCGCCTCGGCCCCGCCGCCGACCCTGTTCGGCCTGGAGTTCAGCCGCGCCGCCAAGTACGGCGGCACCCCCTTCCACGAATATTTCCACCTGGAGTACAACCCCAACTACAAGTTCATCTTCATCTTCCTCATCCTCTTCGCCGTGGTGAGCCTGATGGTGCTCTTCGTCGGCCGCCTGAAGCAGATGCCGATGGGGCGGACCTGGGAGGCGCTCAGGGAAGACGAAATCGCCTGCCGGTCGCTGGGGATCAACCACGTCACCGTCAAGCTCTCCGCTTTCATGATGGGGGCCATGGTCGGCGGCGTGGCCGGCGTCTTCTTCGCCACCTACCAGGGGTTCATCAATCCGACCTCCTTTTCCTTCTTCGAAAGCGCGCTGATCCTGGCCATCGTAGTGCTGGGGGGGCTCGGCTCCACGGTCGGCATCGTGCTGGCCGCGCTGGTGTTGACCATTCTCCCCGAGATGCTGCGGGACTTCGCCGAGTACCGGGTGCTGATCTTCGGCGTCGCCATGGTGCTGATGATGATCTGGCGCCCCCGCGGCCTGATCCGCATCAAGCGGCGCTCCTTCGACCTGGAGGGGCTCAGGTGAGCGTCGATCCAATTCATCCCCCTCTGCTCAGCGTGCAGGGCCTGACCATGCGCTTCGGCGGCATCGTGGCCCTGAAGGAGGTGAGCTTCGACATCCGGCGCGGCTCCATCTCGGCCTTGATCGGACCCAACGGCGCCGGCAAGACCACGGTCTTCAACTGCCTGACCGGCTTTTACCGCGCAACCGAAGGGGCCATCGCCCTGCATGCCGGCAGACGGAGCGTCGATTTGGTGCGGATCCTGGGGGAGCGCTTTCGGCCCGGCGATTTCGCCAACCCGGCGCTCTTGGCTTCCCGCCTCTACTACAAGATGTTCGGCGGCTCGCACCAGGTGGCGCGGGCCGGAGTGGCGCGCACCTTCCAGAACATCCGTCTCTTCCGGGAGATGACCGTCATCGAGAACCTGCTGGTCGCCCAGCATATGAGAATCAACCGCAACCCGGTCTCCGGACTGTTGCGCAGCGCCGGCTTCCGCGCCTCCGAGCGCGAGGCGGTGGAGCGCTCCTACGCCTGGCTGAAGGTGTTCGGGTTGGCGGCCGACGCGAACCGGTTGGCGGGCGAGCTTTCCTACGGGCGCCAGCGCCGCCTGGAGATAGCGCGCGCCATGTGCACCGGGCCGCGCCTGATCTGCCTGGACGAGCCCGCCGCCGGGCTGAACCCGCAGGAGACCGACGAGTTGCGCGACCTGATCCGGACGCTGCGCGACCGGCACGAGGTCACCGTGCTCTTGATCGAGCACGATATGGGGATGGTGATGGGGGTGTCGGATCACGTCGTGGTTCTCGATCACGGCGAGGTGATCGCCGAAGGGACGCCGCACACCGTGGAGAACGATCCGGCCGTGCTGACGGCCTACCTGGGCGCCGACTACGCTAAAGGCATTTGAACCGCGAAGACGCATTTCGTATGAAAGGTACCGGCATGAACGAGACGCAGGGCGGGGCGCATCTGTTGGAGTTGCAGGAAGTCGACGCCGCCTACGGCCCGGTGCAGGCCTTGAAGCGGGTGTCGCTGCATGTGGACGCGGGCGAGATCGTCACCCTGATCGGGGCCAACGGCGCCGGCAAGTCCACCCTGCTCGCCACCGTCTTTGGGGAACCGCGCGCCGCCCGTGGCCACATCCGCTTCAACGGGCGCGACATCACCGGCATCGCCACCCATGAGGTGGCCAAGCTCGGCATCGCGCTGGTTCCCGAGGGGAGGCGCATCTTTTCCGGGATGACGGTGGAGGAGAACCTGCTGATGGGGACCATCTGCATCGGGCCGGCGCATGTGGAGCCCGATCTGATCAAGGTCTTCGAGATGTTTCCCCGCTTGAAGGAGCGTTTGCGCCAGCGCGCCGGCACCCTGTCCGGGGGGGAGCAGCAGATGCTCGCCATCGCCCGGGCGCTGATGGGGCGTCCGGGGCTTTTGCTTTTGGACGAGCCGAGCCTGGGGCTCGCCCCGCTGGTGGTGCGGCAGATTTTCGAGACCCTGGCCGAGATCGCCGCCGCGGGGACCACCGTGTTCCTGGTGGAGCAAAACGCCAACCACGCCCTGAGGCTGGCCGGCCGCGGCTATGTGCTGGTGAACGGCGAGATCCGCCTTTCCGGCACCGGCAACGAATTGCTGGCCAACCCCGAAGTGCGCAAGGCGTATCTGGGCGGGCACTGAAAGCGGAAAAACCAATCAAGCAGTCGATTGCCACAAAAAGGCACAAAACGCACAAAAATAAACCCCGTTTCATCCGTTTCATCCGTGTGAGACGCCTTCGACTTTGCAGTTCTCAGACGTGCCTCGGACTTTCTCCGTGGCCAAAGGTTTGCTTTAGAACTCGATCTGCGGCCTGAGCACGATGGTGATGCCGTTGCGGTCCAGGTAGCGCAGCCTCCCCTTGTAGAGATCCGGATTTTCCCAGATCAGGCCGACGTCGACGCCGATCGCCTTTTGCCATTTTTTGATCGGATACGACTTGCCGATGATGTACTCCTGGCGGAGCAGGTTCAATTCCGTTTGCGAAAAATCGAGCCTCATCTGCACGTTGCTGTTGTCGAGCCAGGCGAGGAAGGGGGCGTTGCAGCTCACGTTGTTGCGCCTGATGCCGATGTAGAGGGCGTTTTGAATCTCCGGGTTGTCATGCAGCTTGGCTCCGATCCGGAAACTCCAGCTCAGGTGCTCGCCGGTGAAGTTCCGTTCACCCTTGAGTTTCCACTCGATCTCGTAATTGTTGTCGTAGATCAGAGTGTTGCGGCGAATATGCTGGTTGCTGTAGCTGAAAAGATACCCCATGTATCCCTTATTGGACCCGGCCTGCTTCTCCCCCGGCTTGATGAAATCGACGATGTCTCCGACGAAAAGGGTCGCGGCATAGGGCTCGGGAAAGCCGGTGGTGATCGACTCGATCAGGTTGAAGTCGTCGCCGATGCGGGCGCTGCGGTAAAAATCCGGGGTGAACTTCTTCAGCGCCACGCCGGCAAGCGGCATCGGGAAAACGCTGGCTTCCAGCAGCAGGAAGCGCGGATGCAGGGAATTGAAGAACAGATGGCGATACACCTCCTGCTCGGAGGCGGTTCCCAGATTGGGAATGGGGGCGTTGGTCAGCGGGATCTCCAGGCCGACGCTCGTGTAATAAAGGTCGTAGTCCGGGGCCACGGTGACCCTTGACCACCAGGGACCCGGGCCGGCTGGCGGCGCGCTCTCCGGCGGGTCCGGATGGCCGCCTCCGGAGTTGACTTCCGAGACCAGGCAGTCGGCCCCGGCCGCCGCGGCAAAGACGGGGGCGCTTTGCAAGAACAGAGACATGACCGCCGTCAGGAGGCAGAAAGTCGCCCTCCCGACTAAAGCCGGCAAACGGAGATGACGGTTGCAGGCAGCCCTTTTCATTTGGCGATTACTTGAATCTGCTGGAAAAACGCCTTGTATTCCATGTCGCAGACCTTGATGTGATGGAAGAACCAGCTCAAAAGGTAGTTCCTGATGTCGATGGTCAGCGCCTCGCCGCTTGACTCGCATTTGCGCTTCAGCTCGTCCAGCTTGGCTATGAACTCGTTGTGCTCCTGAACATGATCGAGCTTGCCGGCGAAATCATGCTTCTCCAGCAGCTCTTCCTCCTCGCTGAAATGGGTGTCGGCATAGTCGTGCAGCTTTTCGATCATGGGAAGAAGCACTTCGTTTCCCTCGTTGTGCTTGACGGCCAGATGCAGTTCGTTGATCACGTCGATCAAAAAACGATGCTGCACGTCCAGGCTTTCTATGCCGATTTCCAGCGCCTCGGTCCATTTTATTACCGACATGCATTTGCTCCTTTTCCGTCAGAGAGTTCTGGTTTCGCCGCCATCCACGTCCAAAATGGCGCCCTGGCAATAACTGGAGGCGGACGAGGCGAGAAAGGCCACGGCCCTGGCTATTTCCGCGGGGAGTCCGAACCGGTCCACTCCCAATTTGCCGGCCATGCGCTCGGCGGCCTCTTCCGTGGAAATGGCGAGCTGCCCCGAGAGAGCGTTGATGCGGTTGGTCAATCTGTCGGTGACGATGGCTCCGGGGTTGACGGCATTGATCTTGACCCCCTCCTTGATGCCTCGATCCGCCAGCACCTTGGTGAAGTTGAGCAGGGCGGCGTTGACGGATCCGCCGATGGCGAATTCGGCGGTCCCGGTGCGCCCGCCCACGCCGATCACGTTGACGATCGCCCCCTTGGCGGCGACCAAATACGGCCAGGCCGACCGGCAACAGCGCACCGCGCCGTAGAATTTCAGCGCGAAGCCGTCTTGCCAGTCATCCTCCGTCAATTGCAGAAAATCGCCGCGTTTGGTGGCGCCCGCATTGTTAACCAGCAGATCGACCCCACCGAAACCGGCAACGGCGAAATCCACCAGGCGCCGCGGCGCGTCCGGCTCGCGCAGATCGACCGGAAAAACCAGGGCCTGCGACGGGCAGGAGCGCGCGACCTCGTCGAGCAACTCAGCTGAGCGGGCCGTAAGCACCAGGCGCATCCCCTCGGCGGAGAGCATTTCGGCGATGGCGCGGCCGATGCCGCGGCTGGCGCCGGTAACGATGGCGACCTTGTTTGTTAGCTGCAGATCCATGAAAAACACCCTCCCAAACCGTCAATAACTTACCGGCAAATGAAGCTAGCAATATCACGGCTGGAGCGAACAGCAAAGCGGAAAAAGCAGCATCGGCATGGTTCGCTAAAGTGCGGCGGATCGTGCGGCCTCAGTCCTTAAAGGCGAGGCCATAGCCGTCTTTCAAAAGCGTCCTTACCCGCTTGAGAAAAAGCAGCCCGGGGTCGTGTTTGGGAGTGAAATGGTAGGAGGAATCTCGCTCGCGGTAGAGCTTGAAATGCGGGCGCCAGGCGTCCTGATATTCCTGGTGGCCGATCAGGTACTCGATGGAGGGGTGGCGCTTTTTGATGCGGCTTACCAGGGCGGCATCGCTTTCCACCTGCGCCTGCGTCAGGTCGGCGGAGCCGGAGCCGACGTTCTCGATGCCGATCGCCGTGTAGTTGAAGCCGATGGTGTGCCGGCAGATGACGTTTTCCGAGGCGAGTTGGAAGACGGTGCCGTCGCGATCCACCAGGTAATGGGCCGAGACGTTCACCGCTCCCCCGGAGCTGATGTCCTTGCGGGACTGGGTGTCCAGCAGATCGGGGAGAAAGAAGCGATACGACTCTTCGAAGGTGTGAAAGGCCGTGTAGTGGAGCACGATCATCTGCGGCTCGCGCAGTTCGCTGCTGTCGAGGCCGTAATGGATCTTGCAGTATTGGGCGGTGAGCCGCAGCCTTTCGCCGTCGAAGATCTCCCTGACCCGCGCCTGCGAATCGTACCCCTCCGCCAGGGCAAGGCATCGGACAGGCAGGACCAGCGTCAGCATCAAGGCCATCAAGGCAAAGGCCAGGACGAGCCGCGAGGGTGCTGCGCTCGCTTCTTCAGTGACAGTTTGGGTGGTTCGCAGCATATCGCTATCTCCGATTCGCCCCATACTAACACACAACGATCCGTAGGGGCGAACCTTGTGTTCGCCCTGTTTTTGATCTTTTTGAAGGCCCGTCGCCTAAGCTCCTTTCACCGCCCCGAAGGCGGCGAAGCAGGAATTCTTGTGCAGCAGCTCCACCTGCCGAAAGCCGACGCGCCGCAGCAGATCGAGCTGCCAGGTGACCGGGCGGGGCGTATCCTCCTTCTCGATATAGGCGACCACCTGGTCCTTGTAAGCCTCTCCGCCGAGAGCGCAGAGGTAATCATGGTAGCGCTGTTGCATCATCTGCTGAACCGGCGCGGTTTCCTGGGACACCAGATCGGTGATCCAGACGCTCCCGCCGGGCGCGGTCAGGCTGTAGATCTTGCCGAAAGCGGTTTCCCAGTCCCGATCGTCCCGCAGGTGATGCAGGACCGCCGCCGCCAGGATCACGTCATATCCCTGTTCCGGCAACTCGATGCCGCGAAAGTCGCCCTGAAAAACCCTGACTGTCCCGGAGGTGGCGCTGCGCACCCGTTCTTGCGCCCGCTCAAGCATCGGCCGGCTCAGATCGACCAGATCGCAGTCAAAATCTCCCGCGCACTCAAGAAGTTTCAGCGTGTTGTTCCCCGCGCCGCAGCCGATGTCCAGCACCCGGCGAATAGGGTCGGTGCAGGCCAGAGCCGCGCGGGTAATGAGCTCCATGGCCAAAGGCGCGTCGATGGTGGCGCTTTGCCCGGTCTGCAGATTGGAGAAGCGCTCTACGTCCGCGTCAAAACGCGCGCGTATCTCGTCAACGGTGGATTTATGGTCAAACGATGCAGGCATTGCCATCTCCCTCTCCCGGCATTCTCAAAGCGGCAACTTCCTCACTTCGCCTTGGTTCCAGTGAAAACGCCGATCGGCACGCTGTAGACGACCGCGTCGCCCAAGCGGCGCGCATCGATCCCCAAGCCGTTGCGGCCGATGTCGGCGGTCACCATGGCCCGCAACTTCTCGGTGTCCCCCGGTGCGGGAAAGGAAGCCCGCAATTGCGTCTCCAACTCGATCTCCACCAGGTAGGCGCTCTGTCGGCAGTCCAAGAGGCCGGATCGCCGGAAAAGACTGGAGAACTCCTCGGTGGTCAGGGCGTGGGTATGGGACGGATCGCGCATGATCTCCAGCGCGTCGTAGTCCGCGGATTTGGACGGCTCGATGGCCACGTCGGCCACCAGGATGCGGCCGCCGGGGCGGCAGACCCGGATCATCTCCGTCAGCACTTTTTGCGGATCGGGGAAATGGTGCAAACTGTAGCGGGTAATCACCAGCGAAAAGCTGGCGTCGTCGTAGGGAAGCGGCAGAGCGTCGCCGACGGACCAGGTGAGATTGTCCAGCCCCTGCTCTTTTTGGCGCTTCTCGGCCTGTTCGACCATGGCCGGGGTGATGTCGATGCCGGTGACCTGCCGGCAGAGGCGGGCAAACGCGCAGGCGACCAGCCCCGGACCGCAGGCGACGTCGAGCGCGCAGTCCTCTTCGGTCGGCTGCGCCATCTCCACTAAAAGTTCCAGGGAGTCGAGGTGGCCGGGCACCTGGCTGAAGGGAATCGCCTGTTTGGAAAACTGGTCAACGATTTTTTCTTGATGCGTTCGGCTCATGGTCGCGCTCCTTGTTCGAAGTTTTTTTATGCGCCCACTATAGCTTGCTTTTTGCTGGCGATCTTTCTATATTCCGACAATGACTGTCGAGAAACTGACAAGATTGGCTCCGGTGATGCTCGGCTACCGACTGGACGCCGGCCTGCCGGTCATTCCGCTGGCGGTCGAGGTGAGCCCGCCGCAGATGCAGGCGCGCGAGGTCGGCTGCGCGGCGGCGCACGCCCATCCGCGCGGGCAACTGATCTACGCCAGCAGCGGCGCCATGCGGGTCGTCTGCGGGCGCGACATCTGGGTGGTGCCGCCGTCCCAGGCGGTCTGGGTGCCGCCGAACCAGGAGCACGAGGTTTATTTTCCCGGCGACGTCGCCCTCAGGAACCTCTTCGTGGATCCATCCGCCACGGCTGGGCTGCCGGAGCAGTGCACGGTTTTGAAGGTGACGCCGCTTTTGCGGGAGCTGATCCTGAAAGCGGTGCGGGTTGGGGAAGAGTACCTTCCGGAGAGCGCAGGTTGGCGGCTGATGCAGGTGATTCTGGACGAGTTGCGCCAAGCCGAGTCGACCCCGCTGCATCTCCCCATGGCGCGGGACGAGCGGGCGATGCGGGTGATCGAGGCGCTGTTAGCAGATCCCGGGGACATGCGCGAATTGGACGCTTGGGGAACCGTCGCCGGCGCCAGCGGTCGAACTTTGGCGCGGCTGTTCGTTGCCGAAACCGGGCTGACCTTCGGCAATTGGCGCAAAAGATTGCAGTTGCAGGAAGCGATTCACCGGCTCGACCGGGGGGAGCAGGTAACGCGAGTAGCCTTCGACTTGGGATACCGGAGCCTGAGCGCCTTCATCGAGATGTTCCGCAGGGAACTTGGCGCCTCGCCCACGCAATACGCCCGGCTGCAGGGCAACGCCCCTGTAGCCATGTAGGTCGCGTTGAGGCACGAAACGCGACGTTGCGGCGACGGCGCCGAGGCCGTTTTGCGCTCACGATGTTTTCCCTCTTTGCATCTCCAACGTTTTAAGGATGATTTATTCTGGCAACGGGCCATTGGCATCGCTTTTCGGCTTGAGACTCTGAGCCTCCTCCCAGGCCTCGAACACAAACGCGCTGATCCCGAAGCGGACTGCATTACCCTTGTGTAAATGCTCGAACTCCTCGGCGACAAGATTCATAAACTTGTCCCGATCTTCTTTCGCCACCGACACCGGAATGGCATTCCTTATGACATCAACTGTGGGGGGATGAAGCCCCGTCACTATGGATTTTATTATCTCGCTCAGCGCCGAACGATAACGTAGACGAAAAGTGTCGGGGGTGACCATATTCCTCTGCACGGCAAGGTACTGCTGGCAAGAGCGTTCATACGACCAGACGAAGACATCTCTAAGCAATTCGATCCTGTTGATCTCATAGATCCCAAGCAATGCGTCAATATATGCGCGCTCCGGAACGTCAACAAAAGACAACGGACAGAGGTTGTGCCGAATCATCGGTATGTTGGCAGCCAGGCGGGAGACTCTCTTGTTTACATCCTCGAACGGCTGGAGATAGGGAAGATGGACCATTATGAAAAAGGCTTGCTCGAAAGGGTCACGGATTTCCCTGGCCATGGACAGCACAGCCTGAAACAACTCCTCAAGGCGTTGAGGCATGGCAATTGGCAGGTAGACGCTACCGCCAATATCAACCGCACGGTTACGGACCCGTCCGCAGGCGCTCCCATCAGCCAAAAGCCCATCGGAGAGCAAGGCATGTAGGCTAAATAAGGTGTCCTGGGTAAAATCCACGTTGCCCGCATCGTTAACTAAAAATTCGATAGCAGATTTATGGTTGAGAATCATCTGAGTTTCCAGAGCATCCTTTCCATCCGCAGGCTGGCCCAACTCGATCAGATGCTCAGTATCCAACCGGCTGTAAGTATTGCCCTCCAAGCGCGATGAGGCCCAAGAGAGGTCTATCAACAAACGATTCATAATGTCATGAGCAAAGGTCCCTGCAAGTCGGTTCCCATCGGGTGGAGTCCCTATTCTTCGGAGTTGTCCGCACAATTCCGCTGAAAGATATCGAGTCTCGTTGGGATAATAGGACTCGATAAAGGCCTGGTTGTAACCAACAGGCTGGCGCAATTGACGTGGCTGTCGGACCTGTTTTTTTATCTCATGGCCTTCTGGTGAAATGGGGACATAGACTTCCGCGCTGATTGACTGCTCCTGAGCAGCCTGCACCCGGTTGACAGTACCCGTGACAGGTGCAAGCCGGTAGCGCACCGCGCGCGTCTTTCCTTCACTGACCAAAATGCCATCTGCCACGAATTGCGCCAAGCGGCGCTGCAAACTGCGGCGACTGAACGCCGTGCCGCACAGAGCGTGAAGAGCGTCGACTTGTATCCCCTCGGCATGGCGCCCGATTTCTTCCAGCAACTGCCTATCCGCGACCACATCCAATTTTTTAGGCATATCCCATCTCCGGAGCAAGGATCTTAATGGCGCAATAGTGACTTTAATGGCGCGATCTGTCAAGTATCGCGCCAAAAATAATGGCGCAATAGAATTTATGCGCCAATGAGGGATCGGGTCCCAACTTCCAACCACCAGGAGAGAGTCCCAAACAAGACGAGAGTAGAACCTAACGTAGTTGATCAGTTGAAGTAAGGAACCTAACGTTGTTTAGTTTCTCAAGTTACTCCAGGAACTCAACAAGTGGGAGGTCGGGCGAAGCCGAGACGCCTGCCGGAGTTGGCGGCAGGCGTCTCGATGCGCTCTCAGTGGATGATCAGGCTTACCACCTGTGACCAGGAACCGGCTTAACCGAGCGCTGCGGCATCGGTTTTCCCAGAGGGCTCGCATTCCTCAGCCTCGCCCGGGGTGTCATACCAACACATTTCGTCCTCAATTTCACCGGTTACATACCTGAGGAGCAGCGTCTCGCGCTCCTTTTCGTACTCGAAAAAATACCAGTGACTCTGCGTTTGTGTAACGAGAAGATTATGCAGGGGGAACCTTTCCGAGTAGGTGCAATTCTTCATGTCGAACAGCATCCCCGTTTCCTCTCCACACCTCAGCATGGCTATTGCCGTGCCCGGATTTATTCCCAGAATTTCGTCTCCCTTGAAATATTCGGTCTCGTTCTTATTGAGAAAGGTGCTTAATTCCTCCAGGTCATAGGTTGCTATGGATATGCCCCGTTCGCTTTGCAGGTAGATGATTTTGTTGACCGGATCTGCTCCATAAAATTGTAACGGGGGTTCGGCCCGCGCCTGCACGGACATCCTGCAATCGAAAACCGAGATGTCTTGAGGTGTGGTCAAAATAAACCGGTCCGGTTCCGAGGTCATCCTCGACACATCGAAAACTGCCATTCCTTTTCCCAGCAGGTCCGCGCTTTTCCTGTTCAGCAGACTCACCTTCGTGAACTTCGCGCGGCCATCCGGGGCGTCGTCGCGCAGGTTCAGAAAATATTCCTTCGTCTTGTCGCTCGACATGTAAACCGCCAGAATTTTTTGCGAATCCTTCAGACGGAATTTTTCGCGCATGTCGATTTTTGCGAGAAAAGCGCTTTCATCCACGGAAAGATTCGCCCGCCAGAAGGTGTCGCCGCGATCGTGGCGAAAGAGGAAGATCGCCTGACCGGGGAGCGAATCCTCGTAGGCCAACCCCTTGAAGTAAACCGAGCGGTATTTCACGGCGCTCATGCTCCGGATATCCAGCAGGATGATGGTCTCGTCGTCCTCTCTCAACATGACGTGACGATGGTCGGCGCCCATCTTGGTCAGCGCGGACGTTCTCTCGGTGTATTGGACGGGATCCTCGTCGTCGTCGAATTCCTCCAGTTCGAGCGGCGTCGCATCGATGCGATACTGGTCCGAACGTTGCGCATCGATGCGGAGCGCTTCCAAATATTCGGCGAACTCCCCGTCGACGCGCCGCAGCGCTTCAACGTCGCCGATGCGCTCTTTCAACGTCCGCGCGCGGTCCATGTTTCCCGAAAAGACGGCATGACGATATTCGGCGATGAGTTCGGCCTCCGATTTGGGGGGCGCGCGCAGGACGAGCAACTCCCTGAGCGCGCGGTCGTACGCCCCCCTCTCCTCGGCGGGCAGAATCGCCATCGGCCGGCGGATCGACGAGAGGATCTCCTGGACCTCGACGAAGGTGGAACCCTCGTCCTTGGCGCGCGCCACAAGCAGGCCGACCTCGTCCCTCGCCCGTGCCTGCTCGATCGCGACCAGTCTGCGATAGTCCTCCTTGAACTGCGGATAACCACCGAAGTAACGCCTGATGACATGGAACCTTTCGAAACAGCCGTCAGTCGCTCCGGCGCCGATCGACTCCTTCACTCGCACATATTCCAGCCAGAGTTCCTTCGCCTCCTGGTCGGAAAGACGCAGCAGCGGCCGGTTCTCGAAGAGGACTGCGAAATGGGGAGAGATGCCGAACGCGTAGCGGTATTGCTCGATCTGAAACTCCTGCCGCCCCAGCCAATAAAGGGTGTCGAAACAGCGGGGCCATGCTTCTTCTTTTGCCAGCATACGGAGTTCTTCAATGCGGTTTTCGACCAGTTTTTTCCTTTGGAGCTTTTTCTCGCAGGCTATCAGTTCCCTGATTTTTTCGCCGTTCCCCTTGTCGCACTCAAGCAACTGCTGCAACAATTCGATTCTCTCTTCCCGATCCGTGAGGCGCTCGATACGCTCCCACAACGACGCCCGTTCCGCCTCGGCCTGCATTTCTTCCATAATCCAGATCAGATCCTGGGCCTTTTGAAAGTTCGGGTAACAGGCCAAAGCGCCCCTGGCAAGCGACTTGGCCGCAGGGAACTCTCCGCGGTCGAAAGCGGCCTGTGCCTCGATCAACGCCGGCTCGGCTTCCGCCAGCATGTTCCCTTCGACGTCCTTTCTCAGACTGGCAAAGGAGGTGACAAACCCCTCCTTTGCGTCGGCGACTTCCAAAAGGCGAAAGGCCAGCGGCAGGTGGCCGTCCTTGAAGGAAAGATCGGCATAGGCGTAGAGGGCATTTTTCCCCTGCTCTGCCGGAGGAATCGACTCGAAGATGACTCTGGCTTCGGAAATCATGCCGTTACTGTAGTAGCAAATGGCAAGTATTTCGCGGATGTTCTGGTCCTTTACGATCTGATTCGGCTGTGCGAGCAGGGTCTCGATCACCCGGTCATACGCCCCCATTTCCTCCGATAAGATGCGGGCCGCCTTTACCAGGACGGGGAGTTCTTCTTTCTCCTTGATCCGTATGCCGGTCAACACCTCTTCCGCCCGGCCGTAATCGTACTCTTCCAGCCATTTCTGGGCCTTGCGCAATGCCCCCTTGGGCGTGCAGGATGCATCCAAGCCGCTGCACCTTTGTAACTCCTCCCGGCGGAGCTGTTTCGAAGATTTTTTTTCCGAAGAAGAGACCGGTCGCTCGGCCGCAGACGGCTCGACCGTATCGAGAGCCTTTTTCGTCAGACTCTTCAGTTCGGTGTGGCAGGCATCCACCAAAGGGGACAGCCGATGCTTGATCAGCACGATCGCCGGCTCGTAGGGATGAGGGACAAGATAGAAAGCCTTTCCGTAGTTTTCCAGCAACAGGTTCTGCAACCCGTTCTTGAGGTCGTAGCCGAGCTTTTTGTCCGGAGCCGGCAGCTTCAAACTGGTCGGGTTTACCCTCTTGATCAGTTCTATGATGTCTTCGGAGGATGGAACACGGCAAGAGTTCAACAGACTCTCCGCAGACTTGACGTAATGCCGCCAATCCATAAGTCACCTCTAATTTTAAAATTATAATTAATGGAAACTTGTTTTACTGTCTCTGGTTTCCGATGTCAAGGGAAAAGTGCTTCCGCAAATGGGACCTTCGGGGAGGAGAGTTTTAGCCGATGCCGGGGAGGCGCGGCAAGGCGAACGGCGGGGACGCCGGCGAACGGAGACGCTGGCGCGCTTTTGCACCTTATTCTGGGCGCCTTGGGCGCCGTATCTGGACAAGCGGCAAGGTTGGCGAAAGGCTCGCGGAGTTCATGGAAGCAGGCGATGAGCGGTGAAAGCGGATTACGTCAAAGCGGATTCATGGGGGAGGCGAGCAAAGATGAGTTGAAGGACGACGAGTAGGAGGCATAGGAAATCGTCCTACATCCCCCTCGCCCCGTCATTATCGGTAGCGCGATCGCCGCTGCCTCCGTGGCGCCCAATCAACCGCCACTCTGCACCGACGCCAGCTCCTCGGCGGTCGCCGGCCTGAGCTCCAGCACGGTGCAGTTGAAGATCAGCGTCTTCCCCGCCAGGGGATGGTTGCCGTCCAGGACCGCGCTGCCATCGACAATGTCGGTGACCGTCGCCAGGAAACGGCTGTCCTCGTCGCCGCCTCTCTTGTTGCCTTCGAACTGCATGCCGACGCTCAACGGCTGCGGCAGCTCTGCAACCGGCACGATGTCCACCAGCCCGGGATCGTACTCTCCGAAAGCCTCCGCCGGTTGCAGCGTCACGGTAACGCTATCCCCGACGGACTTGCCGTCCAGCGCTTTCTCAATTAGCGGGAAAATCCCCTCGTAGCCGCCGTGCAGATAGCGAAGCGGCTCTTTGCCTTCGTCGACCGTCTGGCCGTCTGCTCCGGTCACCGAATAGCCGAGGGTGACGATTAAATTTTTGGTGACTCTCTCCATGATCGCTCCCATGCCCGTTGCCCGTTTGCTCCCGCAAGATCGCGGGAACCCTATATAAAAAAGCAAAAGCGAGGCAGAGTCAAGAGAGATCTGCCGGATCGCCGCCGCTTTTGTCAGAGGGAACGCCCGTAATACATACAAATTTCAGCTCCTGGCGACGGGTCAATCAATCCCAGCCGTCCAGCTTCATGGTCCCCTTCTCCTGCAGATTCCGATGCATATTGAACACTTTGTACAGCATGTGCGGCTGATGGGCGCTGCCGGTGGCCACGCACTCCTTAAGCGAGCGGTCGAAATATTCCTGCAGTATCGGCCGGTACTCCGGATGCGCGCATTTGTCGATGACCCGCTGCGCCCTCTGCCTGGGAGCGAGTCCCCGCAGGTCGGCAAGCCCCTGCTCGGTCACCAGCACGTCCATGTCGTGCTCGGTGTGGTCGACGTGCGTCACCATCGGCAACACGCAACTGATGCCGTTGGGGTCGGACTTGGTGGGCCGGGTCGAGGGGGTGTGCATGATGGAGAGATAGGCGTTGCGCATGAAGTCGCCGGAACCGCCGATGCCGTTCACTATGCGCGAGCCGTTCACGATCGAGGAGTTCACGTGCCCGTAGATGTCGAATTCCACCGGTGTGTTCATGGCGATCAGGCCCAGCCGCCGGATCGGCTCGGCGTGGTTGCTGATCTGCACCGGCCGCAGCATGATCTTTTTGCTGTACCCCTCCCAGTTGGCGAAAAGGCGCTTCAGCCCGTCTTCGGAGAGGGCAAAGGAAGCGGTTGAGACGAAATCGAGCTTGCCGGAATCGAGCAGATCGAGCAGGTTGTCCTGCAGCACCTCCGTCCAGACGTTCAGGTGCGTGAACGGGCTGTTGAGCAGGCCGCCGGCGACCGCGTTGGCGATGGTGCCGACCCCCGACTGCAGCGGCAGCAGGTTTCGCGGCAGTCGGCCCATTTGGACCTCCGACTTCAGAAACTCCATGATGTGGTCCGCCATCTGCCCGGACTTCTGGTCGAAGGGGCCGAAAAAGCGTCCCACCGGCTCCTTGCGGGATTCAATGATGGCGGCGATTTTTCCGGGATCGCAAGCGATGCTGGTTGAGCCGATCCGATCCTTGACGCTGCGGATCTCCAGGACGTTCTTGTGCGGCGGCAAAGCGACCCCGACGCAGTCGTGCATCCCTTCCAGGGAAGGGATGGTGGTGTTGATCTCGATGACGATCTTATCCGCCCGGGCCACGATTTCGGCGATGATGCCGACCGCCAGCGTCGGCACGATCCCTCCGTCCTCGGTGATGCAGCTCGCCTCGATCAGGCCGACGTCGATCTTGCCGCCGTTGTCCAGCGTGTAGAAGCCGTAGCCGAAGTCCTGGGCGTACATGGAAAGGAACCGGTCGCCGAAATTGATTTCCGCCCTGTTGATGGCCTTCTGAATCGAGTGTCCCTGCTGATGCGGCCAGCGTCGGTCCAGCATGCCGAGTTCCGACCAGCGATCGTCGACGTCGATGCCGATGGAGGCGCCGGTGTACACGCTGAAGCGCATCTTGCCCTGCAGGCCATTGTTCTCGACGTGGTCGGCCAGCAAAGCCGGCAGCGTCTTGGGGTGCCCCTCGGCGAAGCCGGAGAAACCGAGGTACATGCCGTCCTTGAAAAGCGGGATGGCCGCCTCGGCGTCCATGATCTTGTCGTGCAGCTGCTTGCAGCGGATTCTGTTAAGCAAATCGGCCGAGCGTCCAGTATTGCCCATTTGATGTACGCCTCCTAAACAAGATAACTGCCTGATTTCCCTTCGCGTTCTCTGCGTCTTCGCGGTTCAGGGCGAACGGTCGAGCGGGGTTCACAGCGCTCGATACGATTCCGGGCGCAGGTTGACTTCCCCGCGGAGCGCGGCGTCGAGCAGCGCCATGGCCTCCGCTTTGCCCTTGGGCATCTCCACCTTGAGGGGAAGATAGTTTGAGGGGTGATTGGCCATGAACATCCCTTGCGTCAGCTCGGTGTGGCCGAGCATTTCCCGCAGCTCCCCGAGAAGTTCCATCGGCGTCGGCGCCCGGAACTCGCCCCGGTTCGCCTTCGCTTCCAGCTCGGTCCCCTCGCAGACGATCACCGAAAGCGCGCCCACGTAATTGGGGTCCATGGCGGTCAAGAGCCGGCCGGTTTGCCGACCGTGTTCGAGGCTGCGCCCTTCGGGCGCAATGCCCAGCAGCACGGTCACGGAGAGCTCGATCCCGGCCGCCTTCACCTTGCGTCCCGCCACGATCAACTGCTCGGCGCTGGAATCCTTATGCACGAAGGCAAGGGTTTGCGGATCGCCGCTTTCCACGCCCAGGTAGATGATCCCCAGCCCGTTGTCGTGCAGCCACTTCAGTTCTTCCGCGCTCTTTTTGCGGGTCGCCAGGCCGGTGGCGTAGACCCCGACCCGCTCGACGCGGGGCAAATACTGCCGGATGGCCGGCAACAGCCAACGCCACTCGGCCATCGGCATGATCAGCGCGTCCCCGTCGGCGACGAAAAGCCGCTTCACTCCAGGATAAAGTCTGGCCGCCTTTTGCAGATCCGCCTCGACGATGGCCCGGCTCTTGATCCGGAAGCGTTTGTCCTTGTAGCTCACGCAGAAGCTGCAGCGGTTGTGGGCGCATCCCACGGTTGCCTGCAGGATGATGGAGCGAGCCTCGCTGGGGGGACGATAAATGGCGCCTTCGTAATCAAGGCTTTCGAAATTGCGCACTAGTTCACCTTTTCCTTATCGGTAGTCAGGCACTCTCAAAGAGCCGCGATAGTATGCTTGCCTTGGAGCCGCCTACGATGCTATTACTGGGGCAGGTAGCGAAAAAAGTCAACCGTCTTAAAGATGGTTCCCAGCTAAAAGGTGGTTCCCAAGCATGAACAACAACGCCTGCGATTTCTATTGCGAAAAGATCCTGCAACGCAAAATGGAAGTAGAGATCTGCTTCGAGAACGATCAGGTCTTCGCCTTCCACCACTCCAACCCGCTGTGGGAGCACCACGTCGTGCTGTTGCCCAAGAAGCATGTGGAATCGCTGCTTGCGCTGGAGGAGTGCGACAACGAGCTGCTGCTGGAACTGATGCGGGCGGCGAAGGTTATTGCCGGCGATTTCATGTCGCGATTCGGAGCGGCCCGCGTCTACACCAATCTCGGCGACTACCAGTCGTCCAAGCACCTGCACTGGCACATCGGCTCGGGAAAGCAGCTGCGGCCGTATTGACCGGAGACGGTCTCCGCGCGAAAAACGCCCGAGACTTTCCCAAAAGACGCTTGACCGCTGACGCTTGACCGCTCCCTTTTCAGATCCTTTCTGCACCGGCGAACGCTACCCGTCTGCCGGATTCCGGCTTTTCCCGCACTTCCAACACTCCGTGAACTGCCCTTCGATATCTTCTCGACACGAGTCGCATCTCCAAGATGCCAACTCCTTTTCCGAAAGGGCATCTTCTACCAGTAGTTTCGCCTGTTCGAAATCTTCGTCGTCGACGCACAGCAGTGGCCAGCACTCAATGGGCGGAATTTCGCCCATTCCCGCCGAAAGAAATCCGTTTTTAATCCAGCAGCTGATCCCGCCCGCTTCCAAGATGCTCTGAAATATGCTTACCAATGAGATGTTTGAGGCGCTGTAAACGGTCTTCATTTAATCTCCGCCTTTGACTAAAAGAATTCGGCCGGCAGGGAAGCTCACCCTGCCGGCCGGTTTTTTCGAGGCATCCCCTTCATTTATTCCACCGGAAAATCGAAGTAGGTCGTCGGGAACGGTTCCCCCTCCAGGGTGAAATGCCACCACTCCTTGGCATAAGGCCTAAAACCGTGTTTTTTCATGACCACCTGCAAGAGGAGCCGGTTTGCCCGCTGCTGCGCCGTCATGGCGCGCTGCTCGGGCCACGACTCGGGTCCGAAAAAGTCGAAGCCGGTCCCCATCTCCAATTCCCCGCCAGCGGCCTCCCCAACCAGCGACACGATGGTCAGATCGACGGTGCTGCCGCGGCTATGCCCCGACCGGGCGGCGATGTAGTCCTCTTGGAATAGTTTCCCCTTGTCCACGCCGGGGTAGAATTCCGCCTTGGTCCGGGTGTCGCCGAGCTTGTTGGCCCAGCGCACGAAATGGTCCACCGCCCGCTGCGGCCGATAGGCGTCGAAGACCTTCAGGCCGAGGCCGAAAGGGCGCAGCTCTTCCTGGACTTCCTTCAGGGCGAGCGCCGCCTGACGGGTCAGGATGCAGCGGGGCCGGCGATAACCGTCGATCGGTGCGCCGACGAAATTGTGCGCCGTCGCATAGCGCAGATCGCTGCCGATCCCGGGGACGAGCGCCTCGCAATAGACAAAGGCCTCCGGCAGCCTCGCCGGCAACGGCTCGGCCGTCCCCCCCGTCGCCGTCAGGCAGACCAGCGTGGTCGCCACAAGCAGGCTCTTCAATGGACGCTTTAACGGCATGCTCCGATCCTCCTCAGTTGTCCAGCACCTCGCGCACCTTGGCCCCGAGGCCCGGCACCGAGAAAGGCTTCTGCAGGAAATGCACGCCCTCGTCGAGCACCCCGTGGTGCGCGATGGCCTCGGCAGTATATCCCGAGATATACAGCGTCTTTAGCTGCCGGTGCTTCGACTGCAGGTTTATTGCCAGTTCCTTGCCGTTCATCTCGGGCATGACCACGTCGGTTATCAGCAGGCCGATCTCGCCCTGATGCGTCAGGGCGATCCGCAGCGCTTCGCCGGCGGAGTTTGCCGACAGCACGCGATAACCAAGCTTGGTCAGAATCTTCTCGGTCAAGGTCAAGATCGCCAGTTCGTCTTCGACCAGCAGAACGGTTTCCAGCCCCTGCGGCGTCGGCTGCGCCGCGTGCTCCGTCGCCGCCGGCTCCGCCTCCCCCCGGTGCCGGGGAAGGTAGATGTGGAAGCTGGTCCCCAACCCGGGCTCGCTGTAGACGTCGATAAAGCCGCCGTTCTGCTTGACGATGCCGTAGACGGTGGACAGCCCCAGCCCGGTTCCCTTGCCGACTCCCTTGGTGGTGAAGAAGGGCTCGAAGATGCGGGACAGCGTCTCCTTGCTCATGCCGCAGCCGTCGTCGGTCACCGACAGGCGCACGTACTCTCCCGGCTGGCAACCGAGATGGTGGGCGCAGTAGCTCTCGTCCAGCACCTGACTGCCGGTCTCCACGGCGACCTTGCCGATGTCCGCTATGGAATCCCGGGCGTTGACGCACAGGTTCGCCAGCAGTTGGTCGATCTGCGAGGGATCCATCTTCAATAGCCACAGGTCGCGCTCCGGCTGCCAATGAATGTTTATCCCCTCGCCCACCAGGCGTTGCAGCATCTTGAGCATGCCGGCCACGGTCTGGTTCAGGTCCAGCACCCTCGGCACGATGGTCTGCTTGCGGGCGAAGGCCAACAACTGCCGGGTGAGGTCGGCGGAGCGCTCGGCCGCCTTGCGGATCTCGTCCAGGCTCAACTGCAGCTGGGCCGGATCCGGATCGGAGATGGCCAGGAAGGTATGGCCGAGGATGACGCTCAGCATGTTGTTGAAATCGTGCGCCACTCCGCCGGCCAGCACACCCACCGACTCCATCTTCTGGGCCTGCTGGAGCTGGGCTTCGAGCTCTTTTTGCCGGGTGAGATCCGAGTGGGTGCCGGTTATCCGCACGGCAACGCCCTCCGCATCCCTTTCGGCGACTTTGCCGCGGGTGCTGATCCACTTCCAATCCCCGGATTTGGTGCGCAGCCGCTGCTCGACCTCGAAATTGGCGGTCGCCCCGTCCAGGTGGGCCTGCAACCGCTCGCGGGTCGGTTGCAGGTCGTCGGGATGCACCAGATCCGACCAGACCTTGACCACCTCGCCCAACTCGTCCTCGCCATAGCCCAGGATCTCGCACCCCCGGGGGCTCAGGTAGGTTTTTCCGGTGGACAGCGACACGTCCCAGATGCCGTCGTTGGCGCCTTCCAGCGCGAAGCGCAGCCGGTTCTCGCTCTCTTGCAGCGCTTCCTGCGCCCGCTTGCGCTCGGTGGCCTGCGTGGTCGTGGACCAGACCGAGTCCATGAACATCTTCAACTGCAGCGCGTCGCCGTCCGTGTAGTCGTCCGCCTTGTTGGCGACCCCGACTACGGCTACGATCGACTCTTCCCGCATGACCGGCAGGGTCAGAAAGCGGCTGAGTTGCACATGCCCTTCGGGGTGCCCCCTTTTAAAAGGGTGCTCCGCCCGGAAATCGTTCACGAGGATCGGTCTTCTCTGCCGCACCGCCTCCCCCCAGATGCCGGTGGCGTCCAGAGGGTAAACGGTCTGCGGCTCCAATACCTGGCAAGCGTCCATCACGCCGCGGGACCAGGAGTTGAGGGTAAACTGCCGGCGCCCTTCGTCGTAGAAGTAGATGTAGCCGAACTCGCTGGCGGTTAAGACCAGCGCCTCGCTCAGGGCGTGGTCGAGGAACTCCTGCTCGTTGGTGAATCGGCGTCGGGAAATGTTGTACAGGCAGGCGATGCGTTTTTGGTCGCTGCGGTGTTGCTCCTGGGCCCGCTTGCGCGCGCTGACGTCGGTATGGGTGCCGGCGAAGCGGACCGGTTCCCCGCGCTCGTCGCGCTCGAATACCTTTCCCTGCCCGAGGATCCATATCCAGGAGCCGTCTTTGGCCTTGAATCTGAACTCCACCGCGTATATCGGCGCGCTCCCCGTCAGGTAGGCCGTTATCGCCTGGCGGGCCGTCTCCAGGTCGGCCGGGTGCACGCGCTTTTCCCACTCCGCATAGCTGTGGGCGAACTCGTTCGGCTCGTATCCCGCCAGCTTGAAGTAATTGGCTTCGAAAAAAACCTCGCCGCTCTTGAGGTTCCAGTCCCAGATGCCGCTGCTGGTCACCAAGAGCGCCAGGGAGAGCCGCTCCTCGCTCTTGGCCAACGAGCTCAGTTGCGCCCGCAGCGCCTGACCGGCGGCGTCCAAATCGGCGTGGTAGCGGGTCATCAGCGCGTAGAGCAGCAAGGAGCTGAAGACCACGAAAAAGCTCCCCTTGTAGATGGCGACCTGCACCATGATCCGGGGGGCCAGCGCCAGCCAACCGAGCGCGGTGTCGGAGGCGTAGATCCATAGCAGGCTCGCCAGCGCGTAGATGCCGACCACACGCAGGATTGCGGCGCGCTTTGCGAAAAATTCGTACATGAACCGCCTCGACGACTAACGGGTTAACAGCATTCGGGATAGTGCGCGGCAAGGCAATCGGGACAGATGCCGTGGCTGAAAAAGGCGTCCGAATTATCGCTGATGTACTTTTCCAACATTTCCCACGAGGCGTCTTCCTTGCGGATGCTCTTGCAGTGCATGCAGATGGAGATGGTCCCCTCCAGGCGCTTGATGCGCGCCAGGGCCGTCTCCAGCTCGTTTTTTTGGCGGCTCAGCAGGTCGCGCTGCTCGCGCAGCAAATCGCTTTGCCGCTTGAGTTGCAGGTGGTTGTGGACTCGCAGCTTCAACAACTCCAGGTTGACCGGCTTGGCCACATAATCGATGCCGCCTGCGCTCAGCCCCTCCAGCTCGCCTTCGAAACTGTTCATGGCGGTGAGGAAGATGATCGGAATCGCCGCGAACGCCGCTTCGGCCTTGAGCGCCCGCGAGACGTCGAAACCGCTGATCCCCGGCATCATGACGTCCAGCAGCACCAGGTCCGGCAGTTGCTCCTTGACCCGTTCCATCGCCTGAAAACCGTTGACGGCGGTATGGATCTCATACTCCTTTTCCAGGGTGCGTTCCAGCAGCCGGACGTTGGTGGCCTCGTCGTCTACAATCAGAATTTTGCTTCTCTCGTTGTTCACCGTTTCCACCTCGAAAGCGACCGATCTCTTCACCTGCCCAGTACCCGTTTCATTTCTTCCACCAGTTCTCCCGCGCCCAGGGGTTTGGAAAGATAGCCGTCAAAGCCGTAGGCCAAGAGCCGTTCCCGCTCCGCGCGCCGCGAATAAGCGGTCAGGGCGATGACCGGCTGGCGCGGCGCGCTCGACCGCTCCCTTGCGCGGATCCGCCCCAGGGTCTCCTCGTCGCTCATCCCGTCCCCGCGGATATCCATCAGCACCAGGTGAAAGCTCCCCCGTTCCAGTTGGTCGAGACACGCTCGGCCGTCGGCCACCGAAACCGCCTCGTGACCGAGCTTTCGCAAAAGCGAGACGCCGATGGTGACGTTGACCGGGTTCCCCTCGACCAGCAGCACGCGCAACGGCGGACCGTCCCAGCTCGCGGCAGGCGCGGCGGCGGCTTCTACTTCGCTGTCGAGCTCGTCGGCAGGGAGGCGCAAGGGGAGTACGACGGAGAAACAGCTCCCTTGGCCCGGTACGCTTTGCACCGTGATGCTCCCCTGCATCAGTTCCGCCAACTGGCGGCAGATGCTCAGACCCAGGCCGGAGCCCCCGAAATTGCGGGTGGTGGACTCGTTCTCCTGCACGAAGGTGTTGAAAATCTGGTCCACGGCCCGGGAGGAGATGCCGATGCCGGTGTCGCGCACCGAGAAGCGCAGGACCGCGCAGGCGTCGCGGCGCTCGATCGCCTGCACCGAGATGGTGATGCCCCCGTGCGAGGTGAACTTGACGGCGTTTCCCAAGAGGTTGATGAGAATCTGCTTGACCCGCAGTTGATCTCCCACCAGCACGGCGGGCACCTCCCGGTCCACATCGACCTGCAGCGACAGCCCCTTGGTGTAGATGGCCGATTTTTGCGTCAGCACCACGGCATCGATGCAGTCGAGCAGGCTGAATTCCATGCATTCCAGCACCATCTTCCTCGCCTCGATCTTGGAGAGGTCGAGGATGTCGCTGATCAGCGACAACAGGTTCTTGCTGGAGGCGTTCAGGTCCTGCACATACTCTTTCTGCTCCTCGGTCAACTCGGTCAGCGCCAGCAGCTGGGCCATGCCGGTGACGCCGTTGAGCGGCGTGCGGATTTCATGGCTCATGTTGGCGAGGAAGGCGCTCTTGGCGCGATTGGCGGACTCGGCGGCCATCTTGGCCTCCTTGAGATCCTCCTCCATCTGCACCAGCTCGCTGATATCCATGTGCTGCACGACGACGTTACTCACCTGCCCCTCGGCGTCCAGCACCGGCGAGATGGTCACCGCCAGCACGGACTTGGTTTGCCGCGCCAGGGGGAGGTTGTCGAGCCGGGAGGTGTCGTAGGCGAGGGTGAAGCGCGCGGTAACCCCCTTGTCGAAGACGTCGCGCACCAGCGGCAAAAACCCCTGCTCGGCGACCAACGGGTCGGCCAGGATGTTGTATTTCCCCACCAGTTCCTCGTCGCTTGCCTGGAATTGGTTTCTCAACGCCTGATTGGCCCGGATCAGGGTGCCGTGACGGTCGGAAATCCACATGTTCAGGGGACTCTGCTCGATCACGCCGTCGAGAAAGGTCCGGGAAACCTGCAGGGCCTGCTCGGCCAGTTTGCGCTCGGTGACGTCGCGGTGCAGGCACTGGATGAACAGTCCGCCTCCCAGGGATACCAGGCAAGCCGACGCCTCCAGCGCGAAAAGATGGCCGTCCCGATGACGGTGCTCGACCTCGAAGACCGCGGTCTCGCCGGCGAAAATGCGCTCCCTGCGCTCCGCGGGCTCGGGGAAATTCGCGCAGGCGTCGAGCTCGTTTATGCTCATGCCGACCATCTCCTGCGCGCCGTAGCCGTGCATCTGGGCAAAGGACTCGTTGACCTCGATCAGCACGCCGTCGGTGGACATGATCAAGATCCCCTCCCTGGCGTTGTCGAACAGCACCCGGTAGCGGTTTTCGCTCTCCTGCAAGGCCATTTCCGCGTGCTTGCTCTGGGTTTCATCGCGCGCCGTGGCGTAGGCGGTTCGCCCGTCCCGGTCGTAGTCGGTGCGCCAGCAGAGCCAGCGCACGGAGCCGTCCTTGCAGAGGCAACGGTTCTTGAAGTCGATGCTGTAGCCCGTTTCCAGCTGGTGCCTGAGCACTTCCAGGGTCGCTTGCCGATCGTCGGGATGCACGAAATCGAGAAACGGTCTCGACACCAACTCCGCTTCGCAATAGCCGAGCGTCTCCGAGAAAGCGGGGTTGGTGCGCCTGAAGGCGCCGGTGTGGTCGGCAATGCACATCAGGTCGGAGGAGGCCGTGAAAAACTTGAAGAACTGTTCGCGCTCCGCCTCCAGCCGCTTGCGCTCGGTGACGTCGGTCATGATGGAGGTGAACTCCCCCGGCAGCGGACTGTAGGCGTAAACGGCAAGATACTGCCCGCTTGACTCGAGAAACGACTCGAAGGTGATCTCGCCCCCTTCCAGTCCCACCTTGCCCAAGACGCCGATGTAATCGAACTCGTACTGCTCCACGCCCGGAAAGACCTCCCTGACGCTGCGCCCCTCGATGTCGGCCTTGCCGATGCCGATGATGCGTTCATAGGCCTCGTTCACCTGCAGGATCAGGTAATCGACGGGCCGGCCGCTGGCGTCGGCGACGACCCGGCAGTGAGCGATGGCGTTCTGCTTGTTGGCGAACAAGGCCGAGTAGCGGCGGTCGCTCTCCTGGAGTCTCGCGTGCCGGGAGCGGAGCAGATCGGAGGCCTGCGCCAGGGCCGCGGCGACCTCGCCGGTCTCCTTGATGGTCCGGGCGCCGTCGTGGGTCGCGGCCGGCTCCCCGCGCCCCAGGGCCGTGGCGGACTCCACCAGCGCCTGCATGGCTCTGGCGATCCTGCTGGCGAAACCGACCGCCAAGGCGACGCCGAACAGGGAAATGCCGGCGACCGCGGCAATCCCCCAAAAAAGCCAGCGGTACACCTCCGCCAGGACCGAGGCTTTGGGCACGCCGACAAAGACGCTCCAGCCGGACACCGCCGAGCGGACGAAACTGACGGAAACGATCTGGCCGTCGAGATTTTTCCCCGTTTCCACGGTCCCTTCGGAGGCGAGCGACAGGGCCTTGGCAAGCTTCGGGTTGGCGCTGCGCCCCTGGTAGCGCTTGGAGTCGCGGGACCTCGCCACCAGCAGATTCCTGCTGTCGAGGATCGAACCGTAGCGCTCTCCGGTCAGCCGCCGACTCAACAGGAACGAGGCGGTCAGCCGCTCCGGGGGAAAGGTCATGGACAGATCGTAAGCCACCTTTCCCCCGACAAAAACGGGGACGTCGATGCCGATCAGCGCCTTATGGGTGATGGCGCCGTAAAAAAGGTCACTGACCTCCGGCTTGCCAGTGGCAAAGACGCGTCGCACGGTTTGGGGATTGTTGCGTTTGGGCAGCGGCACGCCGTAGGGACGAAAACTGTTGATCAGTTGCTGTCCGTCGGCGTCGGCGACGATGAGGTCCGCGTCGGGGTAGGACTGCAACAGCACGAGAGCCTGGCGGTGCAGGGCGGCGAAATCCCCGGCGGCAAAGGAGGGGGAGGTGGCGAACGCCTGGAGAGCGGCCTGGACTCCGGTGAGTTCCCTGTCGAGGACTATGGCGAGGGAGCGCGCCGACTCTCGCGTGCTCTCGTTTACTTGCTCGAGTTTGGCGGTGTAGGCATGGAAGAGAAGCAAGCCGGAGGCGACCCAGACGGGGAGCACGGCGGCGATCACCAGGCGGGCCAATTGGGAGCGGAGAGTCAGGGGAGCTTTGGAAGCCAATCGAACCTCCTGTTTTTGGCCCGCAGGCGGCGCCTCTCCCGGCCGGACGCCCGGCGCAAAGAAAGAAGGCGCGCGGATCCAGGCTACTCCCGGCGGCCTCCGTCGCCTTCGCCGGAGTTCATTAAGCCCGCAGGCCGCAGCCTACTCTTAGCACATTTTTCGCGGGGGAGATACCAAAATGCCGCCCCGCCGCGACACATGAGATAATTCGGAATAATTCTTCGACAAAGTTGAGCAAATTCGGGCTCATAAGACCTGTGATCAGCTAGTTACGCCGAATTCCGGCGCGCCGGAATTCGCGCTTTTTTAATGTGCCAGCCGGCAGCGCTTTCGTCGCCGGCGCCCCCCGTTCAAGTTGGTAGGTTGCGTTGAACGGGTACATCGTGAAACGCAACATCGCGCTGGTGCCACCATGGCAACTCCCCTTGCGGGAGGGGGAGCTCTTGGCAAAAGCTTAACTTAACGGCCCCAACCCCTCCCATAACGGCAGGCAAAGCCGACGGCCGGCAAAAAAAACGGGGCGAAAGGTTCCCCTCTCGCCCCGCAACCGCTTCATTGCAGTTTTAAAACGCTTCGTTCCAGCTACTTGAACAGGGCCTTCTGGTACTCCCTGTTCAGCTTGGCGATGAACTTGACGCTGATCCCTTTCGGGCAGGCGGCCTGGCACTCGTAATGGTTCGAGCAGTTGCCGAAGCCGTTGGCCTGCATGGCGTCGGTCATGTTGCAGACGCGCTCGGCCGCTTCCGCCTGGCCCTGCGGCAGGGAGGCCAACTGCGCCACCTTGGCCGAAGTGAAGAGCATGGCGGAGCCGTTGGGGCAGGCCGCGATGCAGGCGCCGCAGCCGATGCACTCGGCGGCGTCCATGGCGTAGTCGGCGACGGGCTTCGGCACCAGGATGGCGTTGCCGTCGGCAACCCCGCCGGTGTGGCAGGAGGTGTAGCCGCCGGCCTGGATGATGCGCTCCATGGCGGAGCGGTCGACGATCAGGTCCTTGATGATCGGGAAGGCCAGCGCGCGCCAAGGCTCGATGTAGATGGCGTCGCCGTCCTTGAACTTCCTCATGTGCAGCTGGCAGACGGTGGTGCGCTCCTGGCCGCCGTGGGGCACGCCGTTGATCACCTGCGAGCACATGCCGCAGATCCCTTCGCGGCAGTCGTGGTCGAAGACGATCGGGTCCTTGCCGGTCTTGATGAGCGTATCGTTTACTTCGTCGAGCATTTCCAGGAAGGACTGGTCGGGGCTCACGTTCTTAGCCTCGTACTGCTCCAGCTTACCCGGCTCCTTGGGCCCCTTTTGGCGCCATACGTGTAGTATAAGATTCATTATTTATAGCTCCTTACCGCAAGATGAACATTATCGAAGGTCAACGGCTCCTTGTGCAGCTCCGGCTCGGCGTTGACGCCCTTGAACTCCCAGGCCGCCGCGTAGCAGAAGTTCTCGTCGTCGCGCATCGCCTCGCCGTCCGGCATCTGGTACTCGGTCCGGAAGTGGCCGCCGCAGGACTCTTTCCTGTGCAGTGCGTCCTTGGCCAAGAGCTCGCCGAACTCCAGGAAGTCGGCGACGCGTCCCGCGTTCTCCAGCTCCTGGTTCAGCTCGACGCCGGTCCCGGTCACCTTGACGTTCTTCCAGAACTCCTCGCGCAGCACCGGAATCTTCTTGATGGCCTCTTTCAGGCTCTGCTCGCTTCTGGCCATGCCGACGTTTTCCCACATGATCTTGCCCAGCTCGCGGTGGAACTCGGAGACCGTCTTCTTGCCGTTGATGGCCAAGAGCTTGTTGGTCGCGCCCTTAACGTCCTCGATCGACTTCTTGCACTCGGGGTTGTCGGCCTTGACCGTGCCCGGCTTGATCTTGGCCAGGTAGTTGGCGATGGTGTAGGGGATGACGTAGTAGCCGTCGGCCAGACCCTGCATGAGCGCGGAGGCGCCCAGGCGGTTGGCGCCGTGCACCGAGAAGTTCGCCTCGCCCAGGACGAAGAGGCCGGGGACGTTGCTCTCGCAGTTGTAGTCGACCCAGAGACCGCCCATGGCGTAGTGGGGGGCCGGGTACATGCGCATCGGCACCTTGTAGGCGTTCTCGTCGGTGATCTTCTCGTACATCTCGAAAAGGTTGCCGTAGCGCTCGCGGATGGTGTCCTCGCCCAGACGCTTGATGGAGTCGGCGAAGTCGAGGTTGACGCCGCGGCCGCCGGGGCCCACGCCGCGTCCCGCGTCGCACTGCTCCTTGGCCGCGCGCGAGGCGATGTCGCGGGGTGCGAGGTTGCCGTAGGAGGGGTACTTCCTCTCCAGGTAGTAGTCGCGGTCCTCGTCCGGGATCTCGTTGGCCGGGCGGTTGTCGCCGGCCTTCTTGGGCGCCCAGCAGCGGCCGTCGTTCCTGAGCGACTCGGACATCAGGGTCAGCTTGGACTGATGCTCGCCGGACTGCGGGATGCAGGTCGGATGGATCTGGGTGTAGCAGGGGTTGGCGAAGAAGGCCCCTTTCTTGTGGGCGCGCCAGTTGGCGGTGACCGAGCACCCCATGGCGTTGGTGGAGAGATAGAAGACGTTCACGTAGCCGCCGGTGGCGAGCACCACGGCGTCGCCCACGTGGCAGCGGACCTCGCCGGTCACCAGGTCGCGCACCGTGATCCCCTTGGCCTCGCCGTCCACCACCACCAGGTCGAGCATCTCGGTCCTGGCGAAGAGCTTGACGGAGCCGGCCTTGACCTGGCGCGACAGCGCGGAGTAGGCGCCCAAAAGGAGCTGCTGGCCGGTCTGGCCGCGGGCGAAGAAGGTACGCGACACCTGGGCGCCGCCGAAGGAGCGGTTGTCCAGATAACCTGCGTAGTCGCGGGCGAAGGGGACGCCCTGCGCCACGCACTGGTCGATGATGTCGTTGGAGACCTGGGCCAGACGCCAGACGTCGGCCTCGCGGGCCCGGAAGTCGCCCCCCTTGATGGTGTCGTAGAACAGGCGGTAGATGCTGTCGCCGTCGTTGGGGTAGTTCTTGGCGGCGTTGATCCCGCCCTGAGCGGCGATGGAGTGGGCGCGGCGCGCCGAGTCCTGGTAGCAGAAAGCCTCTACGTTGTAGCCGAGTTCGCCCAAAGATGCCGCGGCGGCGCCGCCGGCCAGGCCGGTGCCGACTACCAGGATCTTGTATTTGCGCTTGTTGGCGGGGTTTACCAGCTTCATGTCAAAGCGGTGTCTGTCCCACGAGGTCTGAATCGGTCCTTTCGGACATTTTCCGTCGAGTATCACTTGAACCCCCTAAAGTTTCAATAAGCCAGCTAAGATGACGACAGGTATGGAGATGTAGGCGAGCATGAGGACGGCGGAGATCACCTTGCCCCCCGTGCTGAAGACCGGGATGGTCTTGTCGTTGTTCCAGCCCATGGTTTGCAGAAAGCTCGGGATGCCGTGGGAGAGGTGGAGAAACAGCATCACCATGGCGATCATGTAGGTGAGCGAGATCAGCGCGTGGCCGAAGCTGGTGACCACCATCTTGAAGACGTCAACCCTGTTTGCCGCATCCATGCCGACCACCACGTCCGGGGTGCCGTGAATGGTGAACTGCGCCAGATGATAGACGATGAAGCAGCCGAGCAGCGCTCCGGTCCAGACCATGTTCTCCGAGGCGAAGCTCGCCTTCAGCTGCCTTTTCACCGCGTAGGCGCCGGGGTTGGCGGCCTTGTTCTCCAGGGTGAGCATCACGCCGTAGCAGATGTGCACGGAGACGGCGGCCAGCATCACCAGCCGGAAGAGCCAGACCAGCGGCGGCAGGCTGTGCAGGTGCTCGGCGTAGGCGTTGATGCCGGCCGGGCCGAAGAAGATCGTGGAGTTCCCGATCAGGTGGATGAGGACGAAGATGATCAGCAGTTGACCCGTGATGGACATCAGGATCTTTCTTCCGACGGAACCAGTTAATATTCGCATGTTTTTTGTCCCTTTGCGTTTAGTCGACAATCGGTTGGGGTAGTTTGCAGCTTGTGCGTACGCCGGAGGGGCTGTGGAATGCCTGCCCGACCCGGAAAAAGGGGCGGACTCGCGGTTTCCGCTCTCACACCGATGGGGGTGCGCGCCACGGACTCAATGCCTGCATTTCATCTCTCTCCTTTAATATCATGATTAAATTACCTGCAAGCGGATGCGAGGTAGGCAGCATTAAATGGAGCCTTACAACCGCGCATATTAAACGCCGTTATACCGAAATGCAACAGTTTTCTGTATACAGCATACAATTAATGTGGCTTCCCTCCCCGCTGCCGGCGCGCGGTTCCCGGCCGGCTCGGCCATCCGGCGCTCCCGTTGCTGTTGCTTTTTGCGCCCCGCTCTGTTAATTAAGTTAGTGGCGTAGAGAATAAAATCACCGGAACAATCGGAAGGTTCATGATATTCAAATTGCTCAAGAAGGACCGCAACTCCGGGGCGCGCCGCGGCGCGCTCACCACCCCCCACGGCGAGATCCAGACCCCCATCTTCATGCCGGTCGCGACCCACGCGGCCATGAAGGCGATGACCCCCCTGCAGGTGCGGGAAACCGGGGCGCAGATCATACTCTCCAACACCTACCACCTGCACCTGCACCCGGGCGAGACCCTGGTGCAAAAGGCCGGCGGGCTGCACAGGTTCATGGGGTGGGACGGCCCGATCCTCACCGACTCCGGCGGTTTCCAGGTGTTTTCGCTCCCCAACAAGCGGATCACCGAGGAGGGCGCCTTCTTCCGCCACGAGGACACCGGCGAGGAGGTGTTCCTCGACCCGGCCAAGGCGATCGGCATCCAGGAGGCGCTGGGCGCCGACATCATCATGAATTTCGACGAGTGCATCCCCTACCCCTGCGACAAGGGGTACGCCGAGCGCTCCACCGAGAAGACCATCCGCTGGGCCAAGCAGTGCCTGGACGCCCAGACCAGGAGCGACCAGCTGCTGTTCGGCATCGTGCAGGGGAGCGTCTACGAGGACCTGAGGAAGCGCTGCGCGCAGGCGCTGGTGAAGATGGATTTCCCCGGCTACGCCATCGGCGGCGTCTCGGTCGGCGAGGGGCTGGAACTCTTGAAGCAGGTGGTCGGCTACACCACCCCCTACCTTCCCGAGGACAAGCCGCGCTACCTGATGGGAGTGGGGCTCCCGGAGGACATCCTGGAGAGCGTGGAGCGCGGCATCGACATGTTCGACTGCGTGATACCCACCCGCTATGCGCGCAGCGCCACCCTGTTCACCAACCGCGGCAGGATCAGGCTCACCAACAAGAACTACCGGCGCGATTTTTATCCGGTCGAGCCCAACTGCAGCTGCTACACCTGCAGGAACTTCACCCGCGCCTATCTGCACCACCTGTTCACCGCCAACGAAGTGCTCTCGGCGATCCTGGCGAGCATCCACAACGTCCATTTCTATCTGAACATGATGGCCGAGGTGCGCGAGTCCATCGAGCAGGGGCGCTTCAAGGCGTACAAGGAGGAGTTCCTGGCCTCCTACCTGAAGTCGAAGTAGCGCATGAGCCCTTGGGGAATATCCATGAAGCGCCTTCTGCCGCGGGCCGTCTCCCTGATCTTGCTGGCCATGCTGGTTGCCGCCTGCTCGGGCGAGCATCGGGGGAAGCAGTGGGCCGCCAAGAAGCGGGCCAGGGAGGCCAAGCAGCAGGGTGAGCGGGGGGAGCATGGGGAGCAGGGGCCGAGCACGCCCCCCGGAGAGACGCTTTTCGCCGAGAACTGCCGGAAGTGCCACAAGGTGGGGGCCAAGGGGGGAGCCATCGGCCCGGACCTCTCCGCCATCGGCAGGACGCGGGACGGCCAGTATCTTGAGCAGGTGCTGCGCCAGCCGTCCCAGGTCTTTCCCGGCACCGTCATGCCCCCCTTCGACAACCTGTCGGCGGAGCAGATCAACAACCTGGTCGACTACCTGCTGAGCCTGAAGTAGCGGAGAGCTGGCAGACTACCTGCTGAGCCTGAAGTAGCGGAGAGAACGAACATGCACACGGACAACGATCGGCATCAGCATCGATTCGAGCGACTCATGGAGATCATGCGCCGGCTGCGCGGACCCGGCGGCTGCCCCTGGGACGCCGAGCAAAGCCACGAATCGCTCAAGCGCTACCTGCTGGAAGAGGCCTACGAGGTGATCGAGGCGATCGACGCGGGAGAGCCCGCCCACCTCAAGGAGGAATTGGGCGACCTGTTGCTGCAGCCGGTGTTTCACGCGGCCATCGCCGAGGAAAGGGGCGACTTCACCATGGACGAGGTGCTGGACGCCATCAACGAGAAGCTGATCCGCCGCCACCCGCACGTCTTCGGCGAGGAGGTGATCGAAACCAGCCAGGCGCAGGTGGAAAACTGGGAGAAGATCAAGAAGCAGGAGCAGGGGGTGCTAAGGAAGTCGGCGCTCTCCGGGATTCCCCCTCAGCTCCCGGCCCTGATGAAGGCGCAGAAGATCACCGAGAAGGCGGCGCGGGTCGGTTTCGACTGGGAGCACACCGACCAGGTTTTCGCCAAGGTGATGGAGGAGTTGCACGAATTCGAAGAGGCGATGCTCTCCGGCGACCAAAAGGAGATGGAGTCGGAGCTGGGCGACCTGCTGTTCGCCATCGTCAACCTGGGGCGCTTCCTCGCCATCGACCCGGAGGAGGCGCTCAGCAAGACCATCCGGCGCTTCACCACGCGCTTCAGCCATGTCGAGGACACCCTGCACGCCCGCGGCCAGGCCATGCAGTCGGCAACCTTGGCGGAGATGGACGTCCTCTGGGAAGAGGCGAAGACCATGGAGAGGGACTGACCAATTGTGAATTAATTGTGAATTAACGAGGTTTTTTAGCAGGCTACGGGATTTTCCACTTTTTTTGTGGATAAGGTGTGGACAACGGTGTTGAGAAATAAATAAAGTTGCGCTTTTTAAAGAGTTTTCGCGTTCTGCATAATTATTGGCCAGACAAATTAAGCCAGTAAAAGCAGATAGTTAGCAAAAGAAGATTGTATACCCTCGCTCGCGGCGCAAAAAACGGCAGCCGGTGCAATAACCCCATTTGGGTCCGGTGGAAATCCTGTTCATAACCGAAAGGAACCGGCCTCGATGAGCGTCCCCCGCTCAGCGAAAAGCGCCCCCTCCATGCTCAGCAATTCCCTCTTGGAAACGACCCCGCCCGGCGCGGTGAATCCCGTCAGCACGCCGCTTGCCCCGACCACCCTATGGCAGGGGATGAAGATCGGCAGAGGGTTGGCGGCCATGGCGCCGCCGACGGCGCGCGCCCCTTGCGGAGAGCCGCAGCCGGCGGCCACCTCGGCGTAGCTGCGCGCCGTGCCGTAGGGGATGCCGGCGACCAGGCGGTAGACCGCCTGGCGGAAGTCGGAACAACCTGGCAAATGCAGGGGAAGGTCGAACTCGACCCGCTCGCCGGCGAAGTAGCCGACCAGGAGTGCTGCGCCGGCGGCGGTCAGCGAGTTTTCCCCCGTCGCCCGGGGGTGGTGGCTTATCGCCAGTTGCCGGGCCGCCGCGGCCGAGGGCGCGCCGAACGGCAGGTGGTGGGCCACCAGCCCGTCGGCGTCCGCCGCCAGCGCGCCGAAACCGGCTGCTGTCCGATAGATGGAGAACGCCGTGGCTTCGGGATGCGTTTTCATCTGCGTTGGCTCCTTCATGGTTATCTGCTGCCCGACCTGCCCAGCTTTTTCCTCAGCACCCCCATGATGTCCCGGGCCTCCTCGCAGGCCAACAGGTGGGCCGCGACCAGAAAGATCGCCATGCCAGCCAGGACCGCGCCCCCCAGGACCCCGCCTTTCAGCAGCCTGACGCCGGGCCGGGACCAGTCGATCGATCGCACGATGAAAAACACGGCCGCCGCCATGGGGACCGAGGCCAAGACCGCCTTCGCGCCCGATACGCCGATCGCGCGGCCGCCGAAGGGTCCGATCTTCTTTCTGAGAAACCATGACAAGAGCAGCATATTGCCCAAGGCGGAGAGCGAGGAGGCGAGCGCCAGCCCGCCGTGCTTCAGCGGCCCCATCAACGCCAGGCTAAAGAGCAGGTTCAACACGAAGGCGACCAGGGCCACCTGCACCGGCGTCTTGGTGTCCTTCAGCGCGTAAAAGGCCGGCACCAGCACGCGCACCAAGGCCACGAAGCTGAGCCCCAGCGAGTAGTACAAGAGCGCGATGCCGCAGTTGGCGGCCTTGGCGTAGCTGAAGGCTCCGACCATGAAGAGCAGCGAGAAGATCGGCGTGGCGCAGAGGGCCAGCCCGACCATGGCCGGAATGGTGATGAACAGGGTGAGCCTCACGCCGTAGGAAAGCGACTCCTTCAAGGCGTCCATGTCGCCGAGCGCCGCCTGCCTGCTCATGGAGGGAAGGACGGCCTGGGCTACGGAGGCGGTGAAGATCCCTTGGGGGAATTCGAACAGCCGCTGGGCGTAATAGAGGTAGGAGACGCTCCCCTCGGGGAGCCACGAGGCGAGGATGGAGCCGACGGTGATGTTCAGGTAATAGACCCCCACGCCGAAGACCGCCGGCCCCATGAGCAGGGCGATCCTCTTCACCGCCGGATGCCCGAGCCGGAAATCGGGGCGCAACGGGAACCCCTTTTTGTAGAGCACCGGGAGTTGCAGGAGCAATTGCAGCACGCCGCCGATCAGCACCCCGATGGCCAGCGAGACGATCGGCACCTGGAACCGGTCGTGCAACAGGAGCGCGCAGAGAATCATGGAGATGTTCAGGAAAACGGTGGAAATCGCCGGGGTGAAAAAGTGGCGCACCGTGTTGAGTATCCCCATGCACAGGGCCACCAGGCTCACGAAGAAGATGTAGGGAAACATCAGCCGGTTCAAGAGGATGGTGACCGAGACCTTTTCGGGATTGACGGCGAAGCCGGGAAACATCAGCGCCACCAGTTGCGGCGAGAAGACGACGCCGGCGATGGTGATGGTGGCCATCACCAGGGTGAGCGCGGTGAAGCAGACGTTGGCCAGCGCCCGCGCCTCCTCTTGACCCTTGGTCGTGTACCATTCGGAGAAGGTCGGCACGAAGGCCGAGGTGAGCGCGCCTTCGGCGAAGAAGCGGCGCAGCATGTTGGGAATCTGGAAGGCGGCGATGAAGGCGTCCGTATAGAGTCCGGCGCCGAAAAGGCGGGCCACCACCATATCCCTGACCATGCCCATGATGCGCGACAGCATGGTGGCGGCGCCCAGCACCCCGGCGGCGCGGGTTATGTTCTTCTTTTCGGACATCTGCACCCTCGTACCAACGTTTTTTTTGCGGTTCTACCTCTGCTCCATCCCGTCCAGGCGCCTGAAATACTCGTCGCGACAGAAATTCTCCACATCGACCATGGCGGCAAAGGCCTCGCCGAACCCTTGCCGGCCCAGCGTGAAGACGCCGTGACCGTAGACGATGGCGCTCCCGGTGGCGCCGATCACCGGCGGCACGCGCTTGGCGAGCCCGCCGGCGCCGATCTCGCCGGCTACCACCGGCGTCCCTCCCAAATGGCGCACTCGGGGACAGTCCTTCCAGCAGTCCTTGATGGTACAATCGCCGCTCTCGCAGAGCATGCTCATCACCACCGAAAACTTCGGGTGCCCGTGCAGGATCGCCTTGGCGCCGGTCTGCTCGAAGATCTTCCTGTGCGCCAAAAGCTCGCTGGAAGCGGTGATGCCGGTGGTGGAGGAGTTGTCGCCGGGGACCGGGTCGATGCACCCCTTGAGTTCATCCAGGCTGGCCGCGGTCTGCGAGATGTAGAGGAGATCTCCCGAGCGCGCGGAGATGTTGCCGAAAAAGGAATCGACCAGTCCGCGCTCGACCGTGTAGCGCCCCACCGACTCTATCTCGGCCAGGATCTCGTCCTTGTCCTCGGAAAGCATTGCCCTGAACGCCAGCCCCTCGACGCTGATCGGCTTCAGCCAGCGGCTTCGAAACTCTTCGAACGCCTCGCGCTCCCCCGGCAGCAGGAAGCCGTCTGCCAAAAGATCCTGCAGGTACTTGACGAAGGTGGAGTGGAACACGGAGGAGTAGTTTATGTAGGCCTGCTCGACGGTGATCGCCCCGACCGCCACGATCCCCACCCCTTCGACGATTACCCCCTTGCGGTTGGCCAAAAGGCGGGCGATCGCCGCCGACGGGTCAGCCGACAGCTCGTCCTTACGCAGAAAAGGGATGTCGTGCAGGAAGGTGCGGGTCTCGGTGTCCTGCGGCACGATGCAGCAGTCGCCGGCGGGGGCGCGCGCCACCAGCAACTCGGCGAAGGGAAGCGAGGGCGAGGCCGCCACCAGGGCCAGCGAGTTCAGGCGAGAGAGTGTGCCGCCGGCCAGCCGGGCGAGATCGGGCGCGCCCGCCGTGATCAGCAGGTCGTCCCGGGCCGCGAAGGCGATGGCCTCGGGGAGGGCCGAGCGGTCGGCTGCCAGTTTCGCCGCGTATTTTTCCAGCTGATCTCTCATTGCTTCCTTTGCCCCGGCTCAGGGCATCCCGTCCAGAAAGGACGGGTCGGCGAAGGTCCCCTCGGGCGTGAGGCCGCGGATCCGGTAGTACTTCTGCAACTCCTCCCGGAAACGGGCGCGCTCGATGGGGGGGACCTCTATCCCCTCTCCGGCCGTGCCGGCTTCCCGGAAAAACCGCTCGGGGAGCGTGTCGTCGGCGACGCCGAAGCAGTTCGCGCAGTTGTAAAAGCGCTCGGTGAGATAGATGCGCTCGCCGATGGCCTTCAGCGACTCGGGGCCGTAGTCGACGCCGGTCGCGGCACTCAAAAGTTCGCCGTACTCCTCCAGGGTGGCGCCGAAGAAGGCGAACTTGCAGGCGACAAGCGAATCCACCGCGGCGTTGACGTCTTCGGCGATCTTGATGATGCGGGCCTTGCCGGAGAAGGAAAAGCGGTCCGTCGGCACCGGCTTTCTGAGGATTTCATGGGAGATGGGATAGGCGCGCAGATGGCAGCCGCCCCGGTTGGAGGTGGCGTAGGCGAGCGCCATGCCGTAGGCGCCGCGCGGGTCGTAGGCGGGAAGCTCCAGCGACTTGACGCTCATGGAAAGCTCGGGCCTTCCCAGCCGCTCGGCGACCCGGCGCGAGCCGAGGCTCAAAAGCTCCCCTTCGGCCCGCCGATAGGCGGTGTCGGCAAGGAGCGCCGGGAGTTCCTCGGCCAGCGGGAAGCGCCCCCTGGCCTCGCCGAAGGCCGAGAGCGTGGCCGCGGCCGAGATGGTGTCCATGCCCAGTTCGTTGCAAAGCGTGTTGGCCTTGACGATGGCCTTGAGATCGGAGATGCCGTTCAGGGCGCCGAAATGGTTGACCGTCTCGTATTCCGGAAGCGGCTCCCCCTCGCGCGAGCTCTTTTTGCACTGGATCGGACAGCCGTAGCAGCCGTCCTTCCTGGCGCCGCATTCCCGGCGGATCGAGGGTCCCGAGTAGTTCCCGGAGGCGGCGAAAAAGGTGGCGCTGAAATTCTCGGTCGGCGCCATGCGCCGCTGCGCCATCAGATCGACCAGCGCCGGGGTGCCGTATTCGGCGATGCCGAGTTCGCCGAAGATCACCGGAGAGGCGCGGAAAAGACGCATCACGTCGCCGCGGGCCGCCTCGAAGCGCTCGCGGTCGGCGACCCGCGTCTCCCCGGAACCGTTGACGACGATCGCCTTCAGCAGCTTGGCGCCCATCACCGCGCCCAAGCCACCCCTGCCGATGGAGTTCCCCTCCCCCATCATGATATTGGCGAACAACACGCCGTTCTCGCCGGCCGGACCGATGGCGGCCACAGAACCCCGACCCTCCAGCGAGGCGACCGTCTCCCTGATCCCTTTGCCCCAGAGAGCGCGCGCCGGCAAGAGTTCCGCCCGCTCGCCGTCGAGGGCCAGCAGGACCGGCTCGGGACTGCGGCCGGTGACCAGCAGCGCGTCCACCCCGGAGGCCTTCAGCCGCCAGGCGAAGCGTCCGCCGGCGGAACAGTCGTAGATGGTTTCGGTGAGAGGGGAGCGCGAGACCGCGGCCAGGCGGGCCGAGGTCGGGGAGGCGGTCCCGCACAGGGGACCGACGGCGAAGATCAGCGGCAGGTCGGGATCGAAGGGGTCCAGGGTGAAATAATCCCGCATCAGTCTGACGCCCAGCCCCCGTCCCCCGAGGTAGGCGCGCAGCAGTTCTTCCGGGATCTCGCCCCTGAGGCAGCGCCCCCGGGCCAGATCCACGTGCAGCATTTTTCCTGTCCAACCGAACATAATAGCCTTACAGGTAATCGAACTTCCCTCGGCGCTCCAACTCCTCGACCACCTTCTTGACGTCCTGGGCCGCCGACTTGTCGCAGACCAGCAGCGCATCCGGCGTGTCGACCACGATCAGGTCCTTCACCCCCACGAAGGCGACAAGTTTGCCGCCGCCATAGGCGAGGCAACCGTCGGAGCCGATCGACACCGACCCCTTGGCGTCGATCAGCACGTGGCCGTCCTCGTCCGCCATCATCACCTCGGGAAGCGCGCTCCAGGAGCCGACGTCGCTCCAGCCGAAGGAGGCGGCGATCACCTGCACGTCCTGCGCCTTCTCCATGACCCCGAAGTCGATCGACTCCCCCTTGATGCCGGCGTAGACCTCTGCTATCTGCGGCCTCAGGTCGGAGAGTTCCCAGACCTCCTGCTCGAAGGTCAGCTTCGCCAGGGCGGCGGAAAGCTCCGGCATGAAGGCGCCGATCTGGTCCAGGATGGCGCAGGCCCCCCAGACGAACATGCCGGAGTTCCAGTAGAAGCGCCCGGTGGCCAGGAATTCCATGGCCCGCTCCAGGGGCGGTTTTTCCACGAAGCGGCGCACGGCCACGGGAGCGCCGTTGCCGTCGGCCTCCGCCTCGATGTAGCCGTAGCCGGTCTCCGGCCGGGTCGGCGTGATCCCCAGCGTCACCAGCTTGCCGCTGGCGGCGGCCTCGCACCCTTTGACGATGGTGTCCCGAAAGCGCTCCTCGTCCAGAATGTAGTGGTCCGCGGGGAGCACGACCATGACGCCGTCGGCGTCGAAGCGCGCGATGATGGAGGCGGCAAGACCTATGGCCGGCGCGGTGTTGCGCCCCACGGGCTCCTCGATCACGTCCACCGGCACGTCGTCGATATACGCCACCTGCCGCCTGGTCTCGGCCGCCTGCAGCGCGTTGGTGACGATCATCACCCGCTTGGGTTGCAGCGGCAGGACCCGCTCCACGGTCCTTTGCAGCATCGATTTGCCGCCGAACACCGACATCAATTGCTTGGGCGTGCTCTTTCTGGAAAGCGGCCAGAACCTCGTGCCGGAACCGCCGGCAAGGATGACGATATACACGAATTCCCCCTTGGTCACTGCATCGAACTTTAAGCCGCTACGCTTCAGGAGCCGGCTCCACCCGGTGATAGTCGTCCTGAAAACGGACGATGTCGTCCTCGCCCAGGTACTCGCCGCTTTGCACCTCGATGATGATCAGCGGGATGACCCCGGGGTTTTCCAGGCGGTGATTGGAGCCGATGGGGATGAAGGTGGATTCGTTGATGTTGACGATGCGCACGCTGTCGCCGCAGGTGACCTTGGCGGTTCCGGAGACCACGATCCAGTGCTCGCTTCGGTGGTGGTGCATCTGCAGCGACAGGCGCTGGCCGGGGATCACCTCGATCCGCTTGATCTTGTAGCTGCTGTTTTCGTCGAGAACCGTATAGGTCCCCCAGGGACGTTCTCCGCGCTCCATATATTACCCTCCAGGGTCTATTGAGGCCGTTGCACGCGACCTGCGGATGCCGCCGCTGCGTGCATGGTGTGGTTTACGGTCGTTTTGCCGCCCGCAGCTCCAGGTAGCGCTTGAGGGCCTGCTGCCAGGGCTGGGGAACGAAGCCCGTTTCCTGCGCGAGTTTGCCGCAGTCGAGGGTCGAGTACAGCGGACGCGCCGCCGGAAGACCGAACTCCGCCGTGCTGATCGGGTTGACTTTGACGTCGAGCCCCGCCAGCCGGAAGATTTCGCGGGCGAAGGCGTTCCAGGAAACGAAACCCGAGTTGGCCGCGTGGTAGGTGCCGCGGCATCCCTTCTCGATCAGCGCCTTGATGGCCAGCGCCAGATCGTAGGTCCAGGTGGGCGAGCCGATCTGGTCGTCCACCACCGAGACCTCGCTCCGCTCGCCGCCGAGCCGCAGCATGGTTTCGACGAAGTTTTTGCCCGCGTGGCCGTACAGCCACTGGGTGCGCACGACCAGGTGATCAGGGTTGAAGCGCGCGTTCATCTCGCCGGCCAGCTTGGATTCTCCGTAGATGCTGAGCGGCGCCGTCGGATCGTCCTCCAGGTAGGGAGAGCCCTTGCCGCCGTCGAACACGTAGTCGGTGCTGACCTGCACCAGCTTGGCGCCGATCTCCTTGGAGATCATGGCCAGATGGGCAACCCCCTCCCCGTTCACCTGCAGGGCCAGTTCCGTCTCGGTTTCGCAGCCGTCCACGTTGGTGTAGGCGGCGGCGTTCACCACCACCCGCGGTTTCAGGGTGAGCAGCACCCGCTGCACCGACGAGAGGTCCGTGATGTCGATCTCTTCGATGTCCACCCCGCGGGCCCCGCTCCCCAAAAGCGCCATCAGTTCCTGCCCGAGCATCCCCTTGCTCCCTACCACCAGTATCATAAAGCCTCCCTTGGCTTAAAAGCTTCTTGTTTTTCATCGGACCGATCGGTCCGATCCGACCGATCCGACCGATCATTGGTTCTCTCACGCCCCGTATTGCGTCAGGTAATACTCCCGATAGGCGCCGGAGGCTACTTCTTCGACCCAATCCTGGTTGGCGAGGTACCAGTCGATGGTCTCGGCGATGCCGCGCTCGAAGGTGTAGCAGGGCTCCCAGGAAAGCTCGCGCTTGAGCTTGGTGGCGTCGATGGCGTAGCGACGATCGTGCCCCGCCCGGTCCTTGACGAAACTGATCAACTCCCGGCTCTCTCCCGCCTTCCTCCCCAACCGCTCGTCCATCAGGTCGCAGACCAGATGCACGATGTCGATGTTGCGCCACTCGTTGTTGCCGCCGATGTTGAAGACCTCTCCGGGGGTGCCTCGCTTCAACACCTGCTCGATGGCGGCCGAATGATCCTTGACGTGCAGCCAGTCGCGCACGTTGAGGCCGTCGCCGTAGACCGGCAGGGCGCGCCGCTTCATGATGTTGTGGATCAAAAGCGGGATCAGCTTTTCCGGGAAATGGTAAGGGCCGTAGTTGTTGGAACAGCGCGTGTTGAGCGTGGGAAGCCCGAAGGTCTCGAAATAGGCCCGCACCAGCAGATCGGCTCCCGCCTTGCTGGCCGAATAAGGCGAGTTGGGGGCCAGCGGCGTCTCCTCGGTGAAGTACCCCTCGGCGCCGAGGCTCCCGTACACCTCGTCGGTCGATACCTGCAGATAACGGAAGCTCGGCATGCGCTCCGCATGCTGGCGGCTCGCCTCAAGCAGCGTCTGCGTGCCGAGCACGTTGGTCTTGACGAAGATTTCCGGGCCGGTGATGGAGCGGTCGACGTGCGATTCAGCCGCGAAATGAACAACGGCGTCGACCTGCTGCTCGGCAAGGAGAGCGGCGACCAGGGGACCGTCGCAAATGTCCCCCTTCACGAAGCGGTAGCCCGCCCTGTCCTGCACCGGCGCCAGATTCTTCAGGTTTCCCGCATAGGTGAGCAGATCCAGATTGAGCACCCGGCATGCCGGGTTACCCGCCATGAAGTGGTTGATGAAATTGGAGCCGATGAAGCCAGCCCCGCCGGTCACCAGTAGCGAGGTAGGGGTGAAGTTCTGCTGCATGAATCCTCCAAAGGGGTGGATTTATTGTTTGCCTGACGCGCAGTTTCAAAATGGCCTGAGGCTTGCGGCCACTGACGATTCTACAGAAAACGGCCGGATTGTTAAAGCCACAAATGCGTTTGTCTTTCTTCGCGTGCTTGGCGTCTTCGCGGTTCCAATGCTTTTCTTCGCATCAGAAGGCGCGCATCGGCCCCAGGGCGCCCAGGCCGGCCAGCGAGAAGTTCAAGGTGAACTCCCGGTTGCCGGAGTTGCTGATGTTGCCGGGCGCGTTCGGGGTGCCGGGTCGGTCGGAAAAGGCGGCGATCACGCTCCAGCACTGATGCTTGTACTCCAACGCGTAGCGCGACTCCAAAAAGGCGCCTCGGTCGATGGAATAGCGCCCGAGCACGCTGGCCGTGAACTGGCGGGCGATCGGAAACACCACCCGCCCTTCCAGATACTCCAGCTCGCCCCGGGAGTAGCGATATCCCAGATGCGCCATGTTGGCCCCCTCCCCTTTCACCTCGACTCCCAGGTTGCCGGTCGAAAAGTTGCCGTCCACCGGGTTGTAGCGGCTGTCGAAGCCGACGGAGACCCCCTTCAAGGGGTTCACCGTCCCCTCCAGCTTCAGGTCGGTAAAGCGGTGACCCGGGTCCACCAGGGCGAGCAGTTCGCGGCGCGTGCCGGAGATCTGGTAACCCTGGGAAAGCTTCAGGTAGAGGAGGTCGCGGTACTCGGCAGGGCCCGCCTCGGAGGCGAACTTCTCGGTGACCACGTTGGCGAGCGACCATTTGGCCATGCTTTGGCCGAGCACCTGATCGTCGTAATCGAAAAAAGCGATCCGCTGCTGCCGTTTTTGTTCCACGAAATCGTACTCAAGCGAGGGGATCAGCAGATGGCGCAGGCGGCCGTCGTACACCCGCTCCAGCGGCAGGGAAAGGATGCCGCCGGCGTCCGCCTCGCCGATTTGCTGCAGGCCGCGGTTGGCGTCGGCGCCGTGGGCGTCGTAGAAGCGCTCCCGATAGCCGCCGTAAACGGAGAGATCCAGCGGGGCCGCGGGCTTGGCGTAATAGCTGAGCCGGGGATGCAGTTCCAGCCGCTCGCCGACCGTCCCCTGGCCGCGCTGGAAGTCGACGAAGCCGGAATCCATGGAGAAGAAGACGGGACCGATTTTTTCGCCGGCGGCGGTGAAGCTCAGCGCCGGCAGCCTCTGCAGGGTGGCGTCGTTGTTGGAGGCGAGCAGGTCCTGCGTGTAGCGGGCCTCGCCGGTCAGGCCGTAGCGCTGCCACCTGCGGTCGAACGAGGCGGTCGATTCCAGCAACTGGCGGTTGTAATCGCCGGAGAGTTCGCCGTAGTCCTTGTAATAGGCGCGGTCGGCGATCAGGTGGATGTCGGAGGCGAGGGTGGTCTCGGGCGAGAGCAGTTCCAGGTGCTTCTGGTTCAGCTCGCCGCGGAATTTTTCCGCCTGCCGGTCGTAAATGCCGTACCACTGCAGGTGTCCCTCGCTGCCGCGCGGCCTCAAGTAGCGAAAGTCCCCCCCGACCCCCACCCCCCGGCGGCTCTCCAGGTCGAGGTCGAAGGTGGCGTCCTGGCTGGCGTTGATCACCCAGTAGTACGGCTGGTCGAGATAGAGTCCCTTCTTGGAGGAGTGTCCGAACTTAGGGAGCATCAGGCCGGATTGTCGCTCCCTTTTCACCGGATAGATCAGGTAGGGCGTGTAAAAAAGCGGGACGTCCCCGACGTAGAACTTCGCGTCGCGGGCGGTGGCGAACTCGTCCAGGGTGATGTCCACCCTGCTCGCCTCGAACCTCCAGCTCGGTTTGTCTCCGTCGCAGGTGGTGAAACTGCCGTTTTCGATGCGGTAGTTGTCGTCCCCGGTCTTCTCCACGACCTTGCCGTGGACCCTGAAGTTGGACTGCTTGATGAACAGTTCCCCGTTGGCAAGCTCCCCCTGCTGGGAGAGCAGATTCAAGGAGAGCCGCTCCCCTTTCAAGCTGTCCCCGTCCTTCAAAAGCAGGATCTTCCCCTCGGCCAGGGCGTCGCCGGAAAGCCTGCGGTAGATCACGCTGTCGGCCAAAAGCGAGACGCCGTCCTGAACGAGCCGAACCGAACCCTGGGCCCGATAGCTGTCGGACGGGACGTCCAGGGTGAGGACGTCCGCGTTCAGCTTCACCTCCCCGGGCTCTTGACCGGGCGCGGGCGCCAGCAGCGGCGCCGCCTGCGCCAAGGCGGCGGAGAACAGTAAATAGATTAAAAGCCGCAAGGCTCGTGCAGATTTCATCGCGCTCCAGGAATCACAATTTTAGAGGTCGAACCTTTTATGCTGATAACGTCAATCGCTCACCGCGGAAGACGCCGAGGACGCGAAGAAATTCAAATACCGCAAACGAAACCGCCCTTGACATTCTTCGCGTACTTCGCGTCTTCGCGGTTCAAATGCTTTTCGAGGTTCATCCCGTTGCCGCCTTGCACCGTTCATCCCCTGAACGGATCGAAACGGCGCGACATCATGACGCTCCTGGCCTCGCCCACGGTGAACAGGGAACCGCAGATCAGGATCAGATCGTCGGCTCCGGCCTCGGCGCGCGCCCGGGCTATGCCCTGCGCCACCGCGCCCGCCGTCTCTACGCAGCCGGCGCCCGCCCGTTGGCAACTGAGGGCCAGTTCGGCGGCCGGCAGCGCCCGCTCGATGGCCGGCGCGACCGCGAAAACGACGGCGGCGAGCGGCAAAAGCGGCGCGAGCATGCCGGAAAGCTCCTTGTCCCCCATCACTCCCAGGACCATGAAGAGCCTGCCGCGCGGGATCTCGGCCAGCGCCTCGGCCAGGGCGGCGGCGCCCGCCGGATTGTGGGCGCCGTCCAAAAGCACGCGCGGACACCCCGGAAACATCTCCATCCGGCCCGGCCACCCGGCCCGTTCGATGCCGGCGACCAGCGCCTGCGGCTGCAAGGGAAAGCCGCTCTCGGACAAAAGTTCCGCGGCGGCCAGCGCCAGGGCCTGATTGCCGCTTTGATAGCGCCCGGACAGCCCCGACTGCACCCCCTCCAGGTTCATGGTCAATCCCCGGTAGCGAAGTTTTCCCTGCTGCCAGTCGGCGTCGAACCCCTCGCCGCAGAGGTACAGCGGCGAGCGGAGCAGGGAGGCGAACCGGGAGATCTCCCGCGCCGCGTCGGGATGCTGGCGGGCCGAGACGATGGGGGCGCCCGGCTTGCAGATGCCGACCTTTTCCCGGGCGATCTCGGCGACGTCCTTTCCCAGGTAGTCCGTGTGCTCCAGCGAGACCGGCGTCAGCAGGCAGAGCAGGCCGTTGAAGGCGTTGGTCGCGTCGAGCCGCCCCCCCATGCCGGCCTCGAAGACGGCGATATCCACCCCCTGCTCGGCGAAATAGAGAGCCGCCAAGGCGGTGACGATCTCGAAAAAGGTGCTCTCCTCGGGAGCGGCCGCCATCACCCGTTGCGCCAGGCGCACCACCGAGGCCTCCTCGATTTCCGCGCCGTCGATGCGGATGCGCTCCGTGAAGGAGATCAGGTGCGGCGAGGTGAAGAGCCCGGTGCGGTAGCCGCCGGCGCTGAGAATCGAGGAGAGGCAGGAGGCGGACGACCCCTTGCCGTTGGTGCCGACCACGTGAACGCAGGCGAAGGCGTCCTGAGGGTCGCCCAGCGCGCCCAAGAGCTTGCTGATTCTGGCCAGGCCGGGCTTGATGCCGAACCGGCTCAGGGAGTATATGTGCGCGAGTGTCTCTGCATAGGTCATGACAGGCGGGGATTATAGGTAAAGCAGATGAAAAAGTCCATACAATAGGGGGGTGTCGGCTAAAATGGCACGCTCGGGCGGGGCCGGCGGAGCGGGGAGGAGCCACGGTCGCAAGTTAACGCTTCCCCTTCCCGTAAGTTGCGTTGAACGGCTGTATCGTGAAACGCGAAACGCCGCCCCGGTCGCCAGCGAACTGAGTCAGAACCGTTGGCCACGGAGACAATCTGAGCAGATCCGAGAGAGACCAGTCAAAGGCTTAAACGAGGTGTAAGACCACACCCAAAAACCTGGTTTGCTCGGATTTTCTCAGATTTTCTCCGTGGCGAATTGTTTATCGGTAAAGCATCTTCAAGATGCCGGAGAGCTGGGACTTCATCTTGCTCCGGTCCACGATCAGGTCCACCATGCCGTGGTCGAGCAGATACTCCGCCCGCTGGAAACCCTCGGGAAGCTTCTGCCTGATGGTCTGCTCGATCACCCTCGGACCGGCGAAACCGATCAGCGCCTTGGGCTCGGACATGTTGATGTCCCCCAGCATGGCGAAACTGGCGGTTACCCCGCCGGTGGTGGGATCGGTCAGGATGGAGATAAAGGGAAGCCCCGCCTCGCGCAGCTTCGCCAGCGCCGCCGAGGTCTTGGCCATCTGCATGAGCGACAGTATGCTCTCCTGCATCCTGGCGCCGCCGGAGGCGGAGACGATCACCACCGGGGTACGGTCGGTCAGGGCGCGCTCGATGCCGCGGGTGATCTTCTCGCCGACCACGCTCCCCATGCTGCCGCCCATGAAGGAGAAATCGAAGACGCAGATCTGCACCGGGGTCCCTTCGACCTCGCCCCGGCCGCAAATGATGGCGTCCTTGCTCCCCCCCTTGGCCAGCGCCGCGTCGATGCGATCCTGATAGCTCTTGGTGTCCTTGAAGGCGAGGGAATCGACCGATACCATGCCGGCGTCGAACTCCGAGAAACTCCCCTCGTCCAGCAGCAGTTCCAGCCGCCTGCGGGCCGAAACCCGGTAGTGGTGGTTGCACTTGGGGCAGACGTTGAGGTTGCTTTCGATGTCCTTCGTGTAGATGGTCTCGCCGCAGCTGACGCACTTCGTCCAAAGCCCCTCGGGCACCTTCACCTTGTGGTCCGGCCCCTTCGCCTGCGGCGGATTGTCTCTCTTAAACCAAGCCATGTGTGCCCTCTTCTGGGGAAATATCCCGCTCTTTTTTGGTCCATGAAATTGACGTTGCGCTCCCTGGCGGATCACGGACGTCATGTCGAACAAGCTGCGCCCTGCGCTGCGGCGCTCGGAGATGCGGGGGATCACCCGGCGGAACACGCCCGCATCCCTTGCTTCAAGGCGGAGACGCTCCCGCCCAGCAGCTGCAGCAGTTCCGCGCCCCGATAGTTCTCGAAAAGCTTCACCAGCGCGCTCCCCACCACCACGCCGTCGGCGACCTCGGCCACCTTTGCTGCCTGGGAGGGATCGGAGATGCCGAAGCCGACCACCAGCGGCAGGCTCAACGCCGCGCGCACCTCCGTCACCCGCGCCGCCAGCGTGTCCGCCAGCTCGCTGCGCGCGCCGGTGACCCCGTTGACCGAGACGTAGTAGATGAAGCCGCTTCCCAGCCGGGAGACCGCCTCGATCCTGGAGCTGTCCGAGGTGGGCGTCAACAGGAAGATCAGATCGATGCCGCGCAGGTCGGTGGCGCCCTTCAGCTCGGCCGCCTCCTCCGGCGGCAGGTCGACCACCAGCAGGCCGTCCACCCCGGCGGCGGCCGCGTCCGCCGCGAAGCGCTCGGCACCGTAGATGAAGATCGGGTTGAAGTATCCCATCAGCACGATCGGCACCTGGCTTTGCTCGCGAATCCTGGCCACCATCGCCAGTATCCCCGGCAGCGTGGTCCCGGAAGAGAGCGCGCGGTCCGAGGAAAGCTGGATGGTGGGTCCGTCCGCCATCGGGTCGGAGAACGGCACCCCCAGCTCTATCAGGTCGGCGCCCGCGCGCTCCAGTTCCAGCACGACCTGCTCGGTCGTGGCCAGATCCGGATCTCCGGCGGTGACGAAGGTCACCAGCGCCGTCTCCCCGCGCTCGCGCAACGCCTTGAATCTATCCTCAATCCTCCCCATCAGGCACTCCTTGGTTGCAGCTTTTTATCGTTGGTCAAATCTTGAAGGCTTCCATCTCCAGCTTCAAAAGCTCGGTCTGCTTGAACAGCTTGTAGACCGAATCGTCCATCACCCGGGTCGCCTCCAGGTTCGCCTCGGTCGCGGCCTCGATCTCGGCCACCGAGCTGACGATCTGCTCGGAGCCGCGGCTCTGGTCGTCGCAGGCGCGCTTTATGTGGCGGATCATCTCGGTGATGCTCTCGGTCGACTGGGCGATCAGGTTCCCCACCTTGTTCTGCTCGCGGGTCGAGGAGAGCACCTGCGAGGTGAGCCCTTTCATGTGCTCGACGGCGCCCATGATCAGATCGCCCCCCTGCCCCTGTTCGCGGGTCGCCTTGGCGATCTGGGCCACCATCTCCGAGACCTGCTCCATCGCCTCGCGGATCATCTGGCTCCCTTTGGCCTGCTCCACGGTGGTGTGGGCGATCTCCGCCACCTGCGCCGTGGCCCGGTTCACCCCGACCACGATCTTGGCCAGCGCCTGGCCCGACTTCTGCGACAAGAGCTCGCCGTCGGTGATGCTCCCCTTGGCCTGGTCGATGGCCTCGACCGCGCGCCGGGTCTCCTCCTGCACGCCCCTGATCACCAGGGAAATTTCCCGGGTGGAGCTGGAGGTGCGCTCGGAAAGCTCCTTGATCTCGTCCGCCACCACCGCGAATCCCTTGCCGTGCTCGCCCGCCTGGGCCGCGATGATGGCCGCGTTCAGCGCCAGGAGGTTGGTCTGCTCGGCGACCTCGTCGATCACCGAGAGGATCTCGCCGATGTCCCCCACCCGCTCGGAAAGGTTGCTGATCACCTCGCTGGTGATCTCCGAGGAGCGCTTGATCTCCTTCATGCCGTCGATCACCGCTTCGGCCGCCTCGCGGCCGGTCTCGGCGTCGATGCGCACCTCCCTGGAGATGGCCGCCGTCTCGTTGGCGTTTCGTTCCACCTGCTTGATGGAGCTGTCCATCTGCATCACCGAGGAGGCGGTCGCGGTCGACACCTCCATCAGGCTCACCACGCCGTTGCCCACCTGCTTGATGGACGCCCCCATCTCGACGATGGAGGAGCTCACCTCGTTCACCGACTTGGCCAGGTCTTCCACGTTCTGCACCACTTCCTCGACGCTGGAGGCCATCTCCAGGATGGAGGAGGCGCTCTCCGAGGCGGAGGTGGAGAGGGAATCGACCCCCTGCGCCAC
>CAIYDQ010000016.1 GCA_903925075.1 uncultured Geobacter sp.
CTCCTCAAAAATGGCAGCGATGCCACGCTATCCTAGAGGAAAACCTGTTGGCTGTCTACCGAAACTTTGCGACAAAAAAAATCCGAGGCTGCGCTGAAGGGCCACCACACCTCATCTTGTTGTTTTGCGCGTCAGTGCTGGCGGGAAGGGCGGGACGGGCGGGAAGGCGGCTTGCAGCATACCGGTTGCAGATTGTCGCGAATACCAGTATATTTCAGCTCAACTTCGGCACTTGCAAGATGCCGCCGAATGTACTGGAATCGAAAAATAGCTCACCGGGCCCGGATCGAACTTAATCAGTGTTCGGCGGGGTTCGTCAGCGCGCCAATACCTTCCGTAATCCATGCATTAAGGCTTTTACCTGCCTGACGGGCAGAAATGTACGCTTTGCGGTGCAGGTCAGGCGAAATTCGTAGCATTAACCTGCCCGTAAATGGCTTTTCAGGAGAGTGCCCGAGCTTAGCGCAAAAATCAAGATAGTCTTCCACCGAATCTTTGAACGCCTCCCTGATCTCCTCGACGGTCGTACCTTGGAAGGTAATTACATCGCGGGTGTTGATTACTTCTCCATGGAATATGCCAACCTCATCGTCAAACTCCACTTTGCCCAAATATCCTTTGTATTCCATCATGGCTTTACTCCTCCTGCCTCCAAAAATCTCCGTACCGATATCACCGCGCCTTTGTCGGTTTCTTTTTGAGGGTGCGGTCGGTGGAATGTTGCCTTGACGCCATTTAGTAGAAACCGAACACGAAACCCGCTCCCTTCATACCGCTCTGCGCCCAGAACCGCAAGGAGCGCTTCGATATCGCTCCAGTTGATGCCCGATTGGGGCGGCGAGGAAAAAATGGCTTTAAGTGTTTTTCGGTGCTTGTTGTTCATAATTATGAGATATCAAATTGTGACACTATTGTCAAAGCTTTCACTGCTTTTGCAGCGAGGGTTCAGGTAAAACGGCACCTGAGCCGGTTTTGGCAATGGATCACGAAAAGGGACAAGGGGCAGGTCGTGCGAGGAGCGAGGGGGGCTGAGAGCACTGGTAATTAAGCTAAGCTCGGCTCGTGTTCATACCCGTATTTTTAAGGTGGCTTTGATCCGAACTTAACGGCGAGCGGAATCTCCTGCGCGGCCAGTCACTGGAACTTGTTGCACACCACCCGAAAGCCGAGGTCCTTGCGGCGGTAGCTGGGGTTGAAGCCGCCGCGGGCCGCGGTCCTGGCGAACTCCCGGCCGTAGTCGAAGCTCCCCCCGCGATTGACCTTGCAGACGCCGTCGGCGGGTCCGCGGGGGTTGTAACCGGGGCCGACGCTATAATAGTTGGCGTCGTACCAGTCGCTCACCCACTCCCATACGTTGCCGCTCATGTCGTAGATGCCCAGGCCGTTGGGCCGCTTTGTCCCTACTCGATGGGTCCGCTTGCCGCTGTTGTCGGCATGCCAGGCCACCGCGTCCGCATCGTTGCCGCCGCAGTATTTCTCGTCCTTGCCGCCGCTCTTGCAGGCGTACTCCCATTCCGCCTCGGTGGGGAGCCGGTACTGTTTGCCCTCCCTATGGCTCAGGCGCTTGAGGAACTCCTGGACTTCTTCCCAGCTGACGTTTTCCACCGGGAAGTTCAGGCTGCTCTCGCGCAGTTTGCCGTCATCGAAATAAGAAGGGTTGTTCTGCATGATGGCTGACCACTGGGCCTGGGTAACTTCGTATTGTCCCATCCAAAAGGCGCCGACGGTTACCAGGTGGGCCGGAGTTTCGTCGTCTCTCCCTTCTTGCTGGCACTTTTGGTAGGCATCAGGGTCCTCTTGACGGCAAAGCTTTCCCATCGCCAGGCCGCCGGCCGGCACCTTGACGAATTTCATGCCCAGGGTGTTGAATTTGACCTCGATGCGGCCGTCGGGCTTTGGCTTTCGTTCGGCGGCCCCGGCGGCCGCCGCCATGAATACCATGACAAGCAGGAGAGGTATAACTGCTGATCTTTTCATGTGAGAGTGGCCTTGATCAAGTGATGCGTAGGTTGCGTTGAACCTAAAAACGGCGGTCATTTACAACTCTTAATCGCGCGCCAAAATGGAGCCTTCGATGCTGTTCGACGGGACGCTTTCCGCCGTCTCGCCATTCAACGCCACCACGCTGGTCACCGTGTAATCGTAGGGAACCCCGATGAGCGGCAGCTTGTCCTCGTAGGTGGTGGCGGTCACCGGCGCGGCGTTCAGCGGGGCGAGCGGCGCTGCCCCCCCTTTTTTTGCGCGGTAGATGTTGTAGCCGACCAGGGTCCCCTCCGCGGGGGGCGGGGCGACGAACGCCAGCACCACTCCGGTCGTCGAAGGGAGCGCTTCCACCACCGGAGGAGCGGGCGGGGCGATGAACCTGTGGCGCGCCTTGTTGGAGTCCCTGCTCTGGGCTCCCTCAACGCTGAAGGAGCGCAGCTTGTACTGGTAGCTCTCACCTTTTTTCAGCTCCGAATCGTCGTAAATGAAGAGATTGCCGAGGTGCCGCACTGCTTGCAGGTAGTCCAGATCGATGCGGGCCAGCTGGCGGTAGGCGCTCGGGCACTCGTCGCAGTCTTCCGCCGGAGGGAGCAGCGGACGCCTGAACAACAGGAAGCCCGCCAGGTCCCTGAGCGTCGCGCCCCCCTCCTGTTTGCCGGGCGCGGACCAGCTCACCTGGAAGCGCGCCCCTTTCTGGGCGACCGCCAGGTTGGCGACCGGCGCAGGCACCAGCGCCTCGGGAGGAACCAGCGGCCCCTTCTTGCCGCAGCCGGCAAGGACCAGAGCGAGCGCGGCGAGCGCCAGCAGGGCGCTTATCGGACGGGACAGGGAGGCCACGGCTACCTTCCTTCCCTGGCTCGGGCGATCTCGGCCTGCACCCGCTCCAGGGCGGTGCCGCCGGTCGCCAGGCGCGCGTTCACCGAGGCGTCGATGGTGATGGCCGCGAAGATGTCGTCCTCGAAGCGATAGGAGAAAAGCTGCCACTCGGTGAGGGTGAGCTCGTCGAGCTCCATCTCGTTCTCGATGCAGTAGCGCACCGCCTTGCCCACGGCCTCGTGCGCGTCGCGGAAGGGGGCGCCCTTTCTGACCAGGTAGTCGGCGACGTCGGTGGCGGTCGAGAAGCCGGCGCCGGCCGCCTTCAGCATGCGGGCCGGGTCCACCCGCATCTCGCGCACCATGTCGGCGAACACCTTGAGGCACCCCTTCACGGTGTCGATGGTGTCGAAAAGCGGTTCCTTGTCCTCCTGCATGTCCTTGTTGTAGGCCAGCGGCAGCGACTTCATCACCGTCAGAAGCGACATCAGGTTGCCGTAGACGCGCCCGGTCTTGCCGCGCACAAGCTCCGGGACGTCCGGGTTCTTCTTCTGCGGCATGATGGAGGAGCCGGTGCAAAAGGAGTCGGAGAGCTCCACGAACTTGAATTCGCTGGTGGACCAGAGAATCAGCTCCTCGGAGAAGCGCGACAGATGCATCATCAGGATGGAGCAGGCGGCGCAGAACTCCAGCGCGAAGTCGCGGTCCGAGACCGAGTCGAGCGAGTTGCGGGTCACCTCGGAGAAGCCGAGCAGCTCGGCCACGTACTCGCGGTCGATGGGGAAGGTGGTGCCGGCCAGGGCGCCCGCGCCCAGCGGCATCACGTTCACCCGCTTCAGGCAGTCCCGCATGCGCCCCTGGTCCCGCTTGAGCATCTCCAGGTAGGCGAGCATGTGGTGCGAGAAGAGGATCGGCTGGGCGGTCTGCAGGTGGGTGAAACCGGGCATGACCACGGAGAGGTTCTCCTCCGCCTGGAAGAGGAGCGAGTCGATCAGGCGCTCGATGTAGCCGTCGATCTCCTCCAGCTCGTCCCTCAAGTAGAGGCGGATGTCGAGCGCCACCTGATCGTTTCGGGAGCGGCCGGTATGCAGCCTCTTGCCGGCGTCGCCGATCCGCTCCGAGAGCCTGGCCTCGATGTTCATGTGGATGTCTTCCAGCGACACCGAGAAATCGAAATTTCCCGCCTCGATGCTGGCCAGGATCTCCTTAAGGCCGGCGACGATCGCCTCCACGTCCTCTTGCGGTATGATCCCCTGCCTGCCGAGCATGGTGGCGTGGGCGATGGAGCCGCGGATGTCCTGGTGATAGAGGCGCTTGTCGAAGTTGATCGAGGCCGTGAACTCCTCGACGAATTTGTCGGTGGGCTGGGTGAAGCGTCCGCCCCATAGTTTGTCTTTGGACATGGTTCGTTCTCCTGCGGTAAAAGAATTTTGCACTGCTTTAAACAAGACGAAGATACGACAGAGGCAACCATCCAGCAGCCATTTCGGTAGGTCGCGTTGAGGTACGAAACGCGACGTCGCAACGGTGCGGCGGTGGCAATGTTGCTTTCACGGTGAAGCCGTTCAACGCGACCTACGGATGTGCGAAGTGCAGGACGCTTATTTCACCCAGCCGGACTCTTGGCTCCAGCGCAAGACGGAATGCACCTTGAGCGGCACGCGGGAACTGCGCGGGTCGAGCTCGTGGTGCAGAGGGAGGTTGAAGTAGAAGAGCCTGGTGCCGGCGCCGAACCTGAGCCGGCAGATCGGCGCGCCGTCGAAGTCGTCGCTGCAGAACTCAGGCTCCCGGTACTGCTGCATCTTATGCCTGCCGCTGATCGCCACGAAGGAGACGCCGTAGCAGGGTTGGCAACTGATCCCTTCCACTTCGCTTTCGTTGGAACAGTTGCCGAACACGGTGACCGTGTCGCGCACTCCCGGGGCGTCGGCCAGGTATTCGCCGTAAAAGCCGCTCAAGACGTCGCGGTAGGAGCTGTGCTCCGGCTTGGGGTTGCACTGGATCACGAAGATGGCGTCCAGCGTCTGTCGCATGGTGAAAAAAAGCTGGTCCGCGTGCTCGATGATCTGCTTGATGTTGGACGAGTAGAGGTCCCGGTACAGGTAATCGAGGCAGATGAGGGTCATGAAGTTGAAGCAGGCGGGCTCTCCCCGGAAGAGGTAGAAGTGGCGCCCGCGGTACAGATCGTGGTCCTTGTCCAGGAACTCCTCGCCGCGGAAGGGATGGGTCTTCGCCTCCAGAAAGACGCGCAGCTTGCCGCCCGCCTCTTTCACCGCGATGCAGCACCAGTTGACCGGCATGGTGAGGATGTCGCCCGAGTCCACGTCCTGCTCCAAGAGCGCCAGCGCCTCGGCGTTGTCCGCATGGAAGCGGATCAGCATCTTGCGGTACTCCGCCAGCGGCAGTTGCTCCAGCCCGAACATGGTGACCGTATTGCACCGGAAGTCCTTGTCGATGACGGCGAGCATGTCGTCGAAGCGCTCCAGCGGGATGGAGCTTTCCGGGAACATCAGGAAGTGCATCCGCTTCATGTTCCCCTCGCCGGCCGCCGCCAGGTCGAGGACCCCCTTCACCAGGAGCCACTGTTCGTCGGGGTTGCTGAGGGTGAACAGGTGCCCGCGGCGCTGCAGGCGGTTGGGAATCTGGGCGATGAGGCAGTGCAGGTGATGACCCAGGGGAAACTCGAGCTGCACGTGTTTCTCGATGATCTTTACCATAGGCTCCGAAAACCATTTGCCGAGAAAGCGAAAGTCAAAGGCTTGAACAGGGATAAAACGAATGAAAGGGATAACCGGTCAAAATCCAAAAAAGTTTAAAGACTAAAAAGATTTTTTGGTTTACCCCAAAAGCCTTGTTTTTGCTCTCGGCAGTTATCCCCTGTATCGGTCGTATCCCTGTTAAAAGGTTTGAGTCTTTGATTCCGGGAAGACTTTCGACAGTATGAAGCGGGCGCCGGCCGGCATCTTGTAATTGACCAGCTCGTCGCGTCCCACCCAGAGCGCCTCCGAGACTTCATCCCTGTTGTGCGCGACATCGCAGAAAATCGGGGTGCACAGGTAGTAGATGATGATGAAGTGGTAGTTGTCCTCGCCGGGGGTGACGTGCTCGAAGACGTCGATCAACCGCCCCACCTCGACCTCCAGCCCCACTTCCTCCCGCACCTCGCGCATCAGCGCCTGCACGATCGGCTCGCCCAGATCGATCTTGCCGCCGGGCATCACCCACTCCCCCTTAAAGGGCGGGATGTTGCGCTTGGTGAGCAGCACCTGGTCGTCGGCGTTGACGATGACGGCGACCACCGAAGTGACGATGTGACCTTTCTTGAAACCGTTTTGCTTCATATAAAGCGGATAGGGGCACGATACGACCGCCTCGTGCCCCTATCACCTCCTTAACAGGCCGCCGGGGCGGCCTACTTGTTCTTGTTGGCCTGCATGAGCGAGCGGATCCTGAGCCGGAGCGAGTTCAGCTTGATGAAGCCCTCGGCGTCCTGCTGGTTGTAGACCTGGTCCTTCTCGAAGGTGGCGAAGTCCAGGTTGAAGAGCGAATCGCTCTCGGACTTCCTGCCGACGGTGCGGCAGTGCCCTTTGTAGAGCTTGATCCTGGCAACGCCGTTCACCGATTTCTGGGAATCGTCGATGGCGGTCTGCAGCATCTCGCGCTCGGGCGAGAACCAGTAGCCGTTGTAGATCATCTCGGCGTAGCGCGGGATCAGCGAATCCCTCAGGTGCATGACCTCGCGGTCCATGGTGATTTGCTCGACCGCCATGTGCGCTTCCCTGAGGATGGTGCCGCCCGGCGTCTCGTAGACGCCGCGGGACTTCATGCCGACCGAGCGGTTCTCCAAGAGGTCGACTCGGCCGATGCCGTGCTCGCCCCCCAGCGCGTTCAGGTGGCCGAGGAGTTGGGCCGGCGACATGCGCTCGCCGTCCACCGCGACCGCGTTCCCCTTCTCGAACTCGATCTCCACGTACTGCGGCTTGTTGGGCGCCTTCTCCGGCGACTTGGTCAAGACGAACATGCTCTCGGGCGGCTCCAGCCAGGTGTCCTCCAGGATGCCCCCTTCGAAGGAGATGTGCAGCAGGTTGCGGTCGCTCGACCAGGGGCGCTTCTTGGTGATCGGGATCGGGATGTCGTTTTTCTTGGCGTAGCTGATCAGCGCCTGGCGGCTGTTCAGTTTCCACTCCCTCCAGGGGGCGATCACCGTGATCGACGGGTTGAAGTGGTAGTAGGCCAGTTCGAAGCGGACCTGGTCGTTCCCCTTGCCGGTGGCGCCGTGGGAGACCGCGTCGCATCCTTCGAGCTTGGCGATCTCCATCTGGCGCTTGGCGATCAGCGGGCGGGCGATCGAGGTGCCGAGCAGGTACTGCCCTTCGTAGATCGCGTTGGCGCGGAACATCGGGAACACGAAGTCGCTGACGAACTCCTCGCGCAGGTCGTCGATGTAGACCTTGTCGGCGCCCGTGGCGAAAGCCTTTTCCCGGACCGGGTCCAGTTCGTCCCCCTGTCCCAGGTCGGCGGAGAAAGTCACCACCTCGCAGCCGTACTCGTTTTTGAGCCATTTAAGGATAATGGAGGTGTCCAGTCCGCCGGAATAGGCGAGGACGATCTTTTTAACTTCTTTCTTGGCCATTGGTTCTCCTTACGCTTTTTTATGGACTAATTCTTCCAGGACAGTCAGACTGCCCTCAGACATATTGGACTTCTTGCAGTATCACTTTGCCTATATAAGGCTTCAATGCCTTTTTGGAGACAAGATCGACCTTTATTCCCCCGAACAGCTTTTCAAGGTGGTACTCAAGAGACATAAACCGGATAAGTCCAATAGGCCGGCTAAACTCGACCAGCACATCGACGTCGCTGTCGTCGCGCGCTTCGCCGCGGACAACTGACCCGAAGATCCCGATCTCGGATACGCCGAATTCCTCGGCTAATTCCGACTTGTGGCCGCGAATTATCTCTTTAATCTCGTTGAGAGGTTTCATCTCCAAACTCCCCGTCGGAGCCTTCTTATTTCATCAGCGTCGCCATGATCGCCTTTTGCACGTGGAGCCGGTTCTCGGCTTCGTCCCACACCGCCGAGTGCGGTCCCTCGATGACCTGGTCGCTGATCTCTTCGCCTCTATGGGCGGGGAGACAGTGCAGCACCATGGCGTTGCCTTGCGCGAGGTCGAGCAGCTCTTCGTTCAGTTGAAAGCCGACGAAGGCCTTCTCCCTGACTTTTTGTTCCTCTTCCTGTCCCATGCTGGCCCAGACGTCGGTGTTGAGCACGTCGGCGTCCTGCGCCGCCTCCTTGGGGTCGTGGGTGACGACGATCCGCGAGCCGCCCTGGGCGCGCGCCCATTCGAGCACCGCGGCGTTCGGGTCGTACCCCTCGGGGCAGGCGAGCGTCAAGTCGAAGCCGAAAATGGCCGCCGCCTCGATCCAGCTGTTGGCCATGTTGTTGCCGTCGCCGATCCAGGCGAACTTGAGCCCCTGGTAGCCCCCCTTGGCCTCGATCACGGTGAAGATGTCCGCCATGATCTGGCAGGGGTGGTGCAGGTCGGTCAAGCCGTTGATGATCGGCACCGAGGCGTATTTGGCGAATTCCTCGACCGTTTGTTGGGCGAAGGTGCGGATCATGACGCCGTCGCAGTAGCGGGCGATCACCCGGGCGCTGTCCTTGATCGGTTCGCCGCGTCCCATCTGCGAGTCCTTGCCGTTGATGAACAGCGGGTGGCCTCCCAACTGGTACATCCCCACTTCGAAGGAGATCCTGGTGCGAGTAGAGGACTTTTCGAAGATCATCGCCAGCGTTTTCCCTTTGAGCAGGTGATGCTCGACGCCGGTCTTCTGCTTTTTCTTCAATTCCTTGGTCAGCGCGAAGATGGCGTCCAGCTCCGCTTTGGCGAACTGGCTCAGGGCGAGGAAGTCTTTTTTCATAAACAGGGATCTCACTTTACTTTTTGAGGTGAACGCGGGCAAAACAAGTCTAAAACAAAGTCAAAAGCTTTAACAGGGATAAAACGAATGAAGGGGATACAACTACAAAAAGATAAACCTGTAAAAGCCTAAAGACTTAAAAGATTTTTGGTTTACCCCAAAAGCTTAGATTCTAGTCTTTAGTCTTGGCCGTTATCCCTTGTATCCGTTTTATCCCTGTTAAAAGATTCTGTTTTACAGCTCTTCGAGAATCCCAGTGAAGATTTTCAGCATCTCGTCGGCTTCTTTTTTGCCGACGATCAGCGGCGGCACGAAGCGGAGCACCTTTTCCTGAGCGCAGTTCAAAAGCAGCCCGCGCTCGAGCGCTTTCTTGACGATGTCGGCGCCGGCTATGTTCAGTTCCACGCCGATCATCAGACCGATGCCGCGCACCTCCTTGATCGCCGGGAACTTCTGTTGCAGGGCCTCGAATTCTCCCACCAGGTACTCGCCCATCTCGCAGGTCCGGTTCAGTATCCCTTCTTCCATGATGGCGCGCACGGTGGCGATGCCGGCCGCGCAGACCAGCGGATTGCCGCCGAAGGTCGAGCCGTGGGTGCCGGGTGTGAAGGCGCCGGCCAATTCGTCGGTGGCGAGCATGGCGCCGATGGGCGCGCCGCCGGCCAGGGCCTTGGCGAGGGTCATGATATCCGGGGTGATGCCGAAGTGCTCATGGGCGAACATCTTGCCGGTCCGCCCCATGCCGACCTGCACCTCGTCGAAGATCAGGATCAGGTTGTGCTCGTTGCAGATCTCGCGCACCGCCTGCAGATAGCCGGCGTCGGGCACCACGACCCCCCCCTCTCCCTGGATCGGTTCCAGCATCACCGCGCAGGTGCAGGGGGAGACGGCCGCGGCCAGGCTGGCCGCGTCGTTGAAGGGGACGTGGCGGAAGCCGTGCAAGAGCGGGTCGAAAAATTTCTGCACCTTCTCCTGTCCGGTGGCCGACACCGTCGCCATGGTCCGCCCGTGAAAGGAGGCGAGCGCGGTGATGATCTCGAAGCGGTCGGTGCCGTATTTCTCCCGGCTGTACTTGCGGGCCAGTTTGATGGCCGCCTCGTTCGCCTCGGCGCCCGAGTTGCAGAAGAAGGCCTTATCGGCAAAAGAGAGGCCGCACAAAAGCTCGGCGAGTTCGATCTGCTGCGGGATCTGATAATAGTTCGAACAATGGATCAGCTCCCCCGCCTGTTTGGCGAGCGCCGCCGTGACGGCGGGGTGGCAGTGTCCGAGGTTGTTGACCGCGACCCCCGCCAGGAAGTCCAGGTACTTCTTGCCGTCCGCGTCCCAAAGGTAGCATCCCTCGCCCCTGACTGGCACCAGCGGAAACCGGCCGTAAGTCCGCATGATGTACTTATCCGACTTTTCAATCCACGCCGATGATTTCATAGCCACAACTCCTATAACCCTAACCCGTTCTACGTACTACGTTCTACGTTGAAAGGCTTAGAACCCGTTCCACATTCCTGTTTGAGGCTAAGATGGATGGGGCCGGTGAAGGTGTCAACGTAGAACGTAGAACGTGGAACCGCCTCTAACCGCCTCTACCCTATCTCCGTCCCGATGCCGACGTTGGTGAAGATCTCCAAAAGGATCGCGTGCTCTATCCTGCCGTCGACGATGTGGGCCTTCTTCACCCCGGCCGCCAGCGCATCCGTGCAGCAGGTCACCTTGGGGATCATGCCGCCGGTGACGGTGCCGTTGTCTATCAGGGTCTCGACGTCGGACAGGGGGATGCTGGAAAGGAGCTCGCCCCCCTTGCTCTTCACCCCGGCGACGTCGGTCAAAAGTATCAGCTTCTCGGCATGCAGCGCCGCCGCCACCTTGCCCGCCACCAAATCGGCGTTCACGTTGTAGCTCTCGCCGTTGCGCCCCACTCCCACCGGCGCGATCACCGGGATGAAGCCCCCTTTTTCCAGGGCGATCAAAAGGGCCGGGTTGACCTCGACCACGTCTCCCACGAAGCCTATGTCCACCATTTCGGTGCCGCCGTCCGGCCGCCGCACCTGCTGCAACATCTTCTCGCACAACAGCAGACTGCCGTCCTTGCCCGATACCCCGGCGGCTCGCCCGCCGTGCTGGTTGATATAGCCCACCACCTCGCGGTTCACCTGCCCGGTCAGCACCATCTCCACCACGCCCATGGTCTCGGCGTCCGTGACCCGCATCCCCTTCACGAACTCGGAGGTGATGCCGTAGCGTTTCAGGGTCTCGTTGATCTGCGGCCCGCCGCCGTGCACCACGATGGTGTTGATGCCGATGTATTTGAGTAGGATGACGTCGAGCGCAAAGGATTTCCTGAGCTTTTCGTCGGCCATGGCGTGGCCGCCGTACTTGATGACGATGGTCTTTCCCGAAAAGCGCTTGATGTAGGGGAGCGCCTCCATGAGGGTGCTCGCCTTCTCGATGAGTTTCTGCATGCCCGCCTCTTTATCATTAGATCCCGAATGGAAAGTGGCTAATATAGCAGATAGGGATAAATAATCAACTTTAAAGAGGGGTTGCGGGCGGAAGGAGTTCAGGCGCTGTGGCTTTCCCTGTTGGGGATGGTGATGACGACGCGGGTGCCTTTCCCCGGCTCGCTCTCGATGCCGATGCTGCCGCCGTGCATCCTGACGAACTCGCGCGCGTAGAAGAGGCCGAGGCCGAAGCCGCGCACCTGGCCGCTGCGCTCGGCGTCCACCTGGTAGAACTTTTCGAAGACCTTGGGCAACTCGTCCGGCGCAATGCCGATCCCATCGTCCTGAACGGTTATCTGGCAGTTTTCGCCGAGGTTTCTGAGCGTGACGCAGATCCGCCCGCTTTTCTTGGAAAACTTGATGGCGTTGTCGATTACCTGCTGCAAGGCGAAACCGAATCTCTCCCGGTCGAGAAGCTGCTCGGGAACCGTCTCGAACTCGCATTGCTGGGTGAGCCCCGGTTTCTCGGCCCACTCCTTGGAACCCATGACCGAGCGCGCCAGCATGCTGCCAAGGTCGCAGGGTTCGAGGCGAGTGCCGCCGTTGTGGTCCATGACCGAAGAAAAGGTCAAAAGGTCCGTTACCAGTCTGCCGAGATAGACCGACTCCTGGCAGACGAGCCCCAGGTTCTCCTTGGCGACGGGATCGCCGGGATCGTAGACGCCCGCGGCGAGATTCTGCAGGAACAGCGAGATGGAGGTGATGGGAGTGCGGAACTTGTGGGAGACCAGCGACAGGAAGTTGGTCTTGAAGCGATCCAGGCTCTTCAGGTTGGCGATTTCCTCTTTCAGCGCCTTCTTGACCAGCGCCTTGTGTATCATGCTTTTCAGCTGCAGCAGGTTGGGCGGTTTGATGATGAAGTCGTCCGCGTCCGCCTGCAGCGCCTTCAGGATCAGCTCCTTGTCGGCGTAGCCGGTCATCATGATCACCACCACGGTCGGTTCGATCTCCTTGAGCTTCTTCAGGAGTTCGAGTCCGTTCAGCTTGGGCATCACCACGTCGGTGAGGATCACGTCGACGCCGCCGCCCTGGAAGATGTGCAAGGCCTCTTCGCCGTTGGCCGCCTCGACCACCCGGTAATCGGTCAGCACCTTCTTGCACAGTTCGCGGATCAGCGGTTCGTTGTCGACGATCAGGACGGTTTGACGATCCTGTTCCTGCAAAAGCGATTGCTCCGACTTTCGGCCGAGTTCGATCATGGCGCTCCTGGCGCTGCGGGGGATGGAGGAAGATTAAGCCAAACAGCTTCAAGGCTTAAAGGCTTCAACCACAGAGGTACACAGAGTCACACAGAGGAAACCTGAAAACGGGGAAAATCAAAGTCTTTAAAACTTGAGATTGTTTTTTGGTTTTCCTCTGTGAACCTCTGAGTACCTCTGTGGTTGAAAGCTTTTGTTTTTGACGTTGTTCTCAAAGATTTAAAGGTTTTCCTCTGTGCCCTCAGGGAACCTCAATGTCCTCCGCGGTCAGGCTCTTTGGGTTTCAGCCGATGATCCGGTAGGCCGCCTCCAGCGCCTCGTCCAGGTGCTCGGGCTGGTTGCCGCCGGCCTGAGCCAGCTCGGGCTTGCCGCCCCCCTTGCCCCCCACGATCGGCGCCAGGGCCTTGATGATGTCGCCCGCCTTCCAGCGCGCGGTCAGGTCGGAGGTAACCGCCACCAGCAGGCTGGCCTTGCCGGCCTCGCCGGCGCCCAAGACGATGATGCCCGAGCCGATCCGTTCTTTCAGGGTGTCGGAAAGTTCCCTAAGCCCCTTGGCCTCGCTCCCCTCCACCTTGACGGCGAGAACGCGGATGCCGTTATGCTCGCGGACCTGCTGGATCAGGTCGGCCGACTTGGCGGCGTTCATTCGCGCCTGCAGCGCCTCCAGCTCCTTTTGCAGCTCGCGCTGGTGCAGCAGCAGTTTCTCGACCTTGTCGAGCGCCGTCCCCCCCTCCGCCTTCAAGAGTGCCGAGATGCCGCGCTGCTCGTCCTCGATGCCGTGCACGAAGGCGAGGGCGCCGTCCCCGGTCTGCGCCTCGATCCTCCTCACCCCGGCGGCGATGCCGACCTCGGAGAGGATCTTGAAGAGCCCGATCTCGCCGGCGCCGCGCACGTGGGTGCCGCCGCAGAGTTCGCGGCTCACCTCGCCCACCCGCACCACTCGCACCACGTCGCCGTACTTCTCGCCGAAAAGGGCGGTCGCCCCGCCGGCCAGCGCCTCGGCGGCCGGCATCTCGCGCGATTCGACCGGCGCGTTGGCCATGATGAAACCGTTCACCAGCTTCTCGACCCGGCGCAATTCGGCGGGGGTCATGGGGAGGAAGTGGGTGAAGTCGAAGCGCAGCCGATCCGGGGCGACCAGGGAGCCCGCCTGTTTCACGTGCTCGCCCAGCACCTCGCGCAGCGCCGACTGCAGCAGGTGGGTCGCCGTGTGGTTCCGGGCGGCGGCGGCGCGCACCGGGACCGAGACCTTGAGATCGGCGGCCTCGCCGGTGCGGATGCTGCCGGAGACCACCTTGCCGCGGTGCACGATCAGGTCGGTGAAGGGGCGCGCCGTGGCGCTCACCTCCAGGTGGCCGGAGCCGGTGGAGATGGTGCCGGTGTCGCCGGCCTGGCCGCCGGACTCGCCGTAAAACGGGGTCGAGGCGGTGACGATCTCCACCTCTTCCCCCTCGTTCGCCTCTTCGACCAGCACCCCTTGACGGACGATGGCGCTGATCGGCGAGTAGGCGGTATGTTCGCTGTAGCCGACGAAGCTGCTGCTGACGCCGGAGCCGTGCAGCTCCTTGTAGACCGAGGCGAGCCCTTCCTCGCCGGAGCCTTTCCAATGCTCGCGCGCCTTCATCCGCTGCCGGTCCATGCACAGGGCGAAGCCGTCCTCGTCGAGCGTGAACCCCTCTGCCTGGACGATGTCGGCGGTGAGGTCGACCGGGAAGCCGAAGGTGTCGTAGAGCTTGAAGATCACCTCGCCCGAGATCACGCTCTCGGCTTTTTCCTTGAGCCTGGCGGTCTCCTCGTTCAGGATGGCGAGCCCGCGGTCCAGGGTCTCGGCGAAGCGCTCCTCCTCGGCGTGGATCACCTTCTTCACGTAGAGCTCGCGCTCCAGGAGCTCCGGATAGGCGTCGGCCATCATCAGGTTCACCGCGTCCACGATCCGGTACAGCACCGGTTCGGAGATGCCGAGCATCTTCGCGTGCCGGGCGGCCCGGCGCATGATGCGCCGAAGGACGTAGCCGCGCCCCTCGTTGCTGGGGAGCACGCCGTCGCAGATCAGGAAGGTGACGGCGCGCGCGTGGTCCGCCATCACCCGCATGGAGACGTCGTCCTTCAGTTCGTCCCGGTACTTCTTGCCGGAGAGCGTCTCGATGTGGCGGATGATCCCCTGCAAGAGGTCGGTGTCGTAGTTGGAGGTCACCCCCTGCATGACCGCGGAGACCCGCTCAAGCCCCATGCCGGTGTCGACCGAGGGCTTGGGGAGCGGGTTCAGCGTGCCGTCCTTGTCCCGGTTGAACTGCATGAAGACGTTGTTCCAGATCTCCATGTAGCGGTCGCAGTCGCAGCCGACCTCGCAGCTCGGGCTGCCGCAGCCGGTCCCCGGTCCGTTGTCCCAGAAGATCTCCGTGCAGGGGCCGCACGGGCCGGTGTCGCCCATGGACCAGAAGTTGTCCTTCTCGCCGAAACGGTAGATGCGCTCCAGCGGCACCCCCTGCTGCTCGTGCCAGATGGCGGCCGCCTCGTCGTCGTCCTGGTAGACGGTGACGTAGAGCCGATCCTTGGAGAGGCCGAGTTCGACGGTGAGAAACTCCCAGGCGAAGGCGATCGCCTCCTTCTTGAAGTAATCGCCGAAGGAGAAGTTGCCCAGCATCTCGAAAAAGGTGTGGTGCCTGGCGGTGCGGCCGACGTTCTCCAGGTCGTTGTGCTTGCCGCCGGCGCGCACGCATTTTTGGGAGGAGACCGCCCGCACATAGTCACGCTTTTCCAGCCCCAGGAAGGTGTCCTTGAACTGGTTCATCCCGGCGTTGGTGAAAAGGAGCGTCGGGTCGTTTCTGGGGATGAGGTTGGAGCTCTCCACCAGGGTGTGCCCCTTTTTCTGAAAGTAGTCGAAGAACTGCGCGCGGATCTCTCTGCCTGTCATGTACGAACCTCAAAAGTGGAATAAAAAGCCGGATAAGCTGAATTCAGTCGATCAAACCCTCGTCGCTCCCCAGCCGCTTCAGTTGCGCGAAGATGGCGGCGAGCGGGAAACCTTTTCTCTGCAGGTAGCTCACTACCCTGCGCCGTTCCTTCTCCGTCGCCTGCGCCGGATCGAAGCCGGCGAAGCGGCGGGCGATGGCGCGGGCCAAGAGCTCCTCCTCGCCGAACTCGTCCGCCAGTTCGGCCAGCGCCAGGGCCGCGATCTCCGGGGCGACCCCTCGCCGGGCCAGTTCCAGCTTCAGCATGGCGCCGTAGCTCCTGCCGTTTCGCAAGGCGGAAGCGGCGAAGAGGCGGGCGAAGCGGGCGTCGTCCAGATAGCCCAGCTCCTCGAGCCTGACCACGCTCTGCTCGATTTCCTGCTCCTGGTACCCCTTCTCCTTGAGCTTTCTGCGCAGCTCCGCTCGGGAATGGTCGCGCAGCGCCAGCACCCTCAGGCTGCAGTCGAAGGCCGAGCCGCGCTGCACCTAGTACCTCTCGATTTCCGGTTCGTCCTGGGCCGGGGAGGGGTCGTCGGAGGTGAATTCGTCCCAGTTCGCGTCCGAGGTGGAGGAGATGCCGGAGACCTTGAGGGCGAAATCGTCGGGGTTGGTCGACTGGGTGAGCGCCTCTTCGTAGCTGATCAGCTTCTTGGTCAAAAGCTGCATGAGCGACTGGTCGAAGGTCTGCATGCCGTAGGTCGTGAACCCTTGGGCGATCACGTCGGTGATCTGCTTGGTCTTCATGTCGTCGTCGATGCAGTCCTTGACGCGCGCCGTGCCGATCATCACCTCCACGGCGGGGACGCGCCCCTTGCTGTCGCAACGCGGCACCAGCCGTTGCGAGACCACCCCCTTGAGCACCGAGGAGAGCTGCATCCTCACCTGCCGCTGGTGGAAGGGAGGGAACACCGAGATCACCCGGTTGATGGTCTCGGCGGCGTCCAGGGTGTGCAGGGTGGAGAGCACCAGATGCCCGGTCTCGGCCGCGGTCAGCGCGGTTTCGATGGTCTCGTGGTCGCGCATCTCGCCCACCAGGATCACGTCCGGGTCCTGGCGCAGCGCAGAGGTGAGCGCCCTGGCGAAGGTGAGGGTGTCGAAGCCGACCTCCCGCTGGCTGATCAAGCTCTTCTTGTCCTTGTGCAGGTACTCGACCGGGTCCTCGATGGTGATGATGTTGCAGGTCCGGTTCTCGTTGATGTAGTCGATCATCGAGGCCAGGGTGGTGGACTTGCCGCTCCCCGTGGTGCCGGTGACCAGGATCAGCCCGCGCTGCTCCATGGCGAGCTTTTTCAGCACCAGCGGCAGGTTCAGCGACTCCATGGTGGGGATGGCGATCGGTATGGCGCGCAGCACCATGCAGACGGTGCCGCGCTGGGAGAAGGCGTTCACCCGGAAACGCCCCAGCCCGGGCACGCCGTAGGAGAGGTCGACCTCGAAGGTTTCCTCGAAGATCTTCCTCTGGCGCTCGTTCATGATGGAGAGCGCCATGCCGCGCACCGCGTCGGCCGACAGCCGCTCCGCGTTGGGGATGGCGCGCAGCTGGCCGTCGATCCTGACGATCGGCGGCACGCCGGCTTTCAGGTGGATGTCGGAGCCCTTGGCCTTTACGCCTATGGCGAGGATTTCGTTCAGTTCCATGGGGTTACGCTTTGCCGGCTGCAGCCCCGGCCTTGGCGGTCGCCGGCGCCGGTTCCTGCGGAGCCAGCAGTTTTTCCCGGATTTCGGCGGTGATTTCCGGGTGCTCCTTCAGGAAGACGCGCGAGTTCTCGCGCCCCTGGCCGATGCGCTCCTTGCCGTAGGAGAACCAGGCGCCGCTCTTGTCCACCACGTTTCGCTCCACGGCGAGGTCGAGCACGTCCCCTTCCTTGGAGATACCCTCGCCGTAAAGGATGTCGAACTCCACTTCCTTGAAGGGGGGCGCCACCTTGTTTTTCACCACCTTCACCCGGGTGCGGGAGCCGATCACGTCGTTGCCCTGCTTGAGCGCGGCGATCTTGCGGATGTCCATGCGGACCGAGGCGTAGAACTTGAGCGCGTTGCCGCCGGTGGTGGTCTCGGGGTTGCCGAACATGACGCCGATCTTCATCCTGATCTGGTTGATGAAGATGACGCAGCAGTTGGATTTGGAGATGATGCCGGTCAGTTTTCTCAGGGCTTGGGACATCAGGCGCGCCTGCAGACCCATGTGTGAGTCCCCCATGTCCCCCTCGATCTCCGCCTTGGGGACCAGGGCCGCCACCGAGTCGATCACCAGCACGTCGATGGCGCCGCTTCTCACCAGGGTCTCGGAGATCTCCAGCGCCTGCTCGCCGGTGTCCGGCTGGGATACCAGGAGGTCGTCGGTGCGCACGCCGAGTTTTCTGGCGTAGCCGATGTCCAGGGCGTGCTCGGCGTCCACGAAGGCGGCGATGCCGCCGAGTTTCATGGCTTCGGCGATGATGTGCAGCGCGAGCGTGGTCTTGCCCGACGACTCCGGTCCGAAGATCTCGATCACCCGGCCGCGCGGCACTCCCCCCACCCCCAGCGCCAGGTCGAGCGACAGCGATCCGGTCGGGATGGCGGCCACGTCCGGGAGCGGTTCGTCGTTGCCGAGCCTCATGATGGCGCCCTTGCCGAACTGCTTCTCTATTTGGCTCAGCGCCAGGTCAATCGCTTTTTCCTTGTCGAGCATCGCTTTTTCTCTCCTGTTGCCTCATGGAAGGTCGGGTTTTTCTTCGGTTTGTCGAACCCATCACCAATAGCACAACCTGCCGCGCCTTATCAAGCAAAAGCAAAAAACGGTCACCAACGTTCTACGTTCTACGCTGAAGCCTAGACCGACACGGACCCGGTAGTTGCGGTGCTGGCACCGTGGATGACGTTGCGTTTCACGATACCCCCGTTCAACGCAACCTACGCATATAAAGTTTTTAACGTAGAACGTTGAACGTCCTCTGCCGTTAAAACAAAGCGGCCTGGCTCGCCTCCTGCTCCAGGGGGAGCAGCAGGAAGAAGGAGCTTCCCTCCCGGCATTCGACCCAGACCATGCCGCCGTGGGCCTCCACCATCCCCTTCACGATGGCCAGCCCGAGACCGGCCCCCTTCCCCTGATACTTGCTGCTGCCGCTGGAGTGGTGCCTGATCTCGCCGACCTCGTAGAAGAGTTGGAAGATCCCCTGCTGCTCCTCGGCGGGAATGCCGATGCCGTGGTCGCGCACCTCCACCTGCAAGAAACAGCGGTCGCCGCAACTGCCGAGGAAGTCGGCGTTGAACCGCTCCAGCGTCTCCCTGCGTTCCCAGAGCGCGTCCTTGTCCACCACCTTGCCGGTTACCTCGATCTCGTCCCCCTCCGGACTGAACTTGATGGCGTTGAGCAGCAGTTCGCCGAAGAGCCGCTCCAGATAGCTGCGGTCGCCGTCGAAGAAGGGGAGCGATTCCAAGTCGGTCAGCGTCAGCTTCTGTTTGCGCTTGTCGAGCTGCGGCTGGAGTTGTACGGTCAACGCCTCCAGAAACCGTTTCAGCTGGATGGCCGAGGTGTCCAGGTTTCCCCCCTGCGCCTCCAACTTGATCAGTTTCAGGAGGTCGGCCACCAGTTCCTTGAGCCTCAGGCCGCCGTCGCGGACCATCGCCAGCACCTCGCCCCCCTCCCGCGCGCTCCACCCCTGCTGCAGCAGGTACTCGGACCCGGAGATGATGCTGGTGAGCGGGGTGTTGAATTCGTGGGAGACCATGCCTAGAAACTGGTTCTTCATCCGGTCCAGCCGGGAAAGATCGAGGTGCGCCTGCTCGACCAGGGCGAGGTTTCGCTTGAGTTTGTCTTCGGAGAGGGAAAGGTTGTGGCTGCTCTTTTCCAGCAGGCGGTGGGAGCGGAGCAGCTCCGCCGTTTTCCAGGTCAGTTCGGCGAAGAGCCGGCTTTTTTCGATCACGCTTCCCAACTGTTGGCCGACGACGGCGAGAAAGCGCAATTCTTCGGGGGTGTAGACGCGCGGAGAGGGGTGCATGAGGAACAGGACGCCGACCAGATGGCTGCGGGCGGCAAGGGGGACCGAAGTCAGGGAGCGCCATCCTTCAGCCGCGGCGCTCATCAGCAGGCATTCGCCCGCCTCTCCCCCCTGCACGCGGACCTCCCGGAACTGCTCAGGAGCGCGCGCGATGAAGGAGCAGAGCAGCTTTCCCAGGTGCGCGGAGACCTTGCGGGAGACGGAGGTTTCCGGCGGGGCGCCGCCGATGCCGAGCAACTGCATGCTGCCGCCGCCGGCCTGGAACAGTTCCATGATCTCGACCAGGGTCGCCTCGCTCACCCCCTCGGTTTCCGGGCCGCGGTTCATGCCGGTGAGAATGTCGTTCAGGATGGAGAGTTCGCGGTTTCTCTGCCAGATCTCCCTTTCGATGCGCTTTTTCTCGGTGATGTCGCGCAGGATGCAGTGCACCAACTGCTGGTCGCCCAGGTCGATGAGCGTGGCGTTGATCTCGCCCAGGAAGAGAGAGCCGTTTTTTTTGCGGATCTGCAGCCCGTCGATCTCGGCGCTTGCCGAGTTTTTGAGCCGGTCCAGGAAGGCGTAGAATTTTTCGTATTCCGCCGGATGCAGCAGGTCCCGTCCCAGCAGGCAGGAGAACTCCTGCTGGTCGAAGCCCAGCAGTTCCACCCCCATGCGGTTTACCTCTTCGACCCGGCCGCTTTGCGCGTCGAAGACGAAGATCGCGTTCCCCGCCCCCTCCATCAGGCTCTGGTAGCGCCGGGCCGATTTCGCCACCTTCTGCCGCATCCCCGAAAGTTCCAGGCGAAGCTCGGCCAGCATGGCGCTCTCGCGTCGGCGCAAGAGCGCGGCCAGGGCGACGGCTCCGGCCGTCCCGGCCGCGAACCCGGCAAGGAGCGCCCCGTCGGAGAGGCGCGCGAGCCGCCCGGCCCAAAAGAGCAGGGTTTCGCAGAGAACCAGCAGTAAGAGCGGCGCCAGGTACAAGGTTTTCCTCTCCGGAAAAAAACAAGGAAGAAACGGAAAGCTACTACGCGCGAACGAAAACCACAACCATCAGCCACGGAGAAAATCTGAGGAAGTCTGAGAAACCGGTCTTTTGGTTTTAGTCTTACCCCTGGTTTCCAGTCTTTGACTGGCCGTTCTTGGATCTGCTCAGATTGTCTCCGTGGCCAACGGTTCTAATCTTTCGCGCCGAGGGTGAGCAGATGTTTGCGCAGCCAGTCGAGGGCGGTGAAGCAGGTGATCGACCTGACGGCGGCGCGGTCCCCGAGGAAGTGGTAGCCGTTTACCCGGCAGCCGTCGGCGTCGGCCAGGGCCACGAAGACGGTGCCGACCGGCTTCTCCGGCGTGCCGCCGTCGGGGCCGGCGATGCCGGTGACGGACAGGGCCAGATCGCTCCCCGCCGCGCGCCGTGCCCCGCTGGCCATGGCGCTGGCCACCTCGGCGCTGACCGCGCCCCTGGAGGCGATCAACTCGGCCGGCACCTGCAGCATCCTGGTCTTGGCCTCGTTGCTGTAGGTGACGTTTCCCTCCAGAAAATAGCCGGAACTGCCGGGCTCGGCAGTGATGCGCGCCGCTATCATGCCGCCGGTGCAGGACTCGGCCAGGGCCAGGGTCAGCCCGCTCCCCTTCAGCAGAGCGGCCAGCGCGCGGTCCATGGTTTGCTCCCCCTCGGCGAAGACGAATTCCGCGAGCCTTTCCCGGACCGCGGCCGCCGCCGCTTGCAGCGACTGCTCGTGCCGCGCCAGGCTGCGCAGGATCAGGTGGATCTCCGGGAACTTGACGCAGTAAGCGAGCTCGACCGGGGACCCTTCGGGGAGGCATCCCTCAAGCGTGGCGGCGACGGCCGCCTCGGAGACGCCGAACAGCTTCAGCACCACGCGCAGGCGCGCCTCCCGTCCCGGCGCGGCCAGCGCGGGGAGCACCGTCTCCTCCAGCATCCGCTCCATCTCGGAGGGGACGCCGGGGAGAAAGAACAGCCGGGCCGAGCCGAGCTTCAGTATGAAGCCGCAGGCGGTGCCGACCGGATTGGGAATCAGCTCGCTCCCCGCCGGGACCAGCGCCTGCCTCCGGTTGGCGGGATGCAGCCCGCCGGGAAGGCGCTCGGCGAAGCTTGCCAGGTGCGCCAGGGCCTCTTGGGAGAGTTCCAGTTCCCGTCCCGCGGCCTGCGCGGCGGCCGCCGCGGTCAGATCGTCGGGCGTTGGGCCGAGCCCGCCGGTGACGATGACGGCGTCGCTGTCGATGGAGAGCTCCTCCAGCGCCAGCACGATCGCGTCCTCGCGGTCCCCCACCGTCAGGTGCCGCCGCACCCGCGCTCCCAGGTCGTAGAGTTTGCCGGCGATGTGGGAGGCGTTGGTGTCGACCACCTCGCCGCAGATCAGTTCGTCCCCTATGGAGAGCGTCGATATCTTCATAAAAACCTCGTCAGCAGATGACCGGCGGCGCAGGCGTAGACGCCGGCGGCGACGTCGTCCAGCACCACCCCGTAGCCGTTTTTCAAGGAGCGGTCGAACCAGCGCGCCGGTTGCGGTTTGGTGATGTCGAAGAGCCGGAACAGCAGGAATCCCGCGCAGACGCTCTGCCAGCTGACCGGCAGCGCGGTCATGGTCACCAGGTAGCCCGCCACCTCGTCGATGACGATCTTCCCCGAGTCGTGCTCCTGGAAGATCTCTTCGGCGAGCCCGGAAACCCAGCAGGCGAACAGGGTGAAGGCGAGGGTGGACAAAAGGTAGAGCGGCAGCGGCAAGCGGGCCAGCACCAGGTAGAAAGGGATGGCGGCCAGGGTGCCGACGGTTCCCGACGCGATCGGGGAAAAGCCGCTGCCGCCCCAGGTGGCGGTCAGGATCACGAAGCGCCTCATCCCTGGCAGCTCTCCCGCTCCACGGTGCGGTAGACCTCGATCAGCGGCAGCCCGCGCTCCAGGGCGATCAGCCTGCAGGATTCGTATTCGGGAGTGACCCGACCTCCCGCCAGCACCTTCACCCGCACCGGCCCGAGCGAGCTCTGCCGCTCTTGCGCCGAGCGGGCGAGGGTGATGCGGCTAACCGGATAGTAGCGCAGGCCAATGGCGGTGGACTCGCTCAGCACGATGGCGCAGAGCCTGTCCAGGTCCTGCGGTCGGGCGATCACGGTCAGGCGCGTCCCCGGGCGATTTTTTTTCATCTGCAGCGCGCCGAAGGCGACGTCCAGCGCCCCCGCCTCCAGGAGCCTTTCCATCAGAAAACCGTAGATCTCCGGGTTCATGTCGTCCAGGTGGGTCTCGATCACCAGCACCTCTTCCTGCGGCGCGCTCCGGGCGGCCTTGCCCAGCACCAGGCGCAGCAGGTTCGGCAGCTCGGGGAAATCCTTCTCGCCGGCGCCGTAGCCGATGCGCTCCGGCGTCATGGCGGGGGGAGGGCCGAAACCCTCGGCCAGCGCCGCGACTATTGCCGCGCCGGTGGGGGTCACCCGCTCCCCCTCGCCGATGTCGCCGGCCAGCGGAATGCCCTGCAAGAGGTAAGCGGTGGCCGGCGCCGGCACCGGCAGCCGGCCGTGGGCGGTATGCACGAAGCCGCGGCCGAAGGGGAGCGCGGAGGCGTAGACCCGGTCGATCCCCAGGTAGTCGAGCCCGATGGCGGTGCCGACGATGTCAACGATGGAATCGATGGCGCCCACCTCGTGGAAGTGCACCCGTTCCAGCGCCACGCCGTGCACGCTGGCTTCGGCCTCCGCCAGCCGCCTGAAGATCCGCTGGGCCAGCTCTTTGACCCGCGGCTTGAGGGGCGCCGCCTCGATCATCTTGGCGATGCCGGCGTAGTGGCGGTGGGGCTGGTCTTCCTGCGAGAGCGTCACCGTGAAGGAGGTCCCGGCGATGCCGTGCCGGTCCGTCCGCGCGCTTTCCAGGCAATAGCCGGCCAGCGGCAGCGCCGCCAGCGCCTCGCGCAAGGTCTCGATCGGCAGGCCGAGCTCCAAGAGGGCCGCCACCGTCATGTCGCCGGCGATGCCCGCGAAGCAGTCGAAATAAATGATCTTCATGCCTGCACCCTGTTCATCAGGCTGGCCGCGTAGGCCGCCCCGAAGCCGTTGTCGATGTTCACCACCGTGACCCCAGCGGCGCAGGAGTTGAGCATCCCCAAAAGCGCCGCCACGCCGCCGAAGGCCGCCCCGTAACCGACCGAGGTGGGGACGGCGATCACCGGCTTGTCCACCAGTCCGCCCACCACTGAGGGGAGCGCCCCCTCCATCCCCGCCACCACGATGATCACCGCCGCTTGCGCCAAAAGCTCGCGCCGGGCCAGCAGCCGGTGCAGCCCGGCGACGCCGACGTCGTAGAGGCTCTCCACCTCGTTGCCCATCAGGCGCGCCGTCAACACCGCTTCGGCGGCGACCGCGATGTCCGAGGTGCCGGCGCAGATCACCAGGATCTTCCCTTTGCCGCGGATCTTCACCGCATGCTGCTCGATGGTCAGGGCGCGGGCGTCGGCGTGGTAGACGGCTTCGGGAAAGAGCCGCCGAAGCTTCGCCCCCTTGGCGCCGTTCACCCGGGTGGCGAGCACGTTCCCCCCCTTGGCCAGGAGCGCCGCGACGATGGTCTGCAGCTGGGCGACGCTCTTCCCCTGGCCGAAGATCACCTCGGGGAAGCCCTGGCGCAGCGCGCGGTGGTGGTCGAGGTTCGCGCACCCCAGGTCCTCGAACGGCAGGTGCTTGAGTTTTTCCAGCGCCTGCGCCACGTCGACGCTCCCCTGGCTCACCCCCTGGAGGATTTTTTCGATGCCGCTTGTGTGCATGGCCGGTCCGTTACTTCGCTTGGGATGGGGAAAGTTTGGCGTCGATGTCGGCGATCAGGTTGCCGACATTGCGCTGTTTGAGCAGTTCCTTTTGGCTGAACCGGATGGCGAATTTCCCTTCGATGGCGGTGATCAGGTTGACGTGGGAGAGCGAATCCCAGCCGTCGACGTCGTTGGCGGTGGTCTGCGGGCCGATCTGCAGGGTTTCGTCGTCGAACACCATGCGGAATACTTGGGTGAGGGTTTCCAGGGTGGTCATGCTTAGATCTCCAGTGTTGAGGTGTCGCCGGCGTCGAGGCCGAGGTAGCGGGCCTTCAGCACCCGGCGCATGATTTTGCCGCTCTTGTTCTTGGGGATGCCGTCGCAAAAGACGATCTCTTGGGGAGTCGCGATGCTGGAGGCGCGATTGGAGACGTGCAGCCGGATCTTGAGCTCCAGCTCCCTGCTCGGTTGGAAACGCTGATGGAGCTGGACGTAGGCCACCACCTTTTCGAAGAGCAGGTCGTCCGGGGCGCCGATCACGCCGGATTCGGCCACCTCCTCCACCTCCAAAAGGGCGCTTTCCACCTCAAAGGGGCTGATCAAGTGGCCGGCCGTGTTGATGACGTCGTCGCTTCTCCCCATGAACCAGAAGTAGCCGTCGGCGTCCCGGCGAGCCGTGTCGCCGGTATAGTACCAGCCGTTCTTGAACTTGCTCCCATAGACCGATTGGTTGTTGAGATAGGTGACGAACATGGAGGGCCAGCCGGTTTTCAGGCAGAGATTGCCCTGCTCGCCGTCGGGCTGCACGCTGCCGTCGTCGGCCAGCACCGCCGGCTCGATGCCGTCGCAGGGCTTGCCCATGGAGCCGGGGCGGATTTCCAGTCCGGGGCGATTGCTGATCATGATGGCGCCGGTCTCGGTCTGGAACCAGGTGTCGTAAATGTCGTGCCGCAACAAGCGGCGCGACCAGGCGATCACCTCGGGGTTGAGCGGCTCGCCGACGCTGAAGATGGTGCGCAGGCGGGGAAGCTTGGCGGATGCGAAGATGCTTTCCTCCTCGCGCATCAACATGCGCAGCGCGGTGGGCGCCGAGTACCAGACGTTCACCTCTTCGCGCTCCAGCAGATCCATCCAGGTCTGGGCCTCGTAGCCGCCGCCGTACTGCAGCTGGGTGACCCCCAGCGCCCAAGGGCCGATGATGCCGTAGGAGGTGCCGGTGACCCAGCCCTGATCGGCCGTGCACCAGTAGACGTCGTCCTCCTTGAGGCCGAGCACCGTTTGGCTGGTGGCGATCTGGCTGGCCAGGCTGCCGTGGCGATGCAGCACCCCCTTGGGCTTCCCCGTGGAGCCGGAGGTGTAATGCAGCACCGAAGGCGCGTCGGCGCCGGTAGGCTGCACGCCGTAATCGCTCGCCGCCTCGGCCATGACGCGCGCGTAGCCGATCACCCCGTTGGCCGGATCGTCGTCCCCGTCCACCAGGATCACGTATTTCAGGGCCGGCAGCCGTTCCCGGATGCGCGCCACCTTTTTGTAGAGGCTCTTGCGGGTGACCAGGCAGACCGCCCCGGAATCGCCCAGCCGGTCCAAGAGCGCCTCTTCTCCGAAGTTGGCGAAGAGCGTGCCGCAGACGGCCCGGGTCTTCAGGGTGCCGAGAAAGGCGAAGAACTGTTCCGGCATCTTGGGCAGGAAGGTGAAGACGATGTCGCCCTCGCCGATGGCGAGGCTCGCCAGGGCGTTGGCGAAGCGGTTACTCTGCGTTTCCAGGTCGCCGAAGCTGTAGTCGCAGCGATTTCCCTGGGCATCGATCCAGCGCATGGCCGTCTTTGCCGATAAGCCGCGGCGGCACTGCTCGCTGGTGCAGGCTGAAGCTATATTGTGGTTGCTCATAGTTCCACCTCGCAGTCGGTCAAGTGTGAAGTGAATCTGAAAATTGACTCATATTTATACCATGCCCGAAGGATGGCAGGCAACCCAAATGTTGGCGGAGGGCCGGTGGTCGAGAGCGGGCGGCGGCAGGGTGGGGCGGGGCGGGGGGACGGGGGGCACAGGCGCTAACATAAGCTTTTGCCGAGACTCCCCATCCCGCAAGAGGCACTGCCGTTAAGTTAAGGATTGGGTGAGTCCAAAAGCCACCTCTCCCTTGATGGGAGAGGGTTGGGGAGAGGGTGAAAAGCTCGCCAAAGCTCTCCCTCCCCCCGACCCCCTCCCATAAAGGGAGGGGGAGAACTACTAAGGCCGAGCTTAACTTGACGGCAGTGCCACCAAGGGGGGGAACTGCTGGTCTCAGTCGCGCGGCGCCTTCTTGAAATAGGAGAGAAACTCCTCCCGGGAAAGCCAACTCTTCCTGACCAGATGATCGACGCTGCTGTTGACGGCGGCGCGCTCCCCCTCTTTCATGCCGTCCCTCAAGAGCACGAAGAAAGGGATGTTGCGGGTCTGCGGGTAGAGCCGGAAACGCTCCAGAAGTTCGAAGGCGGGGACGTCGCTGAGCATCAGCGAGCAAAATATCATGTAGGGATGGATCAGGGTGCCTATCGCCACGGCCTCTTTGCCGGTGTAGGCGTTGACCACCTCGAACCCCAGCGAGCCGATGGTGTGGGCGACCTGCTCCTCTCCCTTGTTGGAGACCAGCATGGCCTGCAGGTCGTAATCCTCGGACTCGTCGGCCAGACCCAGCTGCTTGAGTCTTTTGAGCAGATACCCCTCGTCGATGGGGAGCGTGAAAAATCCGGCCGCCGGGAACACCTCGCCCACGCGCCCCGCCTCGCTCAGGTAAAGAGGCAGAATAGGGATGTCGCGCGTGGCCGGGTTCCCCTTCAAGGAGAGCAGTATCCCCCAGCCGTCGTCCGACCAGGGCGACAGGTCGAGCAGGACCGCCAGCGGCGTGCAGGTGGCAAGCTCGGCGAGCTTGGCCGTGCGCGCCCGGTATCCCCCCTCGGACAAGTAACTGCAAACCACGGCGCCTCTGTCGATTCTCTCTCCCAGCCCCAAGACCCAGAGTTCCCGCTCATCGCATTCGATCATCTTCGCTCCCTTTTGCCGAGAATTTTTAATAAATAACATATTTAACGCTGAGAGCAAGAAAAAGTTGGCCGCGGTTGAAATGGCGGCCGATATATGGTACCACTCGCAGATCGTTATGCGCTCGATCAAAGGGAGAAACTATCGATGTCCAGCAAGGTGTATTTCGCGGATATGAGGAGCGGATCGCAGGAGAACCTGTTCGACAAGATCGGCCGGTTGCTGCGGGAGGCGGGGCTCGCTTCCTGCCTGTCGGCCGGGGAACTGGTGGCGGTCAAGGTGCACTTCGGGGAGAAGGGGAACCACACCTTCGTGCGCCCGGTTTTCGTGCGCAGGGTGGTGGACGAGATCAAGAAGTGCGGCGGCAATCCCTTTCTCACCGACTCCTCGACCCTCTACGTCGGGGCGCGCAAGGAGGCGGCCTCCGCGCTTTGCTGCGCCATAGAGAACGGCTTCGCCTATGCGGTGGTGGGTGCGCCGCTGATCATGTGCGACGGGCTCAAGGGGCACACCGCCCGCGACGTCCGGGTGGACGGCGAGATCCTGCAGACGGTGAACATCGGAGCCGAGATCCTGGAGGCGGACGCACTGGTGGCGGTCTCCCATTTCAAGTGCCACGATCTGACCGGTTTCGGCGGCGCCCTGAAAAACCTGGGGATGGGGTGCGCGAGCCGCACCGGCAAGATGCAGCAGCACTCGACCCTGGCGCCGAAGGTGGCGCAGCAGTTGTGCACCGGGTGCGCGCTCTGCCTGAAATCGTGCGCGCACCTGGCGATATCGGTCCTGGAGGGTAAGGCGCAGGTCGATCCCGCCGCCTGCGTCGGCTGCGGCCGCTGCGTCACCGCCTGCCTGCAGAAGGCGATCAACGTGCAGTGGAACGAGAGCGCCTCGCTCATCATGCGCAAGATGTCGGAATACGCCAAGGGTGCGGTCCATGGCAAGGCAGGGAAGACGCTTTTCGTGAATTTCATCACCCAGGTCTCGCCCTCCTGCGATTGTTACGGGCACGCCGACGCGCCCATCGTGAACGACATCGGCATCTGCGCCGCCACCGACGCGGTGGCGCTGGATCAGGCCTGCGCGGACCTGGTCAACAACGCCCGGGGGAACCTGGACACGGCGCTGGCCAGCGGCTTCGAGCCCGGTGGGGACAAGTTTCGCGGCGTGCATCCGGAGATAGATTGGGAGGTGCAGCTGGAACATGCGGAGAAAATAGGGCTGGGGACGAGGAGTTATGAGTTGGTGAAGATATAGGGGGGAAAACAGGATCAAAACGGGCACACGGATCGACGTGCAGGACTTCACGGATCGGCAGAAGGGTAACTATTCAGCACCCATTTGTAGGTCGCGTTGAGGTACGAAACGCGACGTCGCAACGGTGCCACGGTCGCAACGTCGCGTTTCACGATGAAGCCGTTCAACACGACCTACAGATGGGCGAAGTTGGTAGCTGAAGCAACAGCTGAAAGGCTTCAGCAAGATGAGTGCCTGATTTCCTTCGCGTTCTTCGCGTCTCCGCGGTTCAAATGCACTATATACGTTTATCCGCAGTTTTCGTTTTTTTGAAAGTTACTTCAAAAAGCCGAACTTCTTCATCCGGTAGCGGAAGGCGTCGATCCCCAGGTTGAGCTTCTTGGCCGCCTTGGACTGGTTCCAGTCGGTGATCTCCAGCGACTGCTTGATCAACTCCCGCTCCACCTCCTCGATGTCGATCCCTTCCGGCGGCAGCTTAAAGGTCGATACCGGCACCATGACCTGCGAGGCCTTGGCCACGATCTCCAGCGGCAGGTTCTCCAAGAGCAGGTTTTCGTCGTTGCCAAGGATGATGGCGCGCTCGATCACGTTCTTCAATTCGCGGATGTTGCCGGGCCAGTTGTACTCGACCAGCAGCTTCTCCGCCATGCTGGAGATCCCCTTGGTCGGCTTGTTGAACTCCCGGGTGAAGATCTCGATGAAGTGGTGGGCCAGCACCAGGATGTCTTCCTTCCTTTCCCGCAAGGCCGGCAGGTAGATCGGTATCACCTGCAACCGGTAGTACAGGTCGTTTCTGAAGACCTTCTCCTCGATCGCCTTCAACAGGTCCTTGTTGGTGGCGGAGATGATCCTCACGTCCACCATGATCTCCTTGGCACCGCCGATCCTGCGGAAGTTGCGGTCCTCCAGGAAGCGCAAGAGCTTCGCCTGCATGCCGACTTCCATGTCCCCGATCTCGTCCAGGAAGACCGTGCCGCCGTCGGCCAGCTCGAAGAGCCCTTTCTTCGAGGTTTTTGCGTCGGTGAAGGCGCCCTTCTCGTGGCCGAACAGCTCGCTTTCCAAAAGCGTGGAAGGGACCGCCGCGCAGTTGATGGCGACGAACGGCTTCTCGGCGCGGGCCGACTCGTAGTGTATCCACTTGGCGACCAGCTCCTTGCCGGTCCCCGACTCCCCCTGCACCAGCACGGTGGAGGCGTCGCTCTTCGCCACCTTGGCCATCATCTCCAGCACGTTCTTCATGTGCCTGGAGTTGCCCAGGATGCTCGGGGGGCCGGCCTTCTTGCGCTCGCTTCTCAGCTGCACCACTTCCCGGCGCAGGTCCGAGGTCTCCAAAGCCTTCCTGATGACGATGGCCATCTCGTCCAGGTTGAAGGGTTTGTTGATGTAGTCGTAGGCGCCGTGGCGCATGGTGTTGACGGCGGTCTCCAGTCCCCCCTGCGCGGTCACCATGATCACCAGGATTTCCTCGTCCATCTCCTTTAGCCGCAGCAAGACCTCAAGTCCGTCGATTCCCGGCAGGTGATAGTCGAGCAGCACCAACTCGGGCTGCTCCTCGCGGGCGATGCGCAGGGCGTCCTCGCCGGTCCCGGCGGTGAAAACCTCGTATCCCTGCTTCTTCAGATTTTGCTCCAGGGACCAACGGATCAGGTGCTCGTCGTCGACCACCAGAATCTTTGTCTTGCGCATGGTTGCTCCTTGAAAAGGTCCAGCAAGAAAATCCATCTCCACGTAAGGGAGTAGTCGTTCGTTGTCTCGTTGCCAGGCTCCGGCGTCCGGCGCCGCCAAATCGCAGCGCAGGCCGCGTTGAACGGGTGTTTCCTGAAACGCGACGTTGCGCCGGTGGCGCCATGGCGATGTCGCGTTTCGTGCCTCAACGCGACCTACCGTCTGGCGTCTACGCGGAACCGCTTGCCGCCTGTGCAGGAGTACGATGGGCCGGCAGCTCCACGGTGAAGGTGGTGCCGACGCCGATCTCGCTGGCCACGTACAGCCGCCCCCCCTGCTGCTCGATCAGCCGATGGCTGATGGCCAGGCCGAGCCCGGTCCCCTGCGCCTTGGTGGTGAAGAACGGGGTGAAGATCTTGTCCAGGATCTGCAGCGGTATCCCCTGGCCGGTGTCGATCACCCGGACCTGCACCATTTCCACGCCGTCCGCGTCGATCAGGGCGCTTTGCACGGTCAAGGTGCCGCCCCCATGCATGGCCTGGACCGCGTTCAGGAAAAGGTTCAGAAAGACCTGCTGTATCTGCTTGGGATCGACGTAGACGGGGGGAAGATCGGAGGCAAGCTCCAGCCGTTTTTCGATGTTCTTGCCGCCGCTGTGCTGGGAGGCAAACACCAGGATCTTCCTGAGCGCGCTGTTGATGTCGGTAAAGGCGGGCTCCGCCACGGTGGGCTTGCCGAAGAAGAGCAGGTCGTTCACCGTCTTGTCCAGCCGCGAGACCTGCTCCAGCACCTCGTTCATGATCACGGCCCGTCCGTCCTCGGGGGCGAAATCTTCCTTGATGACCGTGATGGCCGCAGCGATGCCGGTGAGCGGGTTCTTGATCTCGTGGGCGATGCCGGCCGCCATCTCGCCCACCGAAGCCAAGCGGTCGGCCCGCTCCATCTGCTGAAAGTGAAAGGTCTCCAGCTCCCTTTTGGCCGAGTCCAGCCGCTCGACCATGGAGTCGAAGCTGACGATCAGGCGCGCGATCTCGTCCTTGCCCCGGGCGGTCATGCGCACCGAGAGGTCGCCCGCCTCGACCTTGGCCATGTTTTTCGCCACCTCGCGGAGCGGGTTCTTGACGAATTTGACCATGACCAGCGAGATGGCGAGCGAGAGAAAGCCTATGATGGCGACGGTGGAGACCACGAACAGCTTGGTCAGATCGACGATGCGCTTTCTGGTTTCCACCAGCGAGTAGTTGACGTTCAAAACGCCGATGATGCGGGTCTTGCTGCCGTGGCAGATGTTGCAGCCGCGGTCGTTGTAGATCGGCTTCACCATGCCGAGCACCTCGCCGTACCCCGGCAGGTCGAAGACCCCCTCCGTCTTGTTGTTCAGGAAGAGCTTGAAGTCGCGCTCGTCCACCAGGCGCCCCACCTCGCCCGGCTGGGCCGACTTGAGGATCACGCCGTGGGGATGGAAAATACGCACCCCCACGAGCTTCTCGTTTTGGCCGACCATCTCCAGGATCACCTGCACGTCGGCGGCGTTGCCGATGCGCATGGAGTTGTAGACGCTGCGTTCGATGGTGTTGAGGAGGAGTTCGCTGGACTCGCGGGCCGAGTTGATGAGCTGCATCTGTTCCCGCTTCAGCGTCAAAAAGGCGAAGGTGCCGATGCCGAAGACGAGCAGGCAGATGGAGATCACGATGACCCGCGTTGTCAGGCTCTTGAAAATCAGGGTGCCTCCGGGAAAACCAGTTCTTCAACGCAAGCGGGAGGTGCTTATGCCCTTGAATCCGCCTGCGTCGCCGGGCTTCGGCCAATGGTTGCAGACGAACTGCCATTCGCTGTACTTCTTCTTCTCCACGAAGTCGGCCGGGTCGAGATCCAGGGGGAAGTTGGCCTGCCTGATCGGCTCCGCCTCGCTCTTGCTCTTCACGCCGATGATCCTCTGGTTGGCGTCCCGGATCAGGTCCCACTCCCCTTTTTCGGTCATGGGATCGAGGTAGAGCTTCCTCAAGAAGCGGGTCTTGCCGAGGCTGCTCGGGTCGAGCAGCAGGTCTTTCAGCTCGTTCAGCCTGGGGCTGTTGGGCTGGATGACGAAGTTCAAGGCGGCGGCGTTTTGGCCGGGGACCGGTGCGGCGGCCGATCCGGGCGTGCCGGGCGTGCCGGGCGCTACGGAGGAGAGCTTGTACCAGCGCCGCATGGCGTCCCTGATCTGCGTGCCGCGAAAGAGCAGCTCCACCTCACGCTCCCTTTGCATTCTCGTCTGCCAGTAGCGGCCCGCCTGGGCCAGCATGATCCCCATGATCGCCACCAGGACCATGGCGGCGACGTAGGTGAAGCCGCTACTGGATCGGAGAATCCTTGGGGTCATTTCTTCCTCGACACGATCTCCCTGCCCTCTTCCACCAGCGTCTCGGCGTTCAGCCCGAAATACTTAAGCAGTTCCTCGGATTTGCCCGAGGTGCCGAAGCGGTCGTGGATGCCGACCCTTTTCATCAGGGTCGGGCATTCCTCGCCGAGCAGTTCGGCGACCGCGCCCCCCAGGCCGCCGATCACCGAATGCTCCTCGGCGGTGACGATGGCGCCGGTCTCCCGGGCCGCCTGCAGCAGCAGTTCCTTGTCCAGCGGCTTGATGGTGCCGATATGCACGACGCGAGCGGAGATCCCCTCGGCCTTCAGTTTTTCGGCGGCGATCAGCGCCTGGGCGGTCATGAGCCCGGTGGTGACGAAGGTGAGGTCGGTCCCCGGCGCCAGCTCGCACCCTTTGCCGATTTCGAAGACGTGCCCGGCGGGAAAGACGTTGGCCACCTTGTTGCGGCCGAGCCTGACGTAGACGGGTCCCTTGTAGGCCGCCGCGGCGCGGATCGCGCCCTTGGTTTCCTCGCCGTCCGCCGGCACGATCACCGTCATGTTGGGGATGGCGCGCATGATGGCCACGTCCTCGACCGACTGGTGGCTGCCGCCGTCCTCGCCGACCGTCACGCCGCCGTGGGTGGCGACGATCTTTACGTTGGCCTTGGGGTAGGCGACCGACTGGCGGATCTGCTCCCAGGCCCGTCCCGCCGCGAAGATGGCGAAGGTGGAGAGGAAGGGGATCTTGCCGACCGAGGCCAGCCCCGCGGCGGTTCCCACCATGTTGGCCTCCGCGATCCCCATGTTGAAGAAGCGGGTCGGAAATTTCTTGGCGAAGACGCCGGTCTTGGTGGAGCCGGAGAGATCCGCGTCCAGCGCCACGATTTGATCGTTCTCGGCGCCAAGCTCTGCCAGCGCCTCCCCGTAAGCGTCCCTTGTTGCTATCATATGGCTTTTTCCTTTATTTGATTAGTCGAAGCATCCCAGGCATTTAAGCGCTTCGGGGAGTTCCTGGTCGTTGGGCGTCACGCCGTGGTAGGCGGCCTTGTTCTCGAAGAAGGAGACCCCTTTTCCCTTGACGGTGGCGGCGACGATGGCGCTGGGCGCACCCTTGTGCGCCTCGGCCTCGTCCAGCGCCCGCACGATCTGGGCCATGTCGTGGCCGTCGATCTCGATCACGTTCCAGCCGAAGGAGCGGAATTTGTCGGCGATGGAGGCCACGTTCATCACCTTGGCGACCTCGCCGTCGATCTGCAGCCGGTTGGCGTCGATCAGCGCGCAAAGGTTGTCGCTTTTGTAATGGGCCGCGGCCATGGCCGCTTCCCAGATCTGTCCCTCTTGCAGCTCGCCGTCGCCCAGCACCGCGTAGACGCGGTTGGGCTTGCCGTCCAGCTTCAGGCCGAGCGCCATGCCGTTGGCCATGGAAAGCCCCTGGCCCAGCGAGCCGGTGCAGACGTCCACTCCCGGAGTGACCTTGCTGTCCGGGTGTCCTTGCAGATGGCTCCCCAGGCGGCGCAGCATCATCAGGTCCTCGCTCGGGAAGTAGCCGCACTCGGCCAGCGCCACGTAGAGCGCCGGCGCCGCGTGCCCCTTGCTGAGCACGAAGCGGTCGCGGCCGTCCCAGGCCGGCTCCTGCGGGTTGTGGCGCATCTTGTGGAAATACAGCGCGCTCACCATGTCGATGGCGGAGAGCGAGCCCCCGGTGTGTCCAGACTGTGATTTGTGCAGCGTCTTCACGATGGCTACGCGCAGCCGTCGCGCCTTCTCTTCCAGCTCTGCAATCTTTTCTTTCACGAAATTTCCTTTCAGGATTTATTTTTCCTCGCCTGTGATCAGGTAATCGAGAATCACCTCATCCAGGCTCCGCTTAACTGGCTTGTTCGTCGAAAGGCGCTGCTCCGCCGAAAGGTGATGCTCCGCCTCCGCGGGTTTCTCCGCAAAGGCGGAAATGTCGGTCGGAGCGGCAGTGCCGGCCGAAGTAGGATTCTCCGCCGAAGCGGGCTTGTCCGCGAAGGAGGACGACGGGGGGGGCGTTGACGGGAAGAGGCGTGCGTCGAACTCGCCCCCCTTCAGGCGACGCATCATCCCCTGGTGCTGCTCCTTCATGATGGATTCCACGACCAACTCCAGCTCGTCGGTTTTGATGATGTCCGCATAGCTGGTCTTGGCTGAGCCGATGATGGTGCCGCCCCGATAGAGCAGGGTGACGATATGGGGGTTGGCGCGGCCGCTGTCCTCGGTCTGCACGTGGAACAGCTCCCCCTTGTATCTGATGTTGTGATTGAAGCCAGCCACCATCGCCCGGGTCCTCTACGCCAAATGGCGTATCCGTCCGGCAAATTAGCACAGCGGACGCGGCGTTGCAAGCGATATCGGCTAAGCGCGGCGGACCTTCCGTGCGCGTAAAGCTTTATTTCCCGAGCAGTTTCTTGATACGGGCCACCGCCTCCATGGCGTCCTTGGCGTAGAGGTCGGCGCCGATCTCGTCGGCGTAGGCCTGGGTCACCACGGCGCCCCCGACCATGGTGAAACTCTTCACCCCCTCCTCCCTCAACAGGCGCAGCACCTTGTCCATCTGCGCCATGGTGGTGGTCATCAGCGCCGAGAGCCCGACGGCGTCGACCTGATGGAAGCGCGCCTGCTCCAGGATGCGCTGGGCCGGGACGTTCTTGCCCAGGTCGATCACCTCGAAGCCGTGGTTCTCAAGGAGCGTCACCAGGATGTTCTTGCCGATGTCGTGGATGTCCCCCTCCACCGTCGCCATCAGGATCTTGCCCAGGCTTTCCAGCCCGCCGCCGGAGAGCTCCTGCTTGAGACGGGCGAAGGCCGCCTTCATGGTTTCCGAGGAGAGCATCACCTGGGGGAGGAAGAAGGAGCCGCTCTCGAAGCGTCGGCCGACCTCCTCAAGCCCCTTCAAGAGCGCCTCCGAACTGATCTCCATAGGCGTCAGCCCCTCGGCCAGCGCCTCCTCCACCAGCCCTGCCACCGCTTCCAGCTCGCCGGCGATCACCGCCTTGGCCAGTCGCCCCCTGATCCCTTCCGGCTGAGGCGCGGCCGGGGTCGTCGGCTCGGCCTGCGCTCCCTTGTAGGCGGCGATGTAGGACGCGGCGTTGGGGTCCTGGCCCAAGAGCACCATGGCGGAGCGCCAGGCGGCCATCATCGGGGCTTCCTTGGGGTTGATGATGGCGGCGTTCAGCCCGGACAGCATCGCCATCGAGAAGAAGGTCGAGGAGATCAGCGGTCGGCAGGGGAGGCCGAAGGAGATGTTGCTGACCCCCAGCACCGTGTTCAGGGAGAGTTCGGCGCGCACCTGTCGGATCGCTTCCAGGGCCACCAGGGCGCCCTTGGGCTCGGCGCTCACCGTGAGCGTCAGGCAATCGACCACCAGGTCCTGCCTCTTCAGCCCCGCCGCCTCGGCGCGCGCGGCGATCTTGGCCGCGACCGCGCAGCGGCCGGCGGCGTCGGCGGGGATGCCGTCGTCGTCCAGCGTCAGGCAGACCAGCGCTGCCCCGTACTTCTTGGCCAGCGGCAGCACCGCGGCCAGGCTCTTTTCCTCGCCGTTAACCGAGTTGATCAGCACCTTGCCGTCGGCGGCCTTGAGCCCCGCCTCCAGCGCCGACGGCGAGGAGGAGTCGAGCACCAGCGGCGTCTGCACGGCGCCGGTGATGCAGAACACGGCCCGCTCCATGGCGGCCGGCTCGTCGATGCCGGGCGCGCCGACGTTCACGTCCAAAAGGGTCGCGCCCAGCTCGCTTTGCTCCAGCGCCTCGCGGCGGATGTAGCTGACCTTTCCCTCCCTCAGCTCCTGCGAGTACAGCTTCTTGCCTGTCGGGTTGATGCGCTCGCCGATCACCGCCACGGCAGCGGTGCCGCCGATGGCGGCGAACGAGCCGCGGCTGGAGAGCCAGGTGGCGCCGCACGGCTCCCGCTGCTCGAAGGGTCGCTGGCGCTCGGCCAGCGCGTCCTTCATGGCGGCGATGTGGCCGGGCGTGGTGCCGCAGCAGCCGCCGATCACCCGCACGCCCAGCTCGATCAGCCGGTCGTGGTAGGCGGTCATCTCCTTGGGCGTCCCCGGGAAGAGGGTGACCCCGTCCTTCAGGATCGGCAGGCCTGCGTTCGCCTGGCAGATGAGCGGCAGCGTGGTCACCCGGCGCATGGCCAGCAGGATCTCGTAGATGCCGTCCACGCCCAGGCCGCAGTTGGAGCCGATCATGCTGGCGCCCACCGCCTCCAGGGTGATGGCCGCCGCTTCCGGCGGGGAGCCGAGCACGCTTCTTCCCTTCTCCTCGAAGGTGAGCATGGCGATCACCGGTATCTCGGCGGAGATTTCGCGGATGGCGATCACCGCCGCCCTGATCTCCTTGATATCCAGGAAGGTTTCCAGCGTGATCAGGTCGCAGCCGGCGTCGATCAGCGCTCTTGCCTGCTCGCCGAAGATGGCCGTCGCCTCGTCGAAGGTCAGGTCGCCGACCGGTTCCAGGAAGCGGCCGGTGGGGCCGATGGAGCCCGCCACGTAAGCGCGCTCGCCGGCGACCTCGCGGGCCAGTCGGACCGCCGTCTCGTTGATCAGCGCGACCCGGTCGCCCAGGCCGTAGTGGTCGAGTTTTGCCGAGCTGCCGCCGAAGGTGTTGGTGACGATGATGTCGGCGCCCGCCTCAAGGTAGGCCGCGTGCACCCCGGCCACCACTTCCGGCGCCGTCAGGTTCATCTCTTCGGGCGACTGGCCGGCCTGCAGGCCGCGCTCCTGCAGCATGGTCCCCATGGCGCCGTCCAGCACCAATACCCGCTCCTTGACAGCCTGCAAAAAAGGAATCTTCATGTTCACCCCTATGGAAATTATGGAACTATTAAATAAATAGCAGTAGTTGAAACTAAAGAGAAAGGATTAGCCGCAGAAGGAGCAGAGAGGAAAGCCGAAAAGCTTCAACAACGGAGGTGCACGGCACAGAAGGGAAACATCGAAAAGATTCAACCACAGAGGTACACAGAGTCACACAGAGGAGATCTAAAAAACAGAATCATCAGGTTTAAAGCTTAGATTCTATCCGCTGAGTCCAGTCGTTGTTTAGCCTTATATATCCGCTTAGCTTGGTTGTTGATTTCCCCGCGTTGGTTTCCTCTGAGTACCTCTGTGTACCTCTGTGGTGAGCGCCTTGCTTGTCCGGTCTATTTCGCCTCAGGTGCCGTCGGCGTTTTCTTTTCCATGCTGAAATCGGCGGCAAGCGGGCCGGTCAGGTCGAGATGTCCCTTGAGGCTTTGCACCGCCGCGCCGTCCACCAAAAACTGCACCGCCTTTACCTGGGGGAAATTGGTGGTTACCGTGTCCACGATCGAGTAGACCGCGGCCATCTCGGCCGCGCTTCCGGCCGGCACGCCCTCCACCAGCTCGTGCCCGAAATCGATCTGCGCCACCTCGCCCTTGACCCGCACCCCGAGGACCCTGGCGTTGGCCGGCAGCGTGGGCGCAAGGTCGCCGACGGGACCGCCGATCAACTCGTCCACCACGCTTTCGACCCCCTCCTCCACCCCTTCGGCGATCTCGACCTCGCGCCCCTCGCGCACCAGGCTCTGGCCGTCGGGCGTGGCGAAGAAGAGCGTGCTCACGAAGGTTCCCACCGGCTGAGCCGCGGGAGGCGGCTCGACCTTGCGCGCCGCCGTCTCGTATTTCTTGAAAATCAACGCCCCGAGGACGACCGCGAACAGCAAGAAGGCGATCAGCAGTATCCCCTTGGCGCCGCTAGTGCGCTTCTTCATCGCTCCCCCCCTCCGGCAACTCCTGCTCCAGGTCCACCTGATAGACGTCCCCGAGCCTGCCCCCCAGGAAGCGGTTGCCTACCCTGATGAAGCCCGCCGGCACGTCGGTGACGTAGTAGTGATGATTTCCCTTTTCGCCCGCCGGGCGCAGCAGTTCTTGCTCGGCGAGGATGCGCGCCACAGTGAGCGCGGTCTGCTCGGCGGAATCGACCAGGGTGACCCCCGGTCCCATCACCTCGGCGATGACCTCCTTCAGGATCGGATAGTGCGTGCAGCCGAGCACCAGGGTATCCACCCCCTGCTCCCGCAACTCGCCCAGATAGATGCGCGCGGTGAGCCTCGCCACCTCGTTGTCCACCCACCCCTCCTCGGCCAGCGGGACGAAGAGCGGACAGGGGCGGGTGACCACCTCGATATCCGGGTTGATCCTCTTGATCGCCTTGGTGTAGGCGCTGGAGCCGATGGTCGCCGCGGTGCCGATCACCCCGACCTTGCCGCTCACCGTGACCTCGGCCGCGGCGCGCGCCCCCGGCTCGATCACGCCCACGATCGGGATGGGGAATTCCTGCTGCAAGGCGGCGAGCGCTACCGCCGAGGCGGTGTTGCAGGCGACCACCAACAGTTTGATGTCCCGGCCCATCAGGTAGCGCGCGATCTGGCGCGAGTAGCGGATCACCGTTTCCGGCGACTTGGTCCCGTAGGGGACCCGGGCCGTGTCGCCCAGATAGATGGTATCCTCCTGGGGGAGCGCCCGCACCACCTCTTTGAGCACGGTGAGCCCCCCTACGCCGGAGTCGAATATGCCAATAGCTTTCCAAGCCACGAAGTTTCTCCAGATCGATGCTTTTGTGTGCGGCGAGTTCCGACGCGCGCTGGCCGAAAGTGTTTATGTTATTTGATAGCAAGGCGGAATGTCAAGACTTGAAGTGGTATCGCATCGCTGACGCATGATAGCGCTAGCCAAGGTCCGCACGCTCCAGCCTATGGGTTGTTGCGCTCTAGGTTGATGACAGTTTCGCCAACACCCGAGACTTAACGCTTCATGAA
>CAIYDQ010000017.1 GCA_903925075.1 uncultured Geobacter sp.
CCGGACAGATCCGGGCCGTTCAGGGTCCCCTTTGCAATGGTAGGCAGCGCCGTTTCCAGCTCTACCCGATGGCCGGGCGCCGTGAGGGACTTCCCTGTTAGGCGCTTCGGCTCGGAGACGTACGTTCTAATTTTTAGGCCGCGACGCCGTCGCGGTTTGCCGCCAATTGTTGCCAGGTCTCCACACGGCAGTCGATTGCGAACTGCCGGCGTCAAAAAAAAGAGGGGCGCTCCCCGGATAGAGAGGCCCCCTTTACGCACCCGGACAGATCCGGGCCGTTCAGGGTCCCCTTTGCAATGGTAGGCAGCGCCGTTTCCAGCTCTACCCGATGGCCGGGCGCCGTGAGGGACTTCCCTGTTAGGCGCTTCGGCTCGGAGACTTGGTTTAAGAATTTAGGTAAACTGGTACCACAATGCCGTTTTATCTGTCAAGCAAAAAAAATGAGGGAAAGAGAAAGACGCCGGCCGGCTCGCGGGGGAGATATCCTCCAACTCCCGCAGGTTTACCAGTCCCGACAGGCGGCGCCACGGCCCGGAACGATCCGGGCATGGCAGGCCCAAGGTATCACGGAAATTTGTCGACTCCATGGATTTTCTTTGCGAACTCTGCGCCGTTACGGTAATGGTGAAATGCTCAATAACACATCCCATTGCTAAAAAGGAAGCGCCCATGATCATCACCGCGGAAAATCTGAAGGATCTGCTGCTTGCCATCTTGCGGCACAGCGGCAGCGAGCCGCATGAAGCCGAACTGGTCGCCGAGCATCTGGTCGGGGCCAACCTGAGCGGCCACGACAGCCATGGCGCGGGCATGCTGCCGACCTACATCAAGAACCTCAAGGCCGGCCTGCTGAACCCCGGCACCCCGGCTCTGCTGGTTACGGACAACGGCGGCATCATGGTCTTCGACGGGCAGCGGGGCTTCGGTCAGCGGGTCGCCACCGAAGCCATGAACGCCGCCATAGCGCGTTGCCGGGAAAACGGCTTGACCATCATGGCGCTCCGGAACGCCCACCATATCGGCAGGGTCGGCGCCTACGGGGAGATGTCCGCCGCCGCCGGCCTGGTCTCCTTGCACTTCGTCAACGTCATCGACCATGCGCCGCTGGTGGCCCCTTTCGGCAGCCGCGAGGCGCGCTATTCGACCAACCCGGTCTGCATGGCGATGCCTGCCACCGCCGCCAACCCCGCGGTGATCTTGGATATGGCGACCAGCAAGATCGCCCTCGGCAAAGCGCGGGTGGCCATGAACCGGGGCGAGCAGGTAGCGCCGGGACTGCTCCTGGACGCCCGGGGAGAGCCGACCACCGATCCGCGTGTCATGTTCCAGGAACCGCGCGGGGCCTTCCTGCCGCTGGCCGAACACAAGGGGTACGGCCTGGCCTTTTTCTGCGAGCTTTTGGCCGGGGTCTTGACCGGTGGGGGGACCATTCAGCCGGAGACCCCCAGGCGCGGAGGGGTGATCAACAACATGTTGACCTTCCTGGTCGATCCCGCACGCATGGTCGAGCACAGCTGGATGGAGGCGGAAATCGACGCCGTCACCCGCTACATGAAAGAAGCCAAGCCGGTGGACGGGGAGGTCATGGTGGCGGGCGATCCGGAGCGGAAAAAAACCGCCGAGCGCCGGGAGCTCGGCATCGCGGTCGAGGATGCGACCTGGGAAGAACTGATGTGGGCCGGCGAGCAGGTGGGGCTCAACCGGCAGGAATTGGAGCAGTACCGGAGGTAGTTCTTTGCCGGGGGACGACCGCTCCTTCCCCAAGCGATGCCCCATGATCGTCAAGGAATCAAGTGCCGAGGGCACAGAGTCAAGGGAGGTATCCTCTGCTGACTATGTGCCCTCGTTTCGTCACAGAATGCCTTTTCCCGTATTTTCTTTCGGGCGCGCTTTGTTTATCCAATATCGCTGATATGCTTTGACACGGTCCGAAGTATCTGATATTCATTAGCTGAATTATTGCACATGAAACATATCACATGCTTCTTTTCGCTACTTTTCCCTTATACATCAGAACGTTCGAGTTTTGCCAGCCCGACATCGGATGACTCACATGCAGCACCACTACAACAGGAGGTACAAACGTATGAAAAAGATTCTCATGGCAGTAGCACTGACCGCGGTTATGACGTCGACCGCATTTGCCGCCGGAACCGCTCACAACAACACCGGTTGCGGCCTGGGAACCATGCTTTGGGAGGGGAAAGCCGACAACTCTTCCCTGTTCCAGGCGTTCCAGGCCACAACCAACGGCACCTCCGGCGCTCAAACCTTTGGCATAACCTCCGGTACCTCGGAGTGCCAGCAACCGTCGAGCTTCGTCCAGAACGAGAAGCTGATTCACTTCGTCCAGGCCAACATGGACAACCTGGCCAAAGACATCGCCATGGGCAAGGGGGAGTCTCTCGACACCTTCGCGGAACTGCTCGGCGTGGCCCCGGCGCAGAGCGCCGCCTTCAACGCCAAACTGCAGTCCAACTTCGGCAAGATCTTCACCTCGGAGAACATCGTGCTCGCCGAAGTGATCGACAATGCCGTCGCCGTGGCCAATAACTGATTGCATTGAATTGTTGTCTGTACCAAAAGAGACGCACGGATTATATTGTGCGTCTCTTTTACATTTCGCATCAGGGGGACTGGCGCCTGTGGAGCCGGTCCCCTGCCAGCCGGTACTTCGGGGCCTTGTTATGAAATTGCCGTTTGCTTTGTTATGCGCCTTCTCGCTCTTGGCCATCGTTTCTTCCCCCGCACTGTCCCAAGATTCCTACCTGGACGCGCTGCTCAGCAAGGCCGACCGCATGGCTCTCGCCGACGACAGGAATTGGCTGGTGCTCTTGCATTACGTCAAAACCTCCTCCGGCGGCTATCGCAGCAAAATCGACGATCCCGTGTTTTTCCTTGCCGCCGACGGCAGGACCAATGGCAAGGCGGAGCTGGCAGCGACCCTGAGGAGCATGTTCGTCGCCGGGCAAAAAGACGGCCAACATGCCGCCTGCCGCTTCCCGGCGCGCCTCGCTTGGCTGAGCGAAAAGCTCGACCTCGAAGCGTCCCGGCTTCCGGAATTTTCCTGCAGCGAGCGTGACAAATCTCTGGGCCAGGTGGAGGCGAAGTCGGCGGTCCTGGTGTTTCCGGTCGGCCACATCAACAGCCCCGCCTCCATGTTCGGCCATACCCTGATCCGCATCGACGGCAGCAGCAGGAGCAATCTGATCTCCTACGCCGCCAACTATTCCGCCGACACCACGGACACCAACGGTTTCGTATACGCCTGGAAGGGGATGACCGGCGGCTACAAGGGATTCTACTCGATCATGCCGTACTACCTGAAGGTCAAGGAATACAACGACCTTGAGCACCGCGACATGTGGGAATACCAACTGAGCCTGTCGCAATCGGAAGTGGGCAAGATGCTGAACCACATCTGGGAGCTGCAGAAGGTCCACTCTTCCTATTACTTTCTCGACGAGAACTGTTCCTACAACCTGCTGTTCCTGATTGAAGCGGCCAAGCCCGAGCTGCGATTGACCGAGCAGACCGGCGTCTTCGTGCTGCCGACCCAAACCGTGCAGATCGTGATGAACAGCGGCATCGTCCAAGACGTTCATTACCGCCCCTCCCAAGGCACCAAGATCAGGAAAATCGTCTCGTTGCTGGAGCCGGGCGGGCAAGCGTCCGCCTACCGGATCGCTCTTGCCAAGAGCCGGCCGGAAGCGGTGAGAAGCGAGCCGATCACCGACCGGCAGCGAAGGCTGGTGCTGGATCTAGCCGCCGAATACCTGCAGTTGAGATATGCGCGCAAAGAAATGGCGAAGGAGGATTACAACCGCCAGTATTTGCAGATACTCGGCGAACGGAGCCGTTTGGGGACGCCCGCCGAGGACGCCTATACCATCGAGGAGCCGTCGAGGCCGGAAACCGGCCACGGCACCACCATGGCCGGCCTGGGGGGCGGCGTCCGCAGGGGAGAAGGCTTTGTCGAGCTGGAGCTGCGCCCCGAGTTTCACGGACTGCTCGATCCGGACCACGGCTATCTGCGCGGGGCGCAGATCAAGTTCTTCGACGCCGCCCTGCGCTACCGGGTCGAGTCCGAGCAGATCCAGCTAAAGACGCTGCATATTTTGGACATTCTTTCCATCGCGCCGCGGGACCTGTTCTTTAAGCCGATCTCCTGGAAGGTGAATACCGGCTTCGACACGGAAGCGCTGCGAAACGGCAAGGATTATCTCATTTACCGGCTGAACACCGGGGGCGGCCTCTCCTGGATCTCCCCCTTCGGCGGACTCGTCTACGCCTTCGGCGAGCTGGACCTGAACGCGGGCGATAAAATACCTGCGGGAGTCACCATCGGGCCCGGTTTCAGCCTGGGCGAACTGGAGCAGCTGACGGATTGGTGGAAGATGCATCTGTACGCGCGGGGGAGATGGTACCGGCTGGGAGACGATCGTTATACGCTGAAGGCGTCGCTGGCCCAGAATTTCCGGGTGACCCGCAACCACAGCGTCAACCTGGAATACAGCGAGGAGTTCGTCAACCGGCACCCGATTGCCGAGGGTAGCCTGTCGTGGAACTACTACTTTTGACATCATCAAACACTTAACTTAAGCCCTGCCCGATGTCTCTTCCATCAAGGGGGGGCTTTTTGCCCCCCTACCCCCTCCCGCTCCCTTCCAGGTAGTCTCCCCGCCGAGCTTGCCTCCCCCGGAAAATAAATTTGACAAAAAAATCCAAAACCGTTAGTAGTGAACGAAGATTCATTCACTACAGGGAGTCACCAGTCAATGTCAATTACGGACAAGCGCGAGGAGATCATCCGGGCCTCTCTTGAACTCATCGCGGAGCACGGTTTTCACGGAGCTCCCATGTCGATGATCGCCGACCGCGCCGGAGTGGCGGCCGGGACCATCTACCGTTATTTCGAGAACAAGGACGCGCTGATCAACGACCTGTATCGCGATATCCAGGAGAAGATTTACTCGGAAATCGCCAAGGGTTACCAACCGGAAAAGCCGATCAGGGAGCGCTTCCAGTACCTCCTCAGGGTGCTGCTGCGCTTTTTCATCGCCCACCCTTCGGAATGCCGCTATCTGGAGCAGTTTCACAACTCCCCCTACGGCGCGGAGGTGCGCCGGGACATCATCCTCAGGAAAAGCGGGGACTGTTTCCTCTACCGCGAGCTCCTGGAGGAAGGAGTCGCCCAGCAAGTGATCAAGGATCTGCCCATGGCCATCCTGTTCGCACTGGCCTTTGGTCCTCTCAAGTATGTGATCCGGGACCACATCCTGGGCTTCTTCGAGTTGGACGAACCCCTGATCGAACGCATCCTGGAGGCCAGTTGGGACTGCATCAGGAGATAGCAACTGCGGGCTAACGGCTCAGGGCTAAAGGCTAAAGGCTAAGGCTAAGGCTAAAGGAAAGAGCGGCGGGCGCAAGGCCCCCTCCCCCTCGATGGGGGAGGGATGGGGAGAGGGTGAAAAGCTGCCATAAGGTCGCCCTCCCCCCAATCTGGGTCTTAAATCATATCCGAATGAACATCCATTCAAAACATTATCCAGAAAAGAGTTTCGAGGTGTTGCATGCAAATGAAGTCTAGCTTGAACCTGATCGTGTCTTTGGTGTTGATCGCCGGCAGCCTGCTGATGGCCGGTTGCGAAAAAAAGGCGGCTTCGGCCGTCCCGCCGCCGAGCGGCCCGCCGGAGGTGGGCGTGCTGCTGATCAAACCGCAACGCGTCTCGCTTACCACCGAACTCTCCGGCCGCACCTCGCCGGAACTGATCGCCGAAGTTCGCCCCCAGGTGAACGGCATCGTCCAGAAAAGGGTCTTCACCGAGGGGAGCGACGTCAAGGCGGGTCAGCTCTTGTACCAGATCGACCCGGCCAGCTACCAGGCCGCCTACGACAGCGCCAGGGCGGCCCAGGCCAGGGCCGAGGCCAATCTGGGGGCGGTGCGCCTCAAGGAGGAGCGCTACCGGGATCTGGTGAAGATCAAGGCGGTGAGCCTGCAGGATTACGACGACGCCCATGCCGCCTTCAAGCAGAGCGAGGCCGACTTGGCCTCGGCCAAGGCGGCGCTGGAAACGGCCCGCATCAACCTGGCCTACACCAAGGTGACGGCGCCTATCTCCGGGCGCATCGGTCGCTCCGCCGTGACCGACGGGGCGCTGGTGACCGCCAGCCAGCCCGCCGCGCTCTCCACCATCCAGCAGTTGGGCTCCATGTACGTGGACGTCACCCAGTCGATGTCGGACCTGCTCAAACTGAAGCAGAACCTGGCCAACGGCACCGTGAAAAAGAATGGCTCGGCCAAGGTCAAGCTGCTGCTGGAAGACGGCTCCGCCTATCCGCTGGCCGGAACCATGAAATTCTCCGAAGTGACGGTCGATCAGAGCACCGGCTCGGTCACCCTGCGCGCGGTGTTCCCCAACCCCAAACAAGCGCTGCTCCCCGGCATGTTCGTGCGCGCCATCGTGGAGCAGGGGGTGAACGAATCGGCGATCCTGGTGCCGCAACGCGGCGTGAGCCGCGACCCCAAAGGCGAGGCCACCGTGATGACGGTCGGGGCGGGAGAGAAGGCGGAGCCGCGCCAGATCACAGTGGTGCGGACGGTGGGGGACAACTGGCTGGTCGCCTCCGGCCTGAAAGCCGGGGATCGCGTCATCCTGGAGGGGCTGCAGAAGGCGCGGCCGGGAACTCCGGTCAAGGCCGTCCCCTTCGGCGGCGCCCCTGCCGGCTCCGCTCCCGGCGCTCCGGCTAGCGCTGCGGCCGGCCCCGGAGCCGGCGCTTCCGCACCCGCCACAGCCCAGACCGCCGCAGTCAAGAAATAAAGGAGATCTCCGATGCCTCGTTTTTTCATCGCGCGCCCGATTTTCGCCTGGGTGATCGCCATCTTGATCATGCTGGCGGGCCTGCTCTGCATCAGAACGCTCCCCGTCTCCCAATATCCGGCGATCGCGCCCCCTCAGATCACCATCAACGCGATCTACCCGGGGGCCAGCGCCCAGACGGTGCAGGACACCGTCACCCAGGTCGTGGAACAAAAGTTGAACGGCATCGACAACCTGATCTTCATGTCCTCCACCAGCGATTCCTCCGGAGCGGTGGCCATCAACTTGACCTTCAAGGCCGGCACCGACCCCAACATCGCCCAGGTGCAGGTGCAGAACAAACTGCAACTGGCCACGCCGCTTTTGCCGCAGATCGTGCAGAAGCAGGGGGTTTCGGTGGTCAAGTCCACCAAGAACTACCTGGTGGTGGTGGGTCTGGTCTCCGAGGACGGCTCCATGGACCGCAACTCCCTGACCGACTACCTGGTGTCCAACGTCCAGGACATCGTCAGCCGGCTGCAGGGTGTCGGGGAAATGCAGATGTTCGGCTCGCAAAACGCCATGCGCATCTGGCTGAACCCGAGCAAGCTGAACAATTACAAGATGACCACCGGCGACGTGACCGCCGCGCTGCAGGCCCAGGACGTGCAGATCTCCGCCGGCCAGTTCGGCGGCACCCCCGCCGTGCAGGGGCAGCAGCTTAACGCCACCATCACCGCCCGCACCTTGTTGCAGACCCCGGAGCAGTTCGACGCCATCATCCTGCGCACCAACCCGGACGGCTCCACCGTCAAGCTCAGGGACGTGGCGGAGAGCAGGGTCGGCACCGAGAACTACGACATCCAGTCCTTCTACCAGGGCAAGCCGGTGGGCGCCATGGCCATCAGGCTCGCGGCCGGCGCCAACGCGCTGGAGACCTCCACCCGCATCAGGGAGAAGATGACGGAACTTTCCCGCTACTTCCCCCCCAGCGTCAAGGTGGTCTATCCCTACGACACCACCCCCTTCGTCAAGATCTCCATCGAGGAGGTGGTCAAGACCCTGTTCGAGGCGGTGGGGCTGGTGTTCATCATCATGTTCCTCTTCCTGCAGAACCTGCGGTCCACCCTGATCCCCACCATCGCGGTGCCGGTGGTGCTCTTGGGCACCTTCGGAGTGCTGTCGGCCTGCGGCTATTCCATCAACACCCTGACCATGTTCGCCCTGGTCATCGTCATCGGCCTCCTGGTCGACGACGCCATCGTCGTGGTCGAGAACGTGGAACGCATCATGACCGAGGAGGGGCTGCCGCCCAGGGAGGCGACCGTCAAGTCCATGGGGCAGATCACCGGCGCGCTCTGGGGCATCGTCACCGTGCTGACCGCGGTTTTCGTGCCGATGGCCTTCTTCGGCGGCTCCACCGGCGTCATCTACCGCCAGTTCTCCATCACCATCGTCTCGGCCATGATCCTGTCGGTGATGGTCGCCATGACGCTCACCCCGGCCCTGTGCGCCACCCTCTTGAAGCCGGTCGCCAAGGGTCACCACGCCGGAGAATCCGGCTGGTTCAAGGGGTTCTTCCGCCTCTTCAACCGGGCCTTCGAATTCTGCAGGACGCGCTACGAGGGGATCGTCGGCCGCTCCTTCGCCAAGCCGGTGCGCTACCTGACCGTGTACGCCGCCATCGTCGCCTGCATGGTCTACTTTTTCGTGCACCTCCCCACCTCCTTTTTGCCGGACGAGGACCAGGGCTTCATGTTTTGCCAGATCCAGCTGCCGGCCGGCGCCAGCGTGGAACGGACCGTCGCCATGCTCAAGGAGATCGACCGTTATTTCGCCGAAAACGAGTCCAAGACCGTGGATTCGGTGCTCACCGTAGGTGGCGTCAGCTTCGCCGGCCGCGGCCAGAACATGGGACTGGCCTTCGTCAAGTTCAAGGATTGGAAATACCGCCAGTCGCCCGAGCTGAAGGCCAAGGCCATCGCGGCCCGGGCCATGAAGGGGTTCTCCAAGTTCAAGGACGGCCTGGCCTTCGCCATCGTCCCCCCCGCCGTGGTCGAATTGGGGCAGGCCAACGGCTTCGACTTCATGCTGCAGGACAGGGGCGGGCTCGGGCACGCGAAGCTCATGGAGGCCCGCGGGCAACTGCTGGGCATGGCCATGAAGAACCCGAAACTGGTGGGGATGCGCCCCAACGGCCAGGACGACTCGCCCCAGTTCAAGCTGGACGTGGACGACGTCAGGGCCGGCGCGCAGGGCGTTTCCCTGGACGACATCAACAGCGTCCTTTCCACCGCCTGGGGGAGCTCCTACGTCACCGACTTCATCGAGAACGGGCGCATCAAGAAGGTCTACCTGCAGGGGGACGCCAGGTACCGCATGCTCCCCGAGGACATCGGCAGCTGGTACGTCCGGAGCAAGAGCGGCAACATGGTCCCCTTCTCCGCCTTCGCCGGCGCGCGCTGGCAGTACGGCTCGCCGCGCCTGGAGCGCTACAACGGCATACCGTCGGTGGAGATCATGGGACAGGCCGCGCCCGGAGTGAGCACCGGCGAGGCGATGGCCGAGATGGAGAAGATGGCGGCCAAGCTGCCGGTCGGCGTCGGCTACGAGTGGACCGGCCTTTCCTACGAGGAGAAGAACGCGGGCGCCCAGGCGCCGGCGCTCTACGCCATCTCGCTGCTGGTGGTGTTCCTGAGTGTGGCGGCCCTCTACGAAAGCTGGACCATCCCCTTCGTCAACCTGCTGATGCTCCCTCTGGGGCTGGTGGGAGCGGTTACCGCCGTCAAGTTCCGCATGCTCCCCAACGACGTCTACCTGCAGATCGGCCTGCTCACCACGGTGGGTCTTTCCACCAAGAACGCCATCCTGATCATCCAGTTCATCAAGGATCAGATGCACCAGGGGCTGGGACTGGTGGAGGCGACCCTGTCCGCGGTGAAGATCCGGCTCCGGCCGGTGATCATGACCTCGCTGGCCTTCTTCTTCGGCACCTTGCCCCTGGCGCTGACCAAGGGAGCGGGAGCCGGCGCCCAGAACGCCATCGGCACCGCCGTCACCGGCGGCTTGCTCTCGGCGACCTTCATCGACCTGATCTTCATCCCGTTCTTCTTCGTGCTGGTCTCGCGCATGTTCGAGAAGAAGCAGCCGCAGTTGGACGCCGAGCCGAAGCTCGCCCTAGCCGAGAACCTTGAAGAGGAACCGATATGAACCAGCTGAAAACGACTATGGCAAAAGGCCTCTGCCTCCCGCTGGTGGCGCTGCTCGCGCTGAGCGGCTGCGCGACCATGGCCCCGAAATACAGCCAACCCGCGGCGCCGGTGCCGGCCGTCTGGCCAAGCGGCCCCTCCTACAAGGCGGAAGCGGCCCAACCGGGAGCGAAACCGCTGGCCGACATCCCCTGGCAGGAGTTCTTCGTCGACGCGCAGCTTCGCAAACTGATCGCCCTGTCGCTCAACAACAATCGCGACCTGCGCATCGCCGCGCTCAACATCGAAAGGTTCGCCGCGCTGTACGACATCCAGGGCGCCCAGCTCTTTCCCAGGATCGACGGCTCGGCCGCCGCCAACTTCCAGCGGACCCCGGCGGACCTTTCGACCGGCGGCGTCGCCAAAACCACCAGGGCCTATAGCGTCGGCCTGGGCGCCGCCTCCTACGAACTGGACCTCTTCGGGAGGATCAGGAGCCTCAAGGATCAGGCGCTGGATCAATATCTGGCCACCGAGCAGGCGCGGCGCAGCGTGCAGATCAGCCTGGTGTCGCAGGTAGCCGCCTGCTACCTGACCATGGCGGCCGACCGGGACCGTCTGCGCCTGGCGCAGGACACCCTGGCCAGCCAGCAGGCGTCGTACCAGCTCATCCGCAGCCGCTTCAACGCCGGCGTCTCCTCCGCCCTGGACCTGAGCCAGGCCCAGACCAGCGTCGACGCGGCGCGGCTCGACATCGCCCGCTTCACCTCGCTGATAGCCCAGGACGAGAACGCCTTGACGCTGACGGTCGGCTCGCCCATTCCCGCCGATCTTTACCCGCAGCAGCTGACCGACACCCTCACCGCCCTGAAAGACGCGTCGCCCGGCCTGCCGTCCGAGGTGCTCTTGCGCCGTCCCGACATCCTGCAAGCCGAAGATCAGCTCAAGGCCGCCAACGCCAACATCGGCGCGGCGCGGGCCGCCTTTTTTCCGAGGATCAGCCTGCTCTCCTCCGTCGGGTTTGGCAGCGCCAGCCTGAGCGAGCTCTTCAAAGGGAGCAACTTCGCCTGGCAATTCGCCCCGCAGATCTCCGTCCCCATCTTCAACGCCGGCAGCAACAAGGCCAATCTGAAAGTGTCCGAAGTCGACCGGGACATCGCGGTGGCGCAGTACGAGCGGGCGATCCAGACCGCCTTTCGGGAAGTGGCCGACGCCCTGGCCGATCGCGGCACCATCGACGAGCAGGTCGCGGCGCAGCAATCCTTCACCGACGCCTCCTCCGAGAGCTACCGCCTGTCGGTGGCCCGCTACGACCGGGGGATCGACAGCTACCTGAACGTGCTTTTTTCGCAGCGCTCCTTGTACGGCGCGCAACAAGGCCTGATCTCCGTGCAACTTGCCAGGTTGGCGAACATGGTGAGGTTTTACAAGGTGCTGGGCGGGGGAGCCTAGGAGGAAACGATGCTCTATGGCGCGTGCATCGCTGCCTTCGCCGTGGTCTGGGCCGCGATCGCCCTGGTGGCCCTCTTCGGGGGTAAAAAGAAATAGCGCCTTTTCCTTGCCGGGGCAGTTTCCCGGCAGGGATCTCGATCACAGGAAATATCGCGCTTGTCAAACAACCAAACCCACGGCGAACGCGAGAAACTGACCATCCGGCACATGGTCGCCATTTACTGCCGCGGTCAGCGACATGCAGCAGCGGGCGCCATTTGCGGCCGCTGCGCGGCGTCGATGCGCTACGCGCACGAGCGCATCGAAAAATGTCCCTTCGGCGCCGGCGCCAAGCCGGCGTGCGGGTTGTGCCGGTCGAACTGCTTCACGCCGGAAATGCACGCAAGCTTCCGCAGGATCATGGGATACGCCGGGCCGCGCATGATGCTGCGCCACCCGGTCCTGACCCTGGCGCATGTCTGGGATGCGATCAGGTTTAAGAGGGGAGAAGGCTAATACCCGGTCCAGCATAAAATTTCTGTTCCTCCGTCTTATTCCTACCGCAGCACGCCTCAAACCTCCTTTGTCTCCTCCCCCGCCCATGGCGCACTTGGCCTTGTCAAGCTGCGATCCAGCTTTTGTCCCTCCTGCTTTTGACATCGACGACAATCAGTATAGCTTTAACTGTCGATTTCCTAACGGTGACGGAGGCTGCCATGCATGTGCGCGAAAAAAACTTGATCCTGTCGAGCGGTTGGCTGGTGACTGCCATAGTCACCTTCGTTTTCGGGTTTTCGGTGATGGCCTATCTGGCTGTCAGGAACGCGTCCGATCAGCCTCCGGTCCCTCGGACGGTCCTGAGTGCAGACGGCCGGCTGCTGTACACCGGCGACGACGTGATGCAAGGCCAGCACCTGTTTCAGAAATACGGCCTGATGCAGTACGGCACCATATTCGGCCACGGGGCCTACCTTGGCCCTGATTTCACCGCCCAATACCTGCGGATCAGCGGCGAGAAGGCGATGCTTTTTTACGCCGAACGAGGCGCCACTCCGGCGGAGGCCGCTGAAAGGGTGCGCGCCGAGGCCAAAGAAAACAACTACGACGCCGCCGGCGGGGTCACCACCTACAGCGCGGGGCAAGCCAAGGCGTACGGCGATTTGCTCGGGTATTACCGCGACTGGTTCGGCCCCCCCGAAAAGCAGCAGGGATTGCGGCGTCCGTACCTGAAGGACCCGGAAGAGCTCCGCAAACTGACCGCTTACTTTTCCTGGGCCGCCTGGGTGAGCGCGGCCCGCCGCCCCGACACCAACCATTCCTACACCAACAACTGGCCCCCGGACGATCTTGCCGCCAACAAACCGACCCCCGGGGTGCTCATGTGGAGCGTGCTGAGCCTGGTGGCGCTCTTATGCGGAGCCGGCCTGACCTTCTTCGTCTTCGGCCGCTACGACTGGCTCGGCTGGCACGCCGCGGACGAATTCGACGCCGACCGAGTCAAGCCACCCGAAGAGGCGGCGCTTACCCCTTCCCAGCGCACCGTGGCCTGGTATTTCCTGGTGGTGGCCGGCCTGTTTCTCGTCCAGGGCCTGCTGGGAGGGTGAACGCCCACTATCACGTGGAGAGCGCCGGCTTCTACGGCTTCACGCTCGCCGACCTGCTCCCTTACAACCTGAGCAGGATGTGGCACGTGCAACTGGCGCTCTTTTTCGTCGCCTCCAGTTTCCTCGCCATGGGCATCTTCCTGACGCCGATGATCGCCGGCCGGGAGCCGCGCCACCAGGACAAACTGTCGCTTGTGCTATTGGGAGTGCTGGTAGTCGTGGTGGTCGGCAGCCTCAGCGGCGAGGCGCTCAGCCTCAACGGTTTGCTGCCGACCAACGGCCCCTGGTTCTGGATCGGCTCGCAGGGATGGGAATACCTCGACCTGGGGCGGCTCTGGCAAATCCTGTTGACCCTGGGGATGGTCATCTGGCTGGTGATCCTGATCCGCGGCATGAAAGAGAGGCTCAAGGGCGAGCATCCCGGCAACCTCCCCTGGCTCTTCATTTACAGTGCCGCCTCCATTCCGCTCTTCTACGCCGCCGGCATGCTCTACGGCAAAAGCAGCCATTTCAGCCAGATAGAGTTTTGGCGATTCTGGGTGGTCCATCTCTGGGTGGAGGACTTCCTGGAGCTCTTCACCACCATCATGGTGGCCTATGTCTTCATGCTGCTGGGGGTGGTGCGGGTGCGGGTGGCGACCACCATCGTCTACCTCGACATCATCCTCTATTCCATCGGCGGGGTGATCGGCACCATGCACCATCTGTATTTCAGCGGCACCCCGGAGATCCACATGGCGATAGGAGCGTTTTTCTCGGCCATGGAGGTGATCCCGCTGCTGCTTTTAACCTACGAGGCGTGGAAGTTCATGAGGCTGGGGGCGCCCGCCGGCGCCTCCATGTTGAGCACCACCGGAGGCATGTTTCCGCACAAGTGGGCGGTGATGTTCCTGATCGCCGTCGGCTTCTGGAATTTCCTGGGCGCCGGCGTCTTCGGCTTCCTGATCAACCTGCCCATCGTCAGCTATTACGAGATCGGCACCCAATGGACCGCCAATCACGGGCATGGTGCGATGATGGGCGTTTACGGCATGCTCTCCCTGGGATTTTTCATGTTCGTCGCGCGCTATTTTCTTCCCCTGGATCGGGCCAACAACCTGGCTATGGGACTCGCCTTCTGGTGCACCAACCTCGGCCTAGCCTGGATGATGTTCATCAACCTGTTCCCGGTAGGCATGCTCCAATTGAACACCATACTTGCCACCTCCTATTGGCAAGGGCGTCAGCCTGAGTTTTACGCCCAGCCCCTGGTGCACCTGTTCGAGTGGCTCCGTTTTCCCGGCGACCTGCTGTTCATCGCCGGCATTGTGCCGGTCGTCTACCTGGCGCTGCGCATGTTTCTCAATCGCAATCGCCAGCGCCGCGACCAGGTTGTCGCCCCCTGAACGACAACGAGGACGCAATCATCAAGCAGTCGGAGCCGTCGAACATCGCCTGCCTGCCGATCACGTCGATTTCTCGCCAGCCCGCTTGACAAGCGGCAGGCGGTCGATATTCTAATGTGCAACAATTAAGCTTACCCATTGGTCGACCGGCGACCGGGATTTGAACTAATCTCCAAAGCGAGGAGGAGTCTATGCAACGGAAGATAAAACGAGATTACCGACAGACGGATTCGCCCACAAGATTCGTGATTTTTTGTAAGAAAGTGCAGCATTGCCTGACAGACAACCCGAATCTGCCGGATTCCATCGATCCCCTCCGCCAGCAGTTTTTCGAGATGGTCGATCTCCTCGACACGACCTATCATAAGGCCCTCGACGGAAGCCACTCGCTGATTCGCGAGCGCGAGAAACTATGTCAGGCAATCGTGGTGCTCCTGGATCAGATGGCATCGATGTTGGAAGGAGCGTTCATCCTGAATCCCGATGCTCTTTTGACCACAGGCTTCACGGTTACCCAAGAACGGAGAAGTGGCAAGAGAGAAAAGTTGCCGCTGGTGGCCCCTCTTGATTTCCATGTCGCTAACACTGGCGAGCGCGGCAGAGCTCTCGCCACGGCAAGCACTTTGCCGGACGTGCTAGTCCACGAGATCCACATTAACCTGAAGGATCCATCGATTGAGGAGGACTGGTCCCACAAGGCGATTTTTACCGATTCGCAGAAAATGCTGATGGACAGTCTCGCGGCAGGAACCACCTTTTTCCGAATGAGGCACTACGGACAGGGTGGCCCCGGACCTTGGTCCGGCATCGTGAGCACGACGATCACCTGATCTGCGGGTCCGCTACAGTCTGTTCCAGAGGGTACCCCTATGGTACCCTCTGCTCTTTCCTCTTCCCAAGCAGCGAGAGCTGATCTCTCCTCTTTCCGGTTCCCTTCCCGGTCTCTTTCCAACAGCTTCTCCAGATGCGCTAATCCAATCCATGCCGGGATGGCTGCCCATCCCCCCCAGCATCATCCCCGCTATCATGAGCTTCGGCCTCAGGAGGTTGAGCTTCATCCCCCGAGGTGGCAGCTTCATGCTTCAGGGTCGAGGCAGTGAACTTCAGGGTCGGGGCAGCGAGCTTCAGGGTCGGGGCAGCAAGCCTCAGGGTCGAGGCAGTGAGCCTCAGGGTCGAGGCAGTGGACTTCAGAGTCGAGGCAGTGAGCTTCAGGGTCGAGGCAGTGAACTTCGGGGTCGGGGCAGTGAGCCTCAAGGTCGGGGCAGTGAGCCTCAGGGTCGGGGCAGTGAGCCTCAGGGTCGGGGCAGTGAGTTTCAGGGGCGGGGCAGTGAGCCTCAGAGGCGGGGCAGTGAGCCTCAGGGGCGGGGCAGTGAGTTTCAACCTCGTTGGAGGGTGAAAATTTCGGTGAAAGTACGCCCTCCCCTCTTCCCTTTCGATAGAGCCGGATTCGGATCGCCCCACAAAGCGGCTCCCCGCGCATCGTAGCCACCCGGAGGCCCAGCAGCTTAAAACCATTTACATAAAAAATAAATAATCTAAGCAAGGAAAAGTTTATTTGACTCTAACTGCTTGTTATATCAGGCATTCGCCCTATCGGCGTGGTGGTAAACGACGAATGGTAATAAAATTACCATTTTAAGATTGGCGGCATCTAGCCGAGAAACAATGTGATTTTTTGTAAATGGTAATTTTATTACCATTTACATGCATCCTCGTCCATTATGATTTTTTTTGAAAGTGTGGATTGAGTCGTGTATAGATGAAAGCCAGCTTTTGGGAAGGCCTCCCGTTGCTCATGCCAAGGGGAGGCTCGCCAGCGATCCGGGATTATAGACAGAGGTGATTGAACAGATGAAAAACCTAAGCTCAAGATGTGCGATGTTAAAGGCAGCAACGCTGCTGACGGCGATCCTGATTATATCCTCGGCCGAACTGAGCATCGCCGAGGTGAACCTGCGCGTGCCGGTGAAGACGGAGTTTGCCGCGACAAGCACGGTGAATCTGGATTCGGTGGTAACGGTCAATGGCGCCATCAAGCCTCATATCCCCTGCGCAGCATCGTTTAGAAATTATACAAGCCAAGCCAAATCGCCGGGGCAGGGAGGGGTTTCAGAGGGCAAAGTCGTCACCGTCAATCCCGGCGTATCCTTGGTCGTGTACCGGGCTTATTCGGCCAGATTCAACAACAGCATACGCCGCTGGTGGTCGGCCCATTTCCAATACAATGGCCCGGCTTACCTTCCCAACCCCGTAACGACTACTATCTCCACAAGCAATCCCAATGCGGCACCCATCTCCTATTCCACTTCCCCGGCAATCGTCGGAGCCATGACGGAAGGCGACTATCGGAGCATGAATGCCATCTGCAAGACGTGGAACGACCTCGACCGCATGGTCGTATGCTTAACCAAGCCGGGTGCGACCTTCATGATCGGCAAGACGCAAAGCGTGAATGCCGAGTTGTGCGAAGGCAGTTGGGTGGACAACAAGGAAACTGTACTTTACCCGGCCAATGACACGCTGCAGGTCTACATCGAGCCAAGCCAGATCGATCAAGCTACATGTAGCAATTACGCCTTGCAGTGGCGGCAAAAATGAATCGCCTTCGGGAAGGAGTGGTTCAGGATAGAGTACAGGCAATAAACTGTCCTTATTTGCCTCGTCCCAAGGAGAGGGTCACCGGTAATCTGGATTGTTAAGCCGGAAGGGCCAGCCATTCCAGGTCCGCGCTCACACGACCGCTTTAGCCGACTGCACGCTTTTAAAGTCTCATGTTGGAAGAAGTGACGAAGAGGGGGGCTGAACTTCAAATCTTCGAAGCCTGGCCCATTTGCCTCCCGCTCTGCGGGAGAATATCAGAAAGTCGAGCGATAAAAACGGGAGTCCTTCAATGAGAAAGAATGCGATTACAGCAATGGTGGGGTTATTTGTCTTAGCGGCGTTTGGCTTGTGAGGCTGCGGTGGCGGAGGGGGAACAGCCGACACGCCGACCCCAACGGGAACGGTAGTCAGCATGGCAGCGTTTAGGAGTGTGTTCCTCGGCACTTCCGCGGGGACGCAACTGAGTTTCCCCACCCTTTCCGGTTTAGATTCGCAGGGGCGTACGTGGTCCGGTTCTTTTACTATAATCGCAGACGGAGCTACGACCTTCGAAGCTCAGAGTGTCACCAAGCGACGTTCTCTCGTTACGCTGCAGTTGGCAGGAGGAACGGCTGTTATTGGCAGGAGGAACGGCTGTTAGCGGAACCTCAACCGATTACTTCCTGGCATTGAGTGGAAATCCTTACAAATCCATCGGGAGTAATGGCGTGACATATACCCCGAATTCAGCGGCAACGATTCCTGCGTCTGCCAAGGTCGGTGATTTTGGAGACCTTGGGACGTACACAGGAACTGACGGAACCACGGAAAGTGTGACGTGGACCCTGGCAGCCGGCTCCAATGGTGCTTCTACGCTGGCGTTATCTTCGGTAACGAAAACAGGGACAACTGTCAACGCGGTCGAAGTTGACAGTTTCCACCTTGACGCATCAGGCGCGCCTATGAGCGTTTCCATCAGTGTCACAACGAGCGGCGTCACCGTCAACTTGGTAGGGAACAAAAGCTAAGGCTTAGGGACATTATCGGCAACGGAAGCTAAAAAGACTTGTATATCCTAGTGGATGAAGTCGCGGAAAGCCATGATCCCGTCCAGATAGTTGGCAAGAGAAACTCTGCCTTCCTCATTGCGGAGGAAGATTGGCGAGCAATTCAAGAGACCTTGTATCCCACTTCGATACCTGGAATGCGTGAGTCCATCCAAGAGTGTTTTGAAATGCACGGTAATGGAATGCGATGAGGAACTGGAATGGTGAAATGGAGGTTGATTGACTTGTTTATCAGGTTTTGGACGACATCATGACCCTGAAAGTCATGCGGATATGGTCTCATTTTGAATAGCCCTGCAGCTCCCGGCCGCTACGCTCTGCGCCGAAGGGTTGCCAGTCCCCTCCCCCTGCCAACATCCCACCAGACTCTGTTTTCATACCCAGACTTGCATGGAATCCGCTGCAACCTTTTGCTGTTGACATTGGGGTGCCGTCACTCTAGATTTGCACTCACAAAAATACCGCAGAGCGCCGTCACGCGTTGCAATGGCATTTCAGGATGGAGGTCTCTTTGGCTATGAAGATAGGTGAACTGCTGGTCAGCGCCGGCAAACTGACCCAGAAGCAGGTGGATGAAGTGTTGAAGGGGCAGGCGATCTTCGGCGGCAGGTTCGGCACCAACCTGGTGGAGATCGGCTATCTCGACGAGTCGGAACTGGCCGAATTCCTCACCCAGAAAACGGGGGTCCCGCACGCCACCGCCGAGGACCTCCAGGACATTCCCAGCCAGATCATCAAACTGATTTCAGAGGAGATGGCCAAGAAATTCAAGGTGATGCCGATCTCCCTAAACAACCGCAAGCTTACCCTGGCGATGGTCGATCCCTCCGACTTCGCGGCCATCGACAACATCTCCTTTCGAACCGGCTACATCATCAACCCGCTGATCATCACGGAAATCCTCCTGGTGAATACGCTGGAAAAATACTACAAGATCAAGCGCGACTTCCGCTTCATCAGGGTGGAAGGGGGCATGAGAAACCGAGCCAGTTCGCAGGCCGGCGGCCGCGGCTCCGCTACCGCGCCCCCGGCCGCCGCACAACGCAGCGAGCCGTCCATCCCGACCCTGGGGGAAGAGTACATCCCCAACAATGCCCAGCCTGCCCCCGCGCCGCAGGCTGCCCGCGAACTCAACCTGGAGATGGTGCTGCGCGCCTTCACCGGCGCCAACGACAGGCACGTCATCGCCCGGACTCTGACAAGCTATCTCGCCCAACAATTCGACGGGTCCGCGCTCTTCGTGCTCAACGGCGGCAAAGCCGTGGGGTGGGTCGCTCGCTACCGGAAACAGCCGGTCCCGGACTTCGAAAGGCTGGAGATCCCCCTGGAGGAACATTCGGCGTTGCGGATGGTCGCGGAAACCAAGACTCACCTGATGGGACCGCTGACGGGGGCGGCGTTCAACAGCAGGATGAACGAAGCCTTCGGCGGCGCCAACACGGGCAACTCCCTGCTGCTTCCGGTGCTGTTGGTGGGGCGGGTGGTGGCGCTTCTCTATCTCCAGGGAGGGGCGCTGTCGGCCGCGGAGCAACTGGCCTGGGTGCAGAAATTGGTATCCAAGGCGTCGATGGGGTTGGAGATCCTGCTCCTGAAAGGGAAGATCATGCGGGATGAATAGGACAAAGGATGCCATCATGGAACGAGCAGGCGCGATTTCTGACGACACGCAGCTTTTCATTGCCCGCAAACAGTCGGAGCTCGTTTACGGCAATACCGTCACCTCGCAGGTCTCGACCATCATCGTCGGGACTCTGTTCGCCGGTATTATCTACAAATGGACCAACAGGGGCGACATCTGGATTTGGCTCGCGCTGCTGCTGCTGACCACCGTTGGGCGCTTCATCCTCTTCGGGGTCTACCGGAAAGATGCCGCAGGGAGCCGCAGTCATCGCCAATGGCTCAAATATCATTACCTGGCCGTCATGCTGTCCGGCGCGGTCTGGGCCTGCGGAACGGTGCTTTTCTTCAAGCAGGACGACCCCGTGGTCTGCTTTTTCATCGCCATGGTGGTTGCCGGCACCGTCTCGGGCTCGCTTCCTACGCTGGCGCCACACCTCCCGTCCTTTTACGTCTTTGCCGCTCCGCACCTGCTCCTTTTCGCGCTGCGCGCCTTTTTCGCCGGCAGGGCCGAATTTTACGTCTTGGGCGCTTTGACCCTCCTTTTCGCCGCGGTGTTTCTGTCCAGCGCCCGATATTTCAACCGCATTCTGATGGAGACGCTGCTGCTCAACAGGGAAAACGAGTCGCTGGTCGAGCATCTTAAAAAGGAGCGCAACGTAGCGGAGGCGGCCAGCCACGCCAAGAGCATGTTCTTGGCCAACATGAGTCACGAGATCCGCACCCCCATGAACGGCATCATCGGCATGACCGAACTGTGCCTGGGCACCGATCTGGACCAGGAGCAGCGACGATTCTTGAACGCGGTCAAGGTCTCCGCCGACAATCTGCTGGCGATCATCAACGACATCCTCGACTTTTCCAAGATAGAGGTGGGCAAGATCGAGCTCGACCGGGTGCCGTTTCTCTTGCGCACCACCGTCGGCCAGATGTTGCACTCCATTTCCGGGCGGGCCGCCGACAAGGGGATGGAAGTGCTGCTCAACCCGACCCCCGACACCCCCGACGCCCTGGTCGGCGATCCCGGCCGGCTGCGGCAGATCCTGATCAACCTGGTGGGCAACGCCATCAAGTTCACCGCTCACGGGCAGGTGCGGGTGGACATCAGCGTGGCCGAAGAAGACGACGCCGGTTGTCTGCTCTGCTTTCGCGTCAAGGACGACGGCATCGGCATCGCGCCGGAAAAACTGAGCCTGATCTTCGACCCCTTCGAGCAGGGAGACCTCTCGACCACCAAGTCTTTCGGCGGCACCGGCCTTGGACTTGCCATCTCCAAAAACCTGGTGCAACTGCTGGGCGGGGAGATCAAGGTGGAAAGCGAGCTGGGCAAGGGGAGCGTCTTCAGCTTCACGGCCCGCTTCGCCTTTCAGCAAAAAGCGCCGCACACGCTCCCCCCCCTATTGCCGCTCAAGGGGCGCAGCGCGCTGGTCGTGGACGACATAGCCATCAACCGCGCCGTTTTAACGGATTTTCTCGGAAAATGGGGCGTAGCCGTCTCCACGGCCGAAAACGCCGACGGCGCCTTGAGAGCGCTGGCCGAAGCTTCGCGGCGCGGCGACCGGTTCGATTTCGCGCTTATCGACGTGCAGATGCCGGAGCGCGACGGTTGGCAACTGGCGGAGGACATCCGCCGTCAGCCGGCCTACGACTCCCTATTCACCATCCTCATGCCCAGCGCCGGCATGCTCGGCGACTCCAAGCGCTGCCGCGAGCTGAAAATAGACGGCTATCTCGCCAAGCCGATCGTGCACATGGAACTCCACGATCTGCTCTGTCTGCTCATTTCCTCGGGGAACCCGAACCGGACCGGAGAAGACGCGCCGGCCACGCGCCACCATGTTTCGGAGCTAAGGCACCGGCTTTGCGTGCTGGTGGCCGAAGACGTCAGCATCAACCAACTGCTGATCAAGACCATGCTGGAGCGCTACGGCCATGCCGTCACCCTGGCGGGGAACGGGGAGGAGGCCGTGCAAGCCTGGCTGGAAGGCGCGGCAAGCTACGACCTGATCTTCATGGACGTGCAGATGCCGGTGATGGACGGCTACCAGGCGACCCGCAAGATCCGGGAGCTGGAGACGGAAAGGCCGGGGGAGCGTCGGGTGCCCATCGTCGCCATGACCGCCTACGCCATGGCGGAAGACATGGCCAGATGCCGCGAGGCGGGGATGGACGATTTCCTCAGCAAGCCCTTCCACCGCAAGGATTTATTCGCCGTTTTGCAGCGCCTGACCGGGGTAGCTGCTGAGGACACCACCTCCCTGGAGCACCCATGAAAAAAGTATTGCTGAGCGTCGTGCTGGTCATCTCTTTTTGCAGCTTCGCCTGGGCGGAATCGTCGGTATGGAAGGCGCAAAAGGGAGCATCGATCCTTTATTTGGGCGGGACCTTGCACATCCTGCGCGACGCGGATTATCCGCTGCCGCCAGAATTCGACAAGGCGTACCGAGCGTCCGAGATCATGGTCTTCGAGACCGATATCAGCCAACTCCAGGACCCGTCCACCCAGTTGAAGATGCTGGCGAAGGGGATGTACCCGGACGGGAGCAGCATCGAGCAGCATCTCTCGGAGAAGACCTATGCCGAACTCAGCGCTTACTGCGCCGACAACGGCATCTCTTTGCAGATGTTGAGCAGGTTCAAGCCTTCCCTGACCATGACCGCGCTGATAGGCGTCGAACTGGTCAAGCTGGGAGTCACCCAGCATGGCGTCGACCTCCACTTCTTCGACTTGGCGAAAAAGGACAAGAAGCTCGTCCAGGGGTTGGAGACGCTCGATGAGCAGATCGAGTACATGACCTCCATGGCCGACGGCGATGAAGACGCGTTCATCTCCTATTCGCTGAAGGATCTTAAGACCACCAGGGACCAGTTCGAACTGCTGGCGACTGCCTGGCGCAAAGGCGACACGGGGAAGCTCGATGAGTTGATGACCGTCGAGCTCAAGACTCGCCAGCCGAAGCTCTATAAAAAACTGATCCTTGACCGCAACGCCAGGTGGTTGAAGCAGATCGACGCCTATCGCAATAGCGGCAAGACCAGGTTCCTTCTGGTTGGCCTGGCCCATCTGGTGGGAACGGACGGTTTGGTCGAGGCGCTGAAAAGGAGAGGTTACAAGGTAGAGCGGATCTAAGGCGCGGATTTCGCCACAACTGCTCCCGTGGTAAAGTAGGATGGTTCCGGTCCGCAGCGGGCGGGGGGAGGGGCCTTTGCCAACTTTAACATTGCAGCCGACAAGCTTTTTACCTATGATAACCTAGCCGAGATCGCGAAAGCGCCGCAGTATCCGCCAGGAGAATCGAATGAACCGCCCAGTGATCAATCTGGTGTTGACGATGATCTTACTGTTTTCATCCCCGCTCATGGCAAACGCCGGGGTGGCCGGCGACATAAATGGCGACGGGGTCGTCTCTGTTTCCGAGGTTCGATCGGCGATCAGCGCTTTCCTGGGCCTGCTCACGCCCAATCCCGCGGCCAACCCGAACCTGCCGGGCGACATGGACGGCAACGGCGTCCTGTCTGCTTCCGAAGTTCAAGCCGTATTTTACGCGGCGTTGCATCCCGCCGTCAACACCGCTCCCGTTGCCAATGCCGGCGTCACCAAGAATGTGGTCACCGGGGAAGTTGCCACGCTGGACGGCAGCGGCAGCGGGGACGCGAACGGCGACGCTCTCACCTATAGCTGGTCCATCGCGTCCAAACCCGCCGGCAGCACGGTTGTCTTATCCAGCACCACGGTAATTAAACCCACTTTTGTCCCCGATTTGGTCGGCAGCTACCAGTTCAAGCTGGTAGTCAACGACGGCAAGTCGGACAGCAGCCCATCCTCGGTGACGGTGAACGCTTCTTACAACACGGCTACCATAAAGATCGTTTTGACCGGTGCGCTGCCGGCCGCGACAAGCATCAACGGCGCACAATTTTCACTCCACTTCCCGGCCAATGTAGCGCCTTTGACCGCGGCCGGCACCACCGATCCAATCAGCGCCGTGAAAATAACCGGCATATTCGCAGGCCTCAGTGGCGTGACTAATGTAAACTACACTCCCGCTGCCGATACTTCTCAAGCAACGTTGACGGTAGCATTCGGCAGTGTCAATTCAGTGTCTCAATTGGGCGAGATAGAAACGATAGCCGTCAAGTTCGCTAACGGGGCCTTTCCGGCTACTACCGACTTCACCGTTGCCGACAAAGAAGTTGCCGCCACTATTGCTTCCGATCCTATCAACAGCTTTTTGCTCACCGGCGTCGATATCATTGTGTCTTCGGTCACGGCGCCCTAGGGTTTCTCCTCCCCCTGCCAATCCTCCGGCTTGAAGATCATCTCCACCGAGGTCTTGCCCGGCGGCACCATCGGGAACGAGTAACAGTCCGGATCGATCTCCACGTCGACCACCACCGGCCCCGGCGTCGCCAGCGCCTGCCTCAAGGTGGCGGCCAATTCCTCCCTGCGGGTCACCCTGAACGCCTCGACGCCGAACCCCCTCGCCACCATGCAGAAGTCCACATGCTTTCCCAAATCGGTCGCCGCATACCTCCCTTTGAGAAATACGTTCTGAAATTGGCGCACCATGCCGAGCTTGCCGTTGTTGAGCACGATGGTCTTCACCGGTATGCCGTAGTAGGCGCAGGTCGCCAACTCCTGGACGTTCATCTGGAAAGCGCCGTCGCCGGTGATGGCGACCACGGTGGCCTCGGGATCGCCGAGGGCCGCGCCCATGGCCGCGGGGAGCGCGTATCCCATGGTGCCGAGGCCGCCGCTGGTGATGAAACGGCGCGGCGAAGAGAATCCGAAGTAATTGGCGGTCCACATCTGCGAGAGGCCGACGTCGGAGGCGACGATCGGGCAAGGACCGTACAGCTCGGCCAAGGTCTCCATGATCTCGTGCGGGGCAAGTTGCTCCCTCTGGGGGCGCGGCAGCGGAGCCTGCTGCCGCCACTGTCCGATGCGGGCCTTCCATGCCCCTCTGTCCCGCGGCTCCACGAGCTGCGCCAGCTGCGACATGACCTCCTTGGCGTCTCCCACGATGGGAAGGGCGGTGTTGGTCACCTTGCGAATCGAGGAGGGATCGATGTCGATGTGGATGATGCGGGCCTTGGGGGCGAAGCCGTTCAACTTGCCGGTGACGCGGTCGTCGAAGCGGACCCCGACGGCCACCAGGCAATCGCTCTCCTGCACCGCCTTGTTGGCATGCCAACATCCGTACATGCCGAGCATGCCGAGGGAAAGCGCAGAGGCTTTTTCCATGACGCCGATGGCCATCAGGGTGTGGGCGACCGGGAGGTCGCCCTTGGCCGCCAGCGCCCGCAATTCGGCGGCGGGGCCGGTCAAGGTGATCCCCCCTCCGGCGTAAATGACGGGGCGCTCGGCGCCGTTGATCATCTCCGCCGCCGCCTTCAGTTGCTTGCCGTTGGCGGCCGAGGCTTCCCGATAGCCGCGGCGGGCCACCCGGGCGGGGATCTCCGCCGAGGTTTTCGCCGCCAGCACGTCGCTGGGAAGATCGATCAGCACCGGTCCGGGGCGCCGGGTTCGCGCGATGTAGAAGGCCTCGCGCACGATGCGGGCCAGATCCTCCACGTCGGTCACCAGGTAGTTGTGCTTGGTGATCGGGCGGCTGATGCCGACCATGTCCGCCTCCTGAAAGGCGTCGCTGCCGATGTCGCCGGTCGCCACTTGGCAGGTGAGGGCCACCAGCGGGATCGAGTCCATGAAGGCGGTGGCGATGCCGGTCACCAGGTTGGTCGCGCCCGGACCCGAGGTGGTGAGACAGACGCCGACCTTGCCGGTGGTGCGGGCGTATCCGTCGGCGGCGTGAGCCGCGCCTTGCTCGTGACGGACCAGGATGTGCCGCAGCTCCGGGTCGTCGTACAGGGCGTCGTGCACCAACAGCGTTTTTGCGCCCGGGTAACCGAAAATCGTGTCCACGCCCTCAAGCTTCAGGCATTCCAGCAGGATCTGCGCTCCGTTTTTCATAGCTTCTCTCCTTTTTGTCGGCTGCATAAGAAAAGGCCGCGGTGACTGCCCCGCGGCCATTCTCGTTTTTGTCGGCAAAAAAGAAAGGAGCGGGGCTTTTGGCCCACGCTCCTTTAGATCATCTCGATCAGAGGCAGCGTCGAGCCGTCACGAGGTGACGACGACTACGACTACCGCTACGGTGTTGGTGTTTTTTTGGAAAATGATCACGGTTCACTCTCTCCAGTAATCACCTATTTACAGAAGTCGCCGATAAATGTCAAGCGATTGACGAAGAATCCTCAAATCTCTCGGCCAAAGGCGCAAAAAAGTATTGACCTGCCGGCCCAATAAGATTAGTATTCGCCAATCTAACTTAAAGGAGGCCTTTATGCCCACTCTAGTTGAACTCGCCACCCAGATTGTGACGGCGCAGACTACCGCGTCGGCGCTGTCCACCGACGACATCCTCACCTCGCTGACCCGGGTACATGCCATTTTGGGACAGCTTGAGAGCAACGCTCTGGTGGCCGTTGCCAGGGAAGGGACGGAGCCCGCCCTGAAGTTGGAAAAAGCCTTCAGAAAAAACGAGGTAGTCTGCATGCTTTGCGGGAAAAGCTACAAAATGTTGGGAACCCATTTAACGTGCACCCATGGCATCACTCCTAACGCGTATCGCAAACAATTCGCCATTCCTAAGAGCCAACCGCTTGCCGCCAAAAGCTACACTGAATCATTGAAACGGAGGAGTCTTGAGAGTTTGGCTTTAATGGCGAAGGGAAGAGAAGCCCGCCGTCAAAAAACCGCGGAAAGCGGGGAGCCACTCCCTGTTAAGGCCGCGCCGGTCGCTGAGCGGAGCGCCCAAAAACCGGTCGAGGCGCCGCCAGCCGCGCAGGGTCAAAAGGCCGCGCAGGCGCAGCAAACCGTGCAGGGTCAGAAAGCCGCACAGGGTCGGAAAGCCGCGCAGGCGCAGCAAGTCGGGAAGAGCGGGAGATCCGGGAAAGCGGTGAAAGCCGCCAAAGCCCAGCGGGCACCGCAAGAAGCTGCGCCGCAGGCCGCAAGGAAAGTCGGCCGGCCTCGCAAAGAAAGGCCGACCGATGCCGTATAAGTAGGTACGGTCGGGCGATGCCGTGAGTAGGTACGGTCGAGGGACGACGTGCAAGTAGGGAAGGTCGAGGGATGTCGTGAGGTAAGGCGGCGGCTAATCCTAGCGCTTCTTTTTATCTATGCCCCATGCCTTGGCGGCCATGTTGATTTCTCGAACCAGCTCGGCGGGGCTGCTTGAGGAGGATGGGGCGGGTTCGACATGGATAGGCGCCCTTTGCGGTTCCACCTCATCGTAGAACCCTTCCGGGAACAAGTCGTCAAGGCATAGCATCAGGAAGAGATACCCCAGTACCACATAGCAGAGGAGCAGCCACGCAAGTATCCAGGCCATTGGAGACGGCTCGCTCGCAATGAACAACCAAATGGCAGCGCCGATGACAGATGCTGGTAGTATAGGCCACCTCAATTAATCGAAGGATATTCGCTTGAGATAGTATGGCAGGACACAACAACGAAACAAGGGGCGGCAGCTTCCTAGCTGCCACCCCTTGTTTTTTTTAAATGGCGGGAGATAGTCGGTCTATCTACGCCCCTAACACACTGGGTTGCAACATGTTTTAATTTGCAGTATTTTCACATACCCCAAAAAACACCCCTACAGATAGCCAATCAAAACGACAAACTTTGACCCACAGGGCGACGATTCCTTTAGGGCTAAATGGGAAAAAGCGCGATTTCAGGTTCAGTCTTTGGTCGCAACAGCGTCTGTGTATATACCATCTTCAGCAGGAGAGAACAACCCTCTAAATAAACGGTATGTGCGATGATTATCGATATATTGTGGCACCGACAGGACCATCTCCTTGGCTAGTGCCACATGACGCTATCATCAAATGCAAGCTTACCGCTCCCTTCCTCGCTATCGCGTGCCAGTGGCTCGTCACCATACCCATTCCGAGGTCACACTAATGATTGACCCGACCAAAGCTATGTGACATATTGACGACCATTTAAGCAGTAAATGCGCCCAGAATTAAACACCTCCAAGCCCGCCCTAACCACAGAGGGCTAACACAGACATATACAAATAGACTGAATCATGGATACTGTCCATAGACTCAAGTTCCATCATAACTTGGGCGCTGCAATGTTGGATAGCATTGCCAGAGATTTTTACCATATTTTTTAATTTTTCACAGGAGATCCACATGGGATTTTATATGTTAAGCGGCATACGGGAAAGGTCTGATGAATATATTGAATGTTTTGAGAGATGCATTGCATCACTTCGAGTCAAAACCAAGGTCATTGCAAAACAACCGCCCGCTAAACACCTAGATATTGCAAAAGAAACACTACTGAAAATTCAAGGTGTTCTTAATAGCTATTCGGTAATGATATCAGGTAACCTACATGATGGTGAAGGCAACCCCACGTCAAAAAAAGAAAAGATCGAGTCCAGCTTTTTGAATATTATAGAAAATAAAAAATCTAAAAATGATGATACGTATCTCCGCATTACTCCAATCGACAATGATGATCGAAAGAGATTTGTGTACTCGAGGTTCAGACGCGAGTTGACCTTAATTGAACAACGTGAGAATGATGATGTAGGCAATTTGAGTCAGCTGTCACTTGCCTTCATTATGTTGACTGAAGGGTACAGCGCCACTATCAATCATGCTTTAAATGGAGATATTTCGGATTTAGAGCTGTATAATTGTTTTATCAGACAGGGTATTATTCCGTTGGGCGCATTACATGCTTGGTTCACGGAGGAAATAGTCACTGCCCCCAAGGTGCTTTCTAAAATAAATAATGAGACTGAAATTGCGGCAAAAGTGAAATTGAGTAAAATAGCGAATGATGTAAGATATGAACAGTTACGAATTTTCAAAAAAGATGCTGCGGAAGTGGCGAAGCACTTGTGGGAAAGCGGTTCGACTTTACTTCATCACAAAATGGCAAAATACCTCGAAGATGTTTACGAAAGCGTAGACGAAAACGGTGAAAAAACAGCTCCTTTCATGTACTTACCGTACCTTAATGCTGAGGGCGACAACCCTTCACCAAATAAGGTGCTGATCAAAACCACGAGAGAAGCAGCAAGGGACATGAATCGACCGGATTTAATAAGCGGTCAAAAGATTATATCAAAAGAGGTCC
>CAIYDQ010000018.1 GCA_903925075.1 uncultured Geobacter sp.
AGGAACTGCAGCCGTTTTACGGCCGAAACGGGCGGAGAGGTTTGGCGGTTCTGGCGATAAACGAGAGAGACACCAGGGAAATCGTCGAGTCGTATGCAAAAAGGAACGGCTTGACCTTCACCTTTCAGACCGACGAGCATGCCCTGACTGCGCAAGAGTACGGTGTCTTCGGCTTCCCGACCATATTTATTCTCGATCGAAATGGAATCGTGCGCGACAAGATACTGGGGCATATCCCCGTCGCTCGCCTGGAAAAGCTGGTGTCACGGTACCTGTGAGCGCGAAAAGAAATGTCCAAGCGAAAACCCGTACGGCATCAGCCCTCGGACTGAATGCATTGGAATGAGGGAAATCAATGATCATCGTTACCGGAGGCGCCGGCCTGATCGGCAGCGCGGTGGTTTGGAAGTTGAATCGGCAGGGTAGAGACGACATCGTCATCGTCGATCACCTGGGCAATAGCGACAAATGGCGCAATCTGGCGCCGCTTCGTTTCCGGGACTATATCGAGAAAGACCGATTCTTGCCTCTGATTGAAGGGGAATTCGGTTCTCAGGATGTCGAGGCCATCATCCATCTGGGTGCTTGTTCGTCCACCACCGAGCGGGATGCCAGTTTTCTGATAGAAAACAATTTTGAATACTCGAAATGCCTGGCTTTGTTCGCATTGAAGAAGGGAGCGCGTTTCATTTACGCCTCCAGCGCCGCCACCTACGGTGACGGCAATCTCGGTTTCAGCGACGAACAGTCCCTACTCTCCTGCTTGCGTCCCCTCAATGCCTATGGCTTTTCCAAACAGCTCTTCGACCTTTGGCTGCAGCGAAACGGTCTTCTGGAAAAGGTGGTAGGCCTTAAATACTTCAACGTATTCGGCCCCAATGAACACCATAAGGGTGAAATGCGCTCCGTGGTACTGAAGGCATTCGAGCAGATCACCGAGTCGGGTGGCATGACGCTATTTCGTTCACATCATCCCGATTACACGGACGGCGAACAACTGCGGGATTTCGTGTATGTGAAAGACGCCGCTGATATGACTCTGTTCTTTCTGGAGAGAACCGCGGCGAACGGCATTTACAATATCGGCACCGGTACGGCCCGTTCTTGGAACCATCTGGCGTCGGCGCTTTTTTCAGCTTTGGGACGACCGCCAGACATCAGCTATGTAGACATGCCGGAGCACATCCGCTCCCGCTATCAGTACTACACCTGCGCCGACCAGGCAAAGTTGCGGGCAGCGGGATACCACGGCGGCAGCACTTCACTGGAGGATTCAATATCCGACTATGTGAAAAATTACCTTCTGGGCGATTACCGCCTGGGCGACGAGAAGGGGTTGACGTGATTTTGAATCCAATGGCTCCGATCTCGGCCGGCCTTGCCCGATAGTCATGTCCAAATTGAATTCTATTGACACCGAGCACGGTGTTGAGCTAGCTTAGCGCCACAATTGCATATCGAATCAAGGTGCCCGCAAGGGCTTGAAAGGGAAGAGGGGTGCTGCTCACATGGGAGCGATTCCCCCGCGGACCCGCCGCTGTAAGCGAGGACGAAGGGCACGAAGTCACTGGTCGAAAGACCGGGAAGGCGCCCGGAGGACGAATCGCGAGCCAGAAGACCTGCCCTGATTTCTGCCGCTCATCTGTTCCCGACGGTAAAGGGAGAGTGAATCCGTTGTCAGACTTTGAATACGAAAAGTCCGCATGCCGTCTCGGCGCATGCGGACTTTTTTTATTTTGATTTGGAGTCCCAGCCGGCAAACGAGCCTGTTGAAGATATTTCGGCGCAACAGCGTGAAAAGGAAAAATCGAAATGCACATCATGGAAGGTTTTCTGCCGGTGAAACACTGCGTCGGCTGGGGTGCTGCCTGCGCCCCTTTCGTGGCCTACGGGCTGCACACAGTCAACAAACGGATAAACGAGAACCCGGAACAGCGCATGCTGCTAGGGGTCGCCGCCGCGTTTACGTTCGTCCTCTCGGCCCTGAAGCTGCCTTCGGTGACCGGCAGTTGTTCCCACCCGACCGGCACCGGTCTTGGAGCCGTACTGTTCGGACCGGCGGCCATGGCGCCCATCGGCGCGGTGGTGCTTCTGTTCCAGGCCATTTTGTTGGCCCACGGCGGCCTGACCACCCTGGGCGCCAACATCTTTTCCATGGCCATCGTCGGTCCCTTCGCGGCCTGTGCCGTTTTCCGTCTGGGTCGCGCCGTCAGGCTCCCCTTCGGAGTCTGTATCTTCCTGGCTGCCGCCCTGGGAGACCTCTTGACCTACATCACCACCTCCGTGCAGTTGGCGCTCGCCT
>CAIYDQ010000019.1 GCA_903925075.1 uncultured Geobacter sp.
AAACATAAAATAAAATTAACATAATACAGGGCGCGGATCAAAAAAAAACGCTCTCGGCCCTGAGGCAGAGCTATCAACTAAATCTCGTCACGGATTCAGATTAGAATCAACCAACTCTTGCCGCTGAATTGAAACAACATTTATTTGTGTTCTTAATGCCTTCTGAATGCTTTTAGCCATTCTTTTAATACCTATTTAATAGCAAAATATCTAGTCTGATAGCCTGATGATTGCAAAATCAAGGTATTTCAAATAAAGGCGGAAAACGATCATGAATATGGTAGAAGCCATAATAAAGCCTGGCAAGCTTGGAGAAGTCGAAGACGCGCTGCAGGAAATGGGGATCGAAGATTTCATGGAAAGCGCCATCATCTGCCACGGTCGCCAGAAAAGACCGGCTATGTATCGTGGCGACGAATACTTTGTGGATGCCGTGGCGAAGGTGAAACTTGAGATCATTGCCGACGACGACTTGGTTGAGAAAATCATTAAGGTCATCGGCGCTGTTGCCAAGACCGAGGCGACGGAGGATTGCCGGATATTCGTTCTCCCGTTTCTGGAAGCATGCTGAACTGGAAGTGCCCAGTATACCGGTAATCGAGCTGAGCGCGGTGTAGAATCCTCTACAAATAACATATCGAAGGCTCTTCGCTGTTTCGAGTGGGTGATGATTTTAGGCTGCTGAAGGAAAAGGAAATTGACCTCCAGGCGCGGTTGCCTTGCTAACTCGCTAAGACTTCGAGCCTTTCAGTCTCGGGACCTGGCCTACGGGTTTGTGAAATGGGGCGTTTACTCTCGGAAACCTCGCCAGAGACCGCAGGTACGCCCCTTGATTCTCAAACCCTACCCACTCGAAATAGCGAAGAGCCATATCGAAAAAGGAGAATCCTAAATGCAACAGGTGGAAGGAATAATATACACAAAAGATCTGGAAAAATTGTCAAAGGCTCTGGAGGGAAAAGGGCTGATTGTCCAAGAAGTCGTTTACGATGGCCGTATGGCGAAAAATTCCGGAATTCTTAAGGGCATTGCGTATATTTACAACCTGATCAACAGAGTGAAAATAAGAATCGTGATAAGCGACGATCTCGTTGGAATGCTGATGGACACTCTCCGCAGTTTTGGCGACTGCAAATTAGTCGTTTTTCCAGAAAAAAGAATCTGCCTTTCATAACTACCGGCAGCATAAGGAGTTAGCCCATGTTCAAGGGAAGTATCGTTGCCATCGTCACCCCGTTCCTCGACGGTGCGGTCGATGAAGAAAAGCTGCGGGATCTGGTGGAATTCCAGCTGGAAAACGGTACGGATGGCGTCGTGCCGTGCGGGACCACCGGCGAGTCCTCGACCCTCGACTATGTCGAGCACGACAGGGTCATCAAGATCGTCGTCGACCAGGTGAACAAGAGGGTGCCGGTCATCGCGGGAGTGGGTTCCAATTCCACCCGGGAGGCGATCCAGATTACGCAGCACGCGAAGGAACTCGGCGCGGACGGAGCGCTTCTGGTAACCCCGTACTACAACAAGCCCTCCCAGGAGGGACTCTTCCTGCACTACAAGTCGATTGCCGACGCGGTCGCGCTGCCCCAGGTGCTCTACAACGTGCCCGGGCGCACCGCAGTAAATTTGCTGCCGGAAACCGTGGCGCGTCTTGCCGCGCACCCGAACATCGTCGCCATCAAGGAAGCTTCAGGGTCGCTGCAGCAGGCCTGCGAGGTGCTCGCCCTTTGCGGGGAGAACATCACGGTCCTCTCGGGTGACGACTTACTCACCCTGCCGATGCTGGCCTGCGGCGCCAAGGGGGTGATCTCCGTCACGGCCAACATCATGCCTAAAGAGATTGCCGCCCTGGTCGATGCCTTCTTCGCCGGGAACCTGAAGGAGGCGAGAAGACTACACCTGTACCTGTTGAAAATTTCCAACGCCATGTTTGTCGAGACCAATCCCGTGCCTGTGAAGACGGGCGTGTCGCTCATGGGGTGGTGCCGCGACGAGGTCCGCCTCCCGCTGGCACCGCTTGCCGGGGCGAACCGGGCCAAACTGACCGCGATTATGACGGAATACGGGCTGATCTCCAAGGACCTCGGCGCAGACAACTTGCAAAAGCTGACTCGGACATCAGCCCCGGTGGAGCGGTTAAAGAGACTGTCATTGCCGAGGTTCGCCGCGAGGTCAACTAATTCTTGTGAAAAGGAAGCATTATAGCAATTGCGCAGGGTAAACTATGAAAAGAATACTAAAACTGATGAAAGGAATGCCTCTTTGGCGTTTGGCCCTCATCGAACTATTTTTGGTGGCGGCGATTGGATACGTCGATTATCTTACCGGCGACTACTCAATTCTTATATTCTACGTTATTCCAGTCGCGTTGGCTGTTTGGTCTCATGGAGAATTGGGTGCGACAATCATCTCCGTAGCAGCCTGTTGCGCCAGGTATATCTCAGACTACTACAGTTACTCGAATAGTAATGTCGGTTATACAAATCCCATAAGTGATTTGCTCTTTCTCCTCATTGTTGGTCTTATAATGTCGGCATTGAAAAGGCTTATTGATGAAGATAAGAGTGATAAAAAAGAGATGCCTGCTGTTAATAAAGTTGATCAATCGGCAATCTATTTCAAAAAAGTTAGAGGGCTGAAGTGACGGATATAACAACAGACCGAGAAGCTGTTAGTTGGCCTTTCCTTCTCTTGCCTCACGGGCCACCGTAGCCTTTCACATATTTTAGATCTTAATGCGTTCTGAATGCTTTTTGCCATTCATTTAATGCAAAATTAATGTTGAAAGTGCTAGGTTAAATGCAGACAGAGAAAATGGATTTCTACTATAGTTGGCAGACAGTGAAAAGTTTTTATCAAAGGGTAAAGGGGAGTCCTACGATGAAATTTGCCTTTTTTGTACTGACCACATGGTTCTTGGGCTTTGCAATAACCGGGACGTGTTTTATGGCATTGGCAGCATATGCACGTTAACAACCGGATTGGGCTTGATTTGCCGGCTTTCAGTGAACGACTTCAACATGAGGTGGGTATTGCAATATTGTTATTGCCAAAACGGGTAAATAGGGGAGTTCAATGGAACTGATCGGCAAAACAAACATAGATTTCAATCTGCTCTTTATTACGGCGACGTTGACTGTCGCCGGTACTCCATGACCGACACCGTCGTGGTCTTTGACCGGATCAGGGAGAACATGCACAAGGATCTGAAAGGGGCAATCACGACTATCATCAACAGGAGTGTTAACGAAGTCCTATCCAGAACCGTGGTGACTTCGCTTACCGCTTTCCTGGCGGCGCTTTCACTGTTTTTCTTCGGCGGCGAGGTGATACACGACTTTGCTTTCGCCATCGTCGCGGGCATAATCATCTGCACTTATTCCTCGATTTTTGTCGCCAGTCCGATCGTTGCGATATTGGGGGAGAGGGCCGTAAGGGTAAACGCTTAAGTAATCTACTGCACTCAAGGAAAAACAAAAGCCGCTCAGAAATGGGCGGTTTTTATTTGTGATGACTTAAATCGATCGTGAGGTAGAAACAATAAACCGAAAAGGGAGATGAAACATGTTCACATTATTGGCTTTTGCCCCGGCAGGTGCTTCGGGGGGAACATCTGGTGGAGCAGGTGGAGCCGATGGTGGCATCGCGGCGTTTCAACAAGTAATCCCGATGATTTACCTGTTCGCAATATATTATTTCTTACGTATCCGCCCACGGGAAAAAAGTTCCTGGAGCATAAAGCGCTGCTGGAGTCGCTTAAAAAGGACGACAATGTCATTACTTCCAACGGAATCCAGGGTGAAGTTCCCGCAGTGGAAAACGATCATGTAATACTCAATGTTGCAAACAGTAATAATATTGAAAATACCAATAAATTCATTACAACTAAAAAGATGGACTAGTTATAAATACGGTAAAAGTTGCATTCTTCTTGATAACGCGGACAAAGCAGGATATAGTTCGTGTCTTATGAGAAAGGCGGGTTATCGTGGAATCGACGGCAATGCACGCAGCGAATCATATCCTCCTCGTAGCCGGGATCATATTGGCTGCGGGGGCCCTGAGCGGTATCGTCGCCCGGAGGTTCAAGGTGCCGGACGTGGTGCTTTTCCTCCTTGCCGGCATTCTCCTCGGCCCGGAAATGGCCGGGGTGCTCGACATCCGGGCCGCATCCACCTTCAACCAGGTGATCCTGGTCTTCGGTTCCTGCTACATCCTTTTCGACGGCGGCGCAAGCCTGAAGCTGAGCGTGCTGAAGGAGGTCTGGGTCACCATCCTGGCAATCTCCACCGTGGGAGTGCTGATCACCGCCGCCATCACCGGGTTCGCCGCGGTCCATCTCCTCGGCATCCCGCTTATGACCGCGCTGCTGCTCGGCGCTTCCATATCCTCCACCGACCCTGCGACGCTGGTGCCGATCTTCAAGGAGGTGCGGATCAGGGAGCGGGTAGCGCAGACCGTTGTGTCGGAGTCGGCTTTCAACGACTCCATGAGCGCCATCATCACCTTCGCGCTGCTGGGGGTAGTCCTTGGCACGGGGGGTAGCTTCTCCCTCGGCAGGGTCGCCGGCGATCTCCTCGCCAACGCCCTGATCGGGGTGGTGGCCGGAGCCGCCCTCGGTTATCTGGCGGTGCTCCTCATCGCCCATGAAAGATTCGGCTTTCTTTTGGAGTACACGCCGCTCGTCACGCTTATGGCGGTGGTCGCAGCATATCTCAGCGCTGAAACCCTCAACGCCAGCGGCTTCATGGCGGTCTTCGTATTCGGCATCATGCTCGGCAACAAGAGAAGCTTCGGGTTCCGGTTGGAGCCGGAAGAACAGGAGCGCTTGGCGGATTTCGTCAGCACTACCGCCCTGATCATGCGTATGTTCATCTTTATTCTTCTCGGGAGCCAGGTCAGCTTCCCCCTCATGGGGCGCTACCTGGGAAGAGGCATTCTCCTCGTCCTGGTATTCATTTTCATCGCCCGTCCGATCACCGTCTTTGTCTGCGCCTTACCCGACCGGCGGGCGAAATGGAGCCTGCGGGAACTCCTCTTCATGTGCTGGACCCGGGAGACCGGAGTGATCCCCGGGGCGCTCGCCGGCATCCTCCTCGGTATGAAGGTGCCCGGAGCGGAGGTGATCGCATCGGTCACCTTCCTGGCGATTCTCCTAACCATCCTCATCCAGGCGACCACCACCCGCTGGCTGGCCGGGAAGCTGGGGCTTTTGGAAGAACTGTGACAAAGTTGTAAATCCTTCCCTCCTTCACCGGCAATCCCTTTTCCCGGTCCTCGCCCGGGTCGGACTCGGCGCGGATGGGCCTTTCCTTTTTCTCCTCTGGATTACACCTGCGCGCTCCCTTCGGGTATGGTCGCATCCGTCAAGAACTACTAGCCTCGATCGAGTCCATCCTCCTGAAAAGGGATATCACCTGAAAGAAATGAAAAAGCCGTACTCTCAGTCAGTGGGAGTGCGGTTTTTCGGTTCTTAATGCCTTCTGAATGCTTTTCGCAATTCTTTTAATGCCTATTTAATATCGAAATAGCTAGGCTGACAACATGATAAATCAAATTCAGAAATGGCGTGGCGTACCCTTTTCGAAGAACAACCCAGCATATCCGAAAGATGAAGCCGTAAATCCTGGTTCTAATATGAGAGGCGTGCCGATGTTGAGGACAAACCCTGTTCTCGTTATTCCAACCTATCGTCTGCGCGACGTCGCTGCAACGGCGTGACGAACCGGGGCGAATTGAGCATCAGTTTCGACTACGATGGCGATGTCACGATAGACGACAGCGAGCGCATTCTGGAGCGGATTTCCGGGCTGCACGGCCGAGTCCTGGCGGCCCGGATGGAAGCCGGGCCGGAACGATGCCTGGCGCTTCGGTCATTCGCCCACAGCCTCGAGCGTTCCTTCCATGGCTTTGAGCCGGACTTTTTTCAACAAAACCTTAACCGCATTACCGACGACGTGATCAGCCAGTTCAAAGGATCGTTGGAACTGTGGCCCATGCTGGTGGAGATCTGTTATCTTCGCAAGCACCGGGTGGGCTTGCCACGACAAAGGGTTTGCAACCAGGGCCCGGGATCGGCGGTGGCCGCCAAACCGATGGTGATAAATCAGTGAAAGGGGATTACTTACCATGACAAGGCCGGCATTCAGAAAGATTCCGAAGGCGCTTTTTATTCCGATGATTTCACTCGTTATACCGGCAGCCGTTCATGCCAATACTTATTCTAAGTTCGAGCCTAAGCCGGCACAGGTCCTCGTTTTGAACGATTCCGCCATAAAACCCTGCGTCGAGCTGCGGCTTGCAAAGAAAATCCGACTCCGCTACGACGACTTGTTTAGCGAGAAGGACAACGAGCAACGCCTGGCCGAGCTGACTGATCCCGATCCCAACAACCCGGCAGATTTGAAGAAAAGCCTGGAGCGAAAACCCGACAATACCGAAATGCTCAGGACTGCCGCGTACGGTTTACTCGGGACCCGCTATCGCTTCGGCGGTTCCAGCATGAGCGGCATCGATTGCTCAAGTTTCGTCCAGATGGTATTCCGCAAATTGGCGGTCTTGCTTCCCAGAACCGCACGCGAGCAGTTTGAAGTCGGCAATGAGGTCTCTCCCGGTGACCTTCAGAAGGGAGATCTGATCTTTTTCCGGACCTACGCACGCTTTCCTTCCCACGTTGGCATTTATCTTGGCAATCACCTCATGATTCATGCGTCTTCACGCGACCATCGGGTGGTTATTTCTGCCATGAATACCCCGTATTTCCTCGCTCGTTTTATCGGCGCCAAGAGAATGTCCAAGATAAATCCGGAAACCTTCAATTTTCGCGATTTAATTTCGGTGCTCGAAGGTACTGAGGGGTGAGAAGGTGTCGCGTGCCGCATAGCGGAGACCGAAAACATGGACGAGAATGGACATGAAATACACTAAGAAATTTGCCGGTCTCGACGAACCTAATGCATTTGTGGATTTTCACATGGAAGAGACAGGTCTTAAGTTCTCATTCAATCGGGAATTGAAGACGGCATGGATTGAGGTGGATGAACAGTTTGCCAAAGAAAACAGCGTGCTTATGGTCGATTTCAAGTTCATGGACTTCGTCGGTATGTTGGGCCTTTATTTCGAATTCGTGAACCCGCCATAAAACCTTATTTTTACATGCCTTAACGCGTACTTAATGCTTTTAGCCCACCTTTTAATACCTATTTAATATCGATATAGGTAGGCTGATAATCAATCGATCGAGGAATAAGGAGGATCGCTGTGAAATTCGCTATAATTGCAATTGGTAGCTGGTTCGTTTGTTTCTCGGCAGCAAGCGTATGCCTGCTTTGGATAGCTGAATATGTGCGCTAGAACCGCTTGCTGTCAGATTGGAGACGGCCATGCAATCTGCGCCTGTAGTTTCTGACATATCACAAATCCTCGTATTGCCGGTCCTGATTACTCTGCTCGCAAGATACTGCTCATGTTTGAAGGCAACGGAACAGATCTGAACATCCGAACAAAACTAAACTATTCCACGCCATTTTTTTACGGTCCTGATATCGCCTAATGCCTTCCCCTTACATGGTGGGGAATGTCGTTTAATCCATCGCGGGGTATTGCCAAGAGAGAGCGAAGGGATGATTGCCGGATTTTTATTCTGCCTTTTCTTGACGTTGGATAATAACGCCGTACTCTGTTAGGTGGTTTTAATCTCGGTTGCGAAAGCAAAACCCAAAGGGGGTTCCGCGGCTCCAGATAAGGCCGGGCGATAAACCGGATGCTGTCCCATTGTTGATAGGGGCTCGGCACTATTAACTGGACGTGGCGCTCACCTTAGACGCCAGTGACCCGCCAAGGGCGCCGGGCTGTGGCCATCGCAACACGGTGCAGAATCGTGTCGCGATTTTTTTGGAACAAGGGTCTGAAGCCCTTGCCCGCAATCATGCAGCATTACAAAGGAGGATAAAATGAACAAAGTAGCCAAGGTACTCATTCAGGCATTGACGCTAACCATCGCAGCAGCAGGTGCCGCAATGGCGACCCCTTCGACCCAGATTTGGATACCTTCCACGGACGTGCAGGCCTTCGGTACCTTCCACCTCGGCATCGATAACTACCTCAGAGCCGACAGGAATGCCGCGGGCGGAAGAGATCCCAACGTATACGACATAGGTCCCCTGGCGGGGTTTCTTCCCTTTAAGAATCTTCAGGGGGAAATAGGCTTTGACTTCCTGGGCAACGGCACAGACCCCAACGATAACCATCCCTGGAGCGGCAATATCAAGCTCGGTACCCCTGAAGACTCGCTTTTTAAATATTCGCCCGCTATCGCCGTTGGCGGATATAACCTCGGACCCGCCCTGGGCAAGGGTGTTGCTCCGAGCGTGGTCTCGGGACAGAATATCGTTTACGGCCTGGTCGCCAGGACCCTCCCGGCCATGGGAGCGGTTCCCTCACTGGGAAGAGTGTCCGCCGGCTACTACCGCGGCAGCGA
>CAIYDQ010000020.1 GCA_903925075.1 uncultured Geobacter sp.
AAATCGCTTCATAATTCACCTGCCGAGTGAGATTTTTATGAGAGGCAAAGTAGCATATTTAGCGTATAAAATCAACATGTTACATGCTGAATAAGAAATTTTGTGAATCTGGTGTCACGGATTCAGGTTATTGCGATAGAGCTACGGGCCGGAGTCACGACAAGCTCGGGACGACGTGCGCCGTGCGCCGGTTTTCCGGCGCGCGCGGCAGGGATTAAAATACGGTTTGGCGCAAAGAATCCGGTGCAGGCCGATCGAAGGAGGCCTTGCCGGCCGCGGGCGTCTAAGGTATTCACCCCATATGATTAACTGGACCGCCGCTATAAACTGGGGCCGTCAAAAACGTCCTGCGGCGCAGGTTGTCCGCCGATGCCCGGAGCCGCCGCGGAGGAAGCCGCACAACCACGCGGCCCGCCTTAAGTACCCCGAGGGAGAGCAGAGATGAGAATTCTGGTAGTGGAGGACGATTTCGTCAGCCGGAAAGTGCTCCGCAAGATGCTGGCCCATTTCGGCGAAGCCGATTTCGCCGTTACCGGTTTGGAGGCCTTGGCGGCATACAAGGCGGCAATCGCGGAAAACAACCCCTACCGGCTCATCTGCCTCGACATCATGATGCCCGGCATGGACGGGCAACAGACGCTGAAATGCATCCGCAAACACGAAGCCGAAACCGGAGTGAAGCAGGCGGACGAGGTGAAGGTGATCATGACCACGGCCCTCGATTCGCCGGCCGAGGTCGTGGAGGCCTTTTACCGTGGCGGCTGCACCGGGTACCTGGTGAAGCCGATCGACAAGCACAAACTGAACGCGGTGATGAGAGAGGTCTTTTTCTCCTGACCGCGGTTCTCCGGGGCGCCATCTACCGCGCCCCGAGTCGCCGTTACCCACAGGTGAACGCCATGATCAACCCCACCTTGACCAGAAACAGCACCCTCATCTCGGTCGGCATGCTGGCGTTCATGATCTTTTCCTTCGCCTGGTGCTTCGGCAGGATCGCCTCGGCCAGAGACCACGATCTGCTCTCCAGCGCACTGCAGGTCTCCATCTTCGAGCGCACCGCGCTGAGGGACGAGTATCTGTTGCATCACGAACAGCGGAGCAAAGAGAAGTGGCTCGCCAAGACCGCCCTTTGCGGCCAGCTCATCGACAAGGCCGCCTCCAGCCTCAGAGACCCGCAATGCCGAGCGCTTCTGGCCGAGATGCGCCGCCATTTCCAACGGACGGCCGAGATATTCTTCACTCTGGCGGAAGGCGTCGCCGCGACGGCGGAAAACGCAGCACCGGCGGAAAACGCCGGCCGGGTCGTAAGCGGGGAGGAGGCGCAGCAAGGGCTGGTGAGCGAGATCCTGCGGAGCGCAGCCGCGCTGCAGGAGGCCGGCAACCAACTGCATAAAACGACGCGGGAGCGGCTGGAGGCCGCATACCGCCTGTCGATCGCACTCACCTTCATCTTCGTCTTGCTGGTGGTGCTGATCACGGTGGCGCATGCCAGGATCGTCAACGCCCTGCTGCTCAAGAGCAGGCTGGCCGAAATCGAGAAGGAGCGCTACTTCAAATTTTTCAACGCCTCGTCGGACCTGATGGTGGTGGCCGGCCTCGACGGGCGGCTGAAGCGGGTGAACCCGGCCAGCCTGCGCATGCTGGGATATCCGGAAAGCGCGCTCCTGGACAAGCCGCTGATCGAACTGGTGCATCCGGAGGACCGGGAGTGGACCAGCGCCGAGTTGGCGCGGCCGGCTCGACGGGGAGCCGCCGCGGATTTCGAGAACCGGTGCCTGACCCGCGAGGGGGCCGTGCGCTGGCTCTCCTGGCAGGCGGTCTTCGACCAGGCGGAGGGGCTGATCTACGCCACCGGGCGTGACACCACCGAGCGCAAACAGGCCGAAGACGCCGTGCGCATGAGCGAGGCTCAATTCCGCACCTTCGTCGAGCATGCCAGCGACGTCATCTTTTCGCTCAGCTCCCGGGGGATCCTCACCTACGTCTCTCCCAACTGGACCGACGTACTGGGACACGACGCCTCGGAGCCGATCGGGCTGCCGCTGGAAACCTACGTGCACGCCGAGGACGTGCCGGCGGCCTACGACTACCTGGAAAACGTCCGCGCCCACGGCAAGTGCGAACGCAGCATCGAGTACCGGGTTCGCCACAAGGACGGCAGTTGGCGCCAGATCTCGTCCAACGTCGCGCTGGCGGCCTGCGACGACGGCAAGGATTACTGCTTCGTCGGGGTGGGCCGGGATTACACCGAACGCAAGCTGCACGAGGAGCAGATGGCCGCCGCCAAGGAGGCGGCCGAAGCGGCGAACCGCGCCAAGAGCGAATTCCTGGCCAACATGAGCCACGAGATCCGCACCCCCATGAACGGCATCATGGGCATGACCCAGCTGTTGGAAGACACCCAACTGACCGAAGAGCAAAGGGAATGCCTCAACGACATCGCCACCTCGTCCAACAGGCTGCTGGCGCTCATCAACGACATCCTGGACCTCGCCAAGGTCGAATCGGGCAAGATCGAGCTGGAGCGCAAGCATTTCAGTCTGCGGGGCTGCGTCGAAGACGTGGTCAGGATGCAAAGCTACCTCGCCCAAAGAAAAGGGCTCAGCATGCAGGCGTCGATAGACCCGCAGGTGCCCGACCGGCTGATCGGCGACCCGCTCAGGCTGAAGCAGATCCTGCTCAACGTCACCGGCAACGCCATCAAGTTCACGGAGCGCGGCGAGGTCGGCATCCGGGTCTCCCTGACGGAAGCCGACCGGGAGAGAGCCGTGCTGCACATCACGGTAACGGACACCGGCATCGGCATCGATGCGCAGATGCTGGAGCGAATCTTCGAGCCCTTCATTCAGGCGGACACCTCCACCACCAGAAAACACGGCGGAACCGGCCTCGGCCTCTCGATCTGCGCCCGGCTCGCCGCGCTGATGCAGGGGAGGATCTGGGCGGAGAGCCGCGAGGGCGCCGGCAGCACCTTTCACCTGCTCTGCCCGTTCGACCTCGATCGCCTGCCGGCACGGGAGCCAAAGAGCGAGGCGGGGCGGCCCGCCCCCCGCAGCGAAGAGCCGCCGTTGAAGATCCTGGTGGCCGAGGACAACGAGACCAACTTGCGGTTCTGCATGCAGATCCTGCAACGGCACGGACACGCCCCGGTCGCCGCCCGCGACGGCGAGGAGGCCCTGCACAAGTGGGGGAACGGGGGGTTCGATCTGATCCTGATGGACGTGCAGATGCCGAGCATGGACGGTATCGAGGCGACCCGCTCCATTCGGGAGAGCGAACGGCTAAGCGGCGGGCACATACCGATCGTCGCCCTGACCGCCTTCGCTCTCAAGGGGGAACAGGAGAGGATCATGAGCCACGGCTTTGACGGCTACGTCTCCAAGCCGATCGACATCGACCTGCTCTTCGCCGAGATGCTGAGGAGTTGCCGGGCGGCGACCACGGCCGGCGGCCGGGAGGCTCCGCCATGACGGCGTCCAAGGGGGGTGCCGAGGCCGCCGGCCGAGCGGCGGGCAAAGGGCTCGGGCTGTCGCTGGCCGGGCTGGTGCTGGTGGCCGTGCTTCCCTTGCTCCTTTTCGGCAGCGGCGTCGCCTGGCTGATCGTCGACCAGAAAAAGGCGGCGGTGGCCGAGCAGTTGGCGGGGACCGCCCGCGCCCTGCAGGTGGCCGTGGACCGCGAGCTGCTCGGCCAGTTCTCCGCCATGGCCATGCTGGCGTCCGAGGTCGGACCCGGCTCCGCCGGCCTGGCCGATTTTCAGGCTCGGGCGGAGCGGGTACTCAAGGCCAACCGGGACTGGCTGCATGTCGGCCTGATCGATCCCCTTTCCCGCCGTATCGTCGCCAGCTCTCCCCCCCTCCCCTTCCCGATGCCGGCAAACCTGGCTCCGGGCTACCTCGACCAGGTGGCGCGGAGCGGCAAGCCCGCCATCGTCGGCGCCTTCGCCAGCAACACGATCACCCGGGGACCGGCCATCCTGCTGATGAGCCCGGTGACCCGCGCCGGCCAAGTCCGCTACGTGCTGGGAGTGGCCCTGAACCCCGCGGCCGTCAACGGCATTTTCGCGGAGCAGCGGCTGGGCGCGTCCTGGACCGGGGCGGCGCTGGACCAGGAAATGAAGCTGGCCGGAAGATCCCGCGACCCGGAGCGCTTCATCGGCAAACGCGCCACGCAGACCGTGGTCAACCGCCTTGCGGTCAGCGAGCGCGGCATGTTCATGGCCGTCAATCAGGAGGGCGCCACTACCTACACCGTGGTCAGCCGCTCCTCGCTCACCCGCTGGAGCGTGGCGATCGGCGTGCCGGCGGCGGAAGTGGAGGGACCGATACGGCGCATGCTGCTGGAGCTGACGGCGTCGGGCGGCCTCCTGATCGGCTGCGCGCTGGTGCTGACGGCAACGGTGGGGCGCGGCATCGCGCGGCGGCGCAACGCCTATGAGCAGGCGCTGCAGGCAAGCGAGAAGCGCTACCGGACCCTGTTCAGCAACGCCGGCGAGGGGATCTTCATCATGTCCCCCGCCGGGGTGCTGATGGAGGTCAACGATTCCTTCGCCGCCATGCACGGTTACGGCACGCGGGAAATGCCGGGCATGAGCCTCGCCGAGCTGGACACGGCGGAGACCTCGCAACAGGCCCCGGAGCGGATCGGCCGCATCCTGGCAGGAGAGACGCTGACCTTCGAGGTGGAGCACCGCCACCGGGACGGGCGCATCTTTCAGTTGGAGGTGTCGGCCAGCCTGATCTCCCTGGACGACGCCTCCTGCATCCTTTGCCTGCACCGCGACATAACCGAGCGCAAGCTGGCCGAACAAAAGATCAGCCGGCTGACCAACCTCTACGCCGCCTTGAGCGAGTGCAGCCAGGCCATCGTGCGCTGCCAGAGCGAGCAGGATCTCTTTGCCAGCATCTGCGTGGACGCCGTGCGCCTGGGGGGGATGCGGATGGCCTGGATCGGCGTGGTCGACCGGCAAACCGGCATGCTCCGCCCCGTTGCCAGTTGCGGCGAAGGCGCCGATTACCTGGAGGAGATCGAAATTTCCACGGACCCGGCCAGCCCCCGGGGCCGCGGCCCGACCGGGAGCGCCATTCGGGAAGGGCGGCCGTTTTGGTGCCAGGATTTCCTGCATGACCCGCACGCGGCGCCCTGGCGCGAGCGCGGCGCACGTTTCGGCTGGAAGGCCTCCGCCTCGCTCCCTCTGCGCAAAGGCGGCGCAACCATCGCCTCGTTCACCCTGTACGCCGGCGAAACAAACGCCTTCGACGAGGATGAGCGCAGCCTGCTGGTGGAAATGTCCAACAACGTGAGTCACGCCTTGGACAATTTCGTGCGCGAAGCCCAGCGCAGGGAGGCCGTGGACGCCCTGCAGCATTCCCGGGCGTTTCTGGACGGCGTGATCGAGCAGAGCCCGATCAACATGTGGGTCTCCGATCGCGAAGGCACCCTGATCCGGGCCAACCAGGCGTTGCGCAACCAAGTCAAGGCCAGCGACGGGGAGCTGGTGGGCAAATACAACATCTTCAACGACCCGCTGGTCGCCGAGCAGGGCCATCTGCCGGCAGTCCGGGAGGTCTTCGACAAGGGGCTCACCGCGCGCTTCACCATCGACTACGACACCTCCAGGCTCACCGCGCCGCGCTTGCGAAACAGCTCGCAGGCGGTGCTGGAAGTCACCATCTCGCCGGTCTTCGACAGCGCGGGGCGGGTGACCAACGCCATCGTGCAACACCTGGACATAAGCGAGACCAAGCGGATGTCGGAGGCCCTGCAGGCGGCGAAGTCGGCCGCCGAGTCTGCCAATCGCGCCAAGAGCCAGTTCCTGGCCAACATGAGCCACGAGATCCGCACCCCCATGAACGGCATCGTGGGCATGGCCCAACTGCTCACGTACACCGAGCTTACCGACGAGCAAAAGCAGTACCTGGAAGACATCACCTCGTCGTCTCGCAGCCTGTTGTCGCTGATCAACGACATCCTCGATCTCACCAAGATCGAGGGGGGGAAGATGGAGCTGGAACACCAGGGCTTCAGCCTGCGAGCCTGCGTCAGCGAGGTGATCAGAACGCAGATCTCCCTGATTCACGGCAAGGGACTCGCCTTGAAGACCAGCGTCGCCGCGGAGGTTCCGGACCATCTGATGGGGGACCAACTGAGACTGAAGCAGGTGCTGCTGAACATCTTGAGCAACGCGGTGAAGTTCACCGAGAGAGGAGATATCCGGTTCACGGTGCAGTTGGCCGAGTTTACCGGCAACCTCGCCACCTTGAAAATATCGATCAGGGACACGGGCATCGGCATGGACCCCGAGGCGCTGCTGAAGGTCTTCGACCCGTTCACACAGGCGGACGCCTCGACCACCAGGGCCTACGGCGGCACCGGCCTTGGCCTGTCGATCTGCACCCGGCTCGCGGAACTGATGGGGGGTCGGGTCTGGGCCGAGAGCAGCAAAGGGGCGGGGAGCGAGTTTCACCTGCTGCTCCCCTTCGTCGTCAACGAGGTGCCGCAGATAACCGATGCCGGCGATGACGGTAAAAAAGCCGGCACGTACGGAGCAACCGCCAGCGGCAACGGGCCAGGCGTCGGCAGCCGTTACCGGGAGCGGCAGCAGCCGCTCAGGATTCTAATCGCCGAGGACCAGGAGATAAACCTCAGGTTTTCCGTGCAGATCTTCAAGAGACGCGGGCATCTGGTCGTCACCGCCGGCAACGGCCAAGACGCTCTGGAGAAATGGGAACAGGGCGCTTTCGATCTGGTGCTCATGGACATACAGATGCCGGTCATGAACGGCATCGCCGCAGTCCGGACGATCCGGGCCAGGGAAGGCGCGGCAGGAAAGCGCCGCACGCCGATCATCGCCTTGACCGCCTTTGCCCTGAAAGGGGACGGCGAGAGGATGCTGGAACAGGGATTCGACGGCTACATCTCCAAACCCGTCGACATCAATGCGCTGCTGAGCGAGGTCGACAGGTTGTTGCCGAGGTTGCCGGCCGGGGGGTGATGGGGGGGGCGAGGACCGAGGGGGGGCGACCGGCGGAGATCCGGCAGGTGTCGCATCTCCGCTCCAGTCGGAGGCTATTTCTTCTTCATCAGGCCGAGTTTGGAGATCACGTTGAACAGCCCGTCCTTGGAAACCGGCTTCACCAGATAGGCCGCCGACTGCGCCTCGCAGAAGGACTCCATGGCGTCGTTGGCCGAATTGAGCGCGGTCAGCATGATGATGTTCACCTTCTTGGCGTTCGGTTGATCCTTCTCCAGCGCCCGAATCGCTTTGGCCGTGTCGTGGCCGCTCATCCCCGGCATCATGATGTCCAGTATCACCAGGTCGTAGGGGTCGTCGTTCTGGTGGGCCTGGGCGAACTTGCTGAGCGCCGCCCCTCCCTCGGAGGCCTGGTCGCAATTGGCGACGTCTCGCAAAAGGGTGGCTACGAACTCACGGCAGAAAACTTCGTCGTCTACTATCAAACACTTCATCGTTGGCTCCTTTGCTTGTTGCTCATCTCTATAGCACCTGAAATCCGCTGTCAATGATTTTTCGATTAGCGTCAATCAGGATGACTTTTTTAGGCGGGCGTGCCAGGTCCGGCGGCAACGGACTTGAAGTCGGCGAAGGCCTGCTGCAAATCGTCATAGAGCGCGGGGAGTTCGGCCAGCTCTCCGGCCTTGGCCAGCGATTCCATCCGGGCCGCGATGCTGCGCACCTGGAGGGCGCCCATGTTGGCGGCGGTGCCGGCTATGGTGTGGGCGCGAAAATGCATGGCCTCGGCGTCGTTTTGCCGCACCGCCTCGCCGAGTATGGAAAGATATTCGGTGACCCCGGTGTTGAACTTTTCGACGAAGATATCAATCAGCGACTCCTCCCCGCCCAGGCGCTCCAGCAGTTCCTCCCGATCGAAGATTTCCGAGGCCTCGGCCGCCTGCCGTGCGGCTGTCGCTGACCGTGCGGCGGCTGTCACCTGCCCCGCGGCTGTCGTTTGCCCCGCGGCTGCCGGCGCTGGCCCTGCGGCTGCTGCCGCCTGCCGTGGGGCTGCGGACGGCCCGCCCGGTTCTGCGCCGGCGGCCGGCGGCTCCCCGCCGACGATCTTTCTGATTACCGAGAAGATGTCCTTTTCCCTCACCGGCTTGGAGATGTAGCCGTCCATGCCGGCCTGCCGGCAGAGCGCCTCGTCCTCCTTCATGGCGTTGGCCGTCATGGCGCAGATGTGCACCCGCCCGCCCAGAGACTCCTCCCGGCTGCGGATGACCCGGGTCGCTTCCAGCCCGTCCATGACCGGCATCTGCATGTCCATGAAGATCAGGTCGTACTCCCCCTGCGACCATTTCTCCACGGCGTCCTTGCCGTTGTCGGCGCAAATCACCAGGTGGTCTCCGGTCTTGGCGATCAGCTTGAGCGAGATCAACTGGTTGATCGGCACGTCGTCGACCACCAGGATGCGCAGCTTGCTGACGGTCCGGAAGTCCGTCCCCGCCTCCTCCTCGGGCGGGAGTTCGCCCGGTTGAGGAACCCCCAGCACCACCGTGAAGAAGAAGACGCTCCCCTCTCCCGGGTGGCTGCGCACGCCGATCTTCCCTCCCATCAGCTCCACCAGGCTTTTGCTGATGGACAGGCCGAGGCCGGTGCCGCCGTAGAGACGGGTGGTCGAGCTGTCGGCCTGGGAGAATTTCTCGAAGATCGCCTCCTGCACGTGCGGGGCGATGCCGATGCCGGTGTCGGCGACCGAGAAGCTGAAGGTCGCCTTGCTGGCGTCGGAGCTCTCCACCCGGCAATCGACGGTGATCGATCCCTTCTCGGTGAATTTGAGGGCGTTGCCGACCAGGTTGCCCAGCACCTGCCCGATCCTGACCGGATCGCCCATCGCCCGCTCGCCGCGCGCGGCGCCCGGCTCCAGCTGCACCCGCACCCCCTTCTCCCGCCCCCGCAGCTCGAACGGCTGCAGGCAGCGGTCCAGGAAAGCGTCCAGGTCGAAGACGATGGACTCCAGGGTGATCTTGCCCGCCTCGATCTTGGAGATGTCCAGGATCTCGTTGATGATGGTGAGCAGGTTCTCGGCCGACGCCGAGAGCGACTTCATGTAGTTTTTCTGCTCCTCGTTCAGGGGGGTGTCCATCATCAACCGCCCCAGGCCGATGATGCCGTTCATCGGCGTGCGGATTTCGTGGCTCATGTTGGCCAGGAACACGCTCTTGGCCGCGGTGGCCGCCTCCGCCTGCAACAGGGCGTCGTTCAGCTCGGTGGTGCGCTGCAGCACCTTGGCTTCCAGGGTCTGCATGTGCTCCTGCACCATCTCGTAGAGCTCGGAGTTCTCCACCGCGTAGGCGGTGTTGATCAGGATGGAGCTGAGCGCGTTCAGGGTGGAGACCCCGGCGCTTACGTGGCTCCCCGCAAGGGTCGCCGCGAACATCCCCCTGATGCGGGAATTGGTGGCCAGCACGTGCAGCACCAGCGTGTCGCAACCGTCGATGGTCGGCACCACCACCGGATGATTCTGGTTCAGCGCCCAGGCGAAGGTGCCGTCCAGGATCCTCGCGTCCACCTCGGCGGAGATGGCGCCGGAGGAGCCGGCCGGGTCGCAGACGGTCAACTCGAAGGAGGCGTCCTCGCCGATGCAGAACATGGACAAGGTGCCGAAAGGAACGAGCCGCCTCAGCTGGCCGAAGACGGCCTTGATCACGAAGGAGGAGTCCTTGACCCGGTAGATGTCGGACTGGAAATCGCTGCAGGCGGTGAGGACGTCGAGCGTCCTCAGGTAGTTGAGATTGGACTCCTCAAGGAAGGCGACCCGCTCCTGAAGCCTTTGGATCTGGCTGGCCGGGGACTCATCTGGCACCGTCTTCACTCCCGAACAGGACGGAGACGGTCTGGGCGAAGGCCGCGTCCATCTGAGCCGCCAGGGTCGGCAGGAAGAAACAGGAGAGCTGCAGCCGTTCCCAGACCGAATCGTCCAGCTCGGGAACGAAGATCTCGCCGGAGTTGCCGAACTGCATGGCGTGGGCCATGATGTCGGCGAAATGCAGGATCGAGGACTCGCGCGGGTATTGGCTCGCCTTGCGGCAGTCGTGATGGCAGCCCACCGGCTCGCCGACGCTCGGGGGGATCTTCCAGCGGCGCAACAGCTCCCCGCCGACCTCGGCGTGGTCGAAGGAGAATTTTTCCCTCTCGGCCCGGTAGAGCAGGCCGCCGGTGGCCCGGGACTCCTCCAAAAGCTCCAGGCAGAGGTCCGGCACCCGGACGTACATGACCAGCCTGCCGATGTCGTGCAGGATGCCGGCCACGAAGAAACGCTCGACGTTGGCCTCGCGCTGGCTGGTCGCCAGGAGCCGCGCGGCCAGGCCGACGGCGACGCTGTGCTTCCAGAAGCGCTCCATGTTGACCAGATCCTCGGGTATCCCCTTGAAGACGTCCATCACCGAGATCGCCAACGCCAGGTCGCGTACCTGGAAAACGCCGATGATGGTCACCGCCTGGGTGATGCTGTCTATCTTGGAGAAGTAGCCGAACAACGGGCTGTTGGCCAGTTTCAGGATGCGCGCCGTAAGCCCCATGTCTTCGGAGATGATCTTGGCGATGTCGCCGATGGAGCTGCGCGGGTGGTCGATCGCCTCGGAGAGCTGCGAGTAGAACATGGGGAGCGAGTGGATGGTGGAGACGTCCTGCACCATGTGCTCGACGGAAAGTTGCGGACTACGACGCACGGGCGGCCCTCCTCTCGATGCAGATGCGCATCAGTTCCTTGATGGCCGGGTGCTCCGTGTCGTTGTGCACGAACAAGAGCTCCACCTCTTCCCGGGCCGCGGCCAGCGCCGCCGGGTCCAGCTCCGCGTTGGGCTCCGTCTCCGGATCTTCCGCGACGTTGTCGCCGACTATTTCCGCCTCCAGGACCCCCCACATGCGGAAGATGGAGAAATGTTTCTCGGTGAGTTCCGCGCCTGCGGGCAAAAGCAGCCTGCCGCTGCGGTCGCAGATGTTCCGGCTCAAAACCATGCCGGGTGCCAGGTTGTCGATGTGGACCAGTGCCACGTGAAGCCTCCTTTGCCTTGCTGCGCTGCCGCCCGTCCCCCGCGTCGCGGGACAAGCCATGTTAGTGTATCGGCGGAATCGGCGCCATCTTTAGGGATTATTACGGCGGCCTCGTCAACTTTGCCGAACTTGCCCAAAAAAATCGCCCTGTTAAGACGAGGCACATGTTGCGTGCGTCATTGTTTTATGATAATTTAACCCGACTCATTACCGGGGAGCCACTAAAATCGTCATCCTGCCGCCGTTGCCGCCCTGTATGCGACATTGTCTCCGGCGCCGCCGGGATCGAAAACTCCATTTTCCGCCGACAAACTCGATGTACCCACTCTAACCAGCCAGCGCCGCCGCAGCCGTCGCCTTACGCTTGCCGATCTATCCGCCGCAACCAGGGAGGAATTTCCTTTGGCCGCTTTTTCATCCAACGAGGACATCCAGCTCGTCACCTTTTTTCTGGAGGGCGAGGAATACGGCGTGGACGTGATGCGGGTGCGGGAGATCACCGGCATGACGGAGATCACCAAGACCGCCAACTCCCCTCACTACGTGAAGGGAGTCATCAACCTGCGAGGCGTCATCGTCCCCATCGTCTCCCTGAGAAGCCGCCTGGGGATGCCGGAGGCGCTCGACGACAGCGCGAGTTGCATCGCGGTGACCGATTTCAACGGCGAATTGACCGGCTTCGTCATCGACGAGATCTCGGACGTCATCCGCCTCAGGCAGGGGGAGCTGCAGCCGGCGCCGGACGCCGCCGGTCAACCTTGGATCGAGGGCATTTTCTTCCAGGCCGACCACAAGATGGTGGTGCTGCTCAACCTGGAACCTTTCTGCTGAAACAGGAGTAGCCAATGGAGACGCGCAGTCAGAGAGTCGCATTACAGGACGCCATGGTTTTTCTGGGGGCGATCGCCTCGGGTACCGAACAGGCCATCGGCGAATCGGCCAACAGGATCAGCTATCTCGCCGGCGTGAACCTGGGCAAAAGGCTGTCGGAGGGGGTGCCGACCACCGGCGACATCGAAAAGGCCCTGGACGCCACCCGGGAGGTGCTGCTGCGGAACGATTACCTCTGGCTTTTCGAGGCGTTCAAGACCCACGACCAGCAGGCGACCTTTCAGGAGAGCGAGGAGGGGACCCAGGTGATGCTGGTCTTTCGGGACTGCATGATCCGGCAGTCGCTGTTTCGTTTCGGACACGCTCAAAAGGGATCGCTCTGCAACATGATGTACGGCTTCTTCGCCGGCGCGCTGCAGAACATCATGGGACGGGAATCGTCGCTGGAGATCGTGCACGCCGGGGAAAACGCCTGTTACAAAAAACTGGTGGTCAGGAGGGCTTCATGAGCGAGGTCACCATCAATACCGAGTGGCTGAGCGATTGCTCGGGCTGCCACATCGCCATCGTCGATCTGCACGAAAAGATCATGAACGTGCTGCAGGCGGTGAAGATCCAGCGCTGTCCGGTGCTGACCGACATCAAGGACTACCCCAAGGCGACCGTAGGCCTTGTCTCCGGCGCCATCCGCAACGAGCACGACCGCCACGCCGCCATCGAGATGCGCAAGGCCTGCGACATCGTGGTCGCCTGGGGATCGTGCGCCGTCTTCGGCGGCCCGGCCGGAGCCGGCAACATCCACACCCCGGAGGAGATCGTCAGGGCCGTCTACCTGGAGAACAAGACCACCGTTTCCGCCGCCGCTCCCTCAAGCGAGGTGTCGCCGCTGGAGTCGGTGGTGAGCCCCATCGACCAGGTGATCGAGGTCGACCTGTACCTCCCCGGTTGCCCGCCCCACCCCGCCTTCATCTTCGAAGCGCTGTCGGCGCTGGTGGAGGGGCGCCAGCCCGAGGTGAACCGGCGCTCGGTCTGCGCCAAGTGCAAGCGGCAGATGGTCAAGACCGAGGTGACCGCCATCAAGTCCAACTCCGAAGGGATTCCCGACGCCGAGCAGTGCTTTCTGAGCCAGGGGTACACCTGCATGGGTTCGGTCACCATCGACCGCTGCCTGGCGCCCTGCCCCGGCAACGGCGTCCCCTGCACCGGCTGCGCCGGGGCGACCATGCAGATCCTGACCGAGCCCAACCGCGACATCAGGACCGAGATCGCCGAGCGCATGTCCCGACTGACCCGCATCGACCGCGAGGCCATCGTGCTCTCGCTGGAGCGGGGCGCCAAGTCGCACTATTCCTACACCATGGCCAGCTCCATGATCGGCAAGAAACCCACCTTCCACATCAAGAAATGGATCGAGGACGAAAACGAGGATTACGAAGCAGGGGGACTCGCATGAAAAGGACCATCCGGATCGATCCGGTCACAAGGATTGAGGGGCACGCCAAGATCTTCATCAACCTGGAGGAGGACGGCAGCCTGCGAAACGCGGGGCTGGTGGTGAACGAGCTGCGCGGTTTCGAGAAGATCCTGATCGGCATGGAAGCCGACCGCATGCCGCACATCACCTCCCGCATCTGCGGCGTCTGCCCGACCGCCCATCACCTGGCGGCCTCCAACGCCCTCGACTACGCGGCCGGGGTCAAGGCGCCCCCCGCCGCCATGCTGCTCAGGGAGCTGATGTACATGGGGCACATCATCCATTCGCACAGCCTCTCCATCTTCGTCCTGCAGGGCCCGGACCTGGTGCTCGGCCTGGACGCCGACCCGGCGGTGAGAAACGTGGTCGGCATCGTGCAGGCCAACCCGGAGCTTGCCAGGATCGCCCTGAGGCTGCGCACCATCGGCCAGAAGCTGAACGAGATGGTGGGGGGGCGCGGCACCCACCCGGTGACCTCGGTGGCCGGCGGCATCACCTTCGTCCTGGACCGGGAAAAGCAAAGGATCATGCAGGAATGGGTGAGCGAGGCGCGCGCCCTGCTCCCCGTCATCACCCCGGCGGTGAAGGGGCTGCTGCTCAAGGCGCTGGAGCTGCACCCCTCGATGGCCAGCGACTGGGCCACCCCTTCCTGGAGCCTGGGCACGGTGCTGAACGACCGGGTTTCCCTGATCGAGGGGAGGCTTAGGGCGGTGGACGAGACCGGCGCCGTCCGGCTGGAGTTCCCGGTGGAGGATTACGACCGCTACCTGGTGGAAACGGTGGTGGACTGGTCCTACATGAAGAAGGTGCACCTGCATCTGGACGGGGAGCACGAGTACCGGGTGGGTCCCATGGCCAGGATGAACGCCATGCGGCGCTTCGGCACCGAGCTGGCCGACGCCGAATACGAGGAATTCTCCAAGCTCGGCGGCTATCCCTGCCACCTGACCGTCTTCCAGACCTACGCCAAGCTGGTGGAGACCATCTGGGCGATCGAGCGCAGCGACCAGATCCTCAACGACCCGGCGATCTGGGGCGAGACCCGGGTGCCGGTGACCTTCAAGGGGGGGCGCGGGGTGGGCCACTCCGAGGCGCCGCGCGGCACGCTGATCCACGATTACCAGATCGACGAGCAGGGGATCGTGCGCGCCGCCAACCTGATCGTGGCCACCCAGCAGAACTACGCCATCATCAACCGTTCGGTGGAGCAGGCGGCGCTCTCGCACGTGATCGGCAAGCCCGACGACCAGGCCCTTTTGAACGCGGTCGAGTTCAGCATCCGCTGCTACGACCCGTGCCTCTCCTGCGCCACCCACGCCTTGGGGCGGATGCCGATGGAGATCGAGATCACCCGAAGCGACCGGACCGTCAGAACCATTCGGAGGTAGAGCCATGTCCCTTGAGATAGCCGTCCACGAGCCGTCCTGCCGGGGTTGCGAGCTGTGCATCGACGTCTGCCCCACCAAGGTGTTCGAGCTGGACGCAGAGCAGCGCCTGTGCGTGGTGAAGCACGCCGAGGATTGCATCGCCTGCCTTTCCTGCGCCTACATCTGCCCTTCCACAGCCATCAGCCACAGCGGCTACCACGCGGTGAAAAACTTCTATCGGGACGCCGAATTCTGCGAAAAGATGGGGAAATTCCTATGAACAGCACCGATGCCGGTTACGTCCTGGACCTGACTCCGGAGGATTACCAGAAAGCCACCGTGGAGGTCGCCTTCCTGCTGGATGCCTTCGCCAGCACCATCGACAACATCATGGGGGGGAACACGGCGCCGGTCGGCAGGATCGCCGGCCGGGACACGGCCAAGAAGCTCCCGCTGGAACTGGTCGATCCGAGCCTCCAGGAGATCGTCGCGGCGCTGGCCGAGCAGATGCAGGCCGGCTTCGAGTTCCGGCTGGAAGGGGACCGGCTCTCCTTTGGCAGCTGCATCCTGCGCGACATGTGCGCGCTGCGAAAGATCCCGACCGGCGGCGCGCTCTGCCACCTGTTCCATTCCTACTTCGACGGCATCGTCAACGGCCTTTTGTGCCGGCCGGTCAAATCCAGCATCGAATCGGTGGGTGAGGCATGCGCGCTGCGGATCGCCGTACAATAGTCGTTTGCATCGGCAACGAGCTGATCGCCGACGATGCGGTCGGCTTCGAGATCTACCGCCGGCTGGCCGGCTGCCGGGCGCGCCTGGAGTTTTGCGGGGTGGGCGGCATCGACCTGTTGCCGCTGTTGCAGGGCGAGACCGACCTGATCGTGGCCGACGCCGTCGAGCTCGGCGCGCCCCCCGGCCACCTGCACGTGCTCCCCTGGGACTGTCTGCCGGCGACCGCCACGGCGATTTCGGCCCACGGCCTGGGGCTGCGCGAGACCATCGAGATCGGCCGCATCCTCTATCCGGACGCCATGCCCGAGCGGATCACGCTGGTCGGCGTGGAGGGACGCTGCTTCAACCGCACCAGAGAATTCATGACGCCGGAGGTCGCCGACGCCATCGATGCCGCGGTCGGCAGGATCCGGGAACTGTTGGGGGAGCAGGCTTAAAGGCGAGAGCAATCGACGGGGGAGAGATAAATGAAAGCGACTGTGTATAGCGTGGTAAAGCAGCTCTCCGAAGCCATGGTGGCGGGAAGGCTCGACGTCAGGGGCGACGTCGGCGCGCTGAGCGGCAAGGACGCCCAGACCGTGCAGATGGTGAACGAGATGATCGACGCACTGGTGGCGCCCATGCGGCTGGCGGGCAACGCCATCGACCAGATCGCCCACGGCAAGCTCCCTCCCTTCGTGATCGACGACTACCAGGGGGAGTTCAACCAGATCAAGCAGAACATCAACGTCCTTTTGGCGATCCTGTACGGCATGCACGGCGAGACCGAGCACCTGATCGACGCCGTCAGGCAGGGGAAGCTCAAGACCCGGGGCAACGATTGGGACTACGAAGGGATCTGGCAGGAGCTGATCGGCGGCATGAACACGGCCCTGGACGCGGTGATCGCCCCGATCGCCGAAGCCGCCAGCGTGCTCGACCGGCTGGCGCGCTTCGACCTGAAGGCCAGAATGAGCGGCAGGTACCGGGGCGAGCACGCGGCCATCCGCAAGGCGATGAACACCACCGCCGAGTCGCTGCACGACGCCATCTCCCAGGTGTCCGAGACGGTCGAGCTGGTCTCGGAGGTAGGTCAGCAGTTGACCCGCATAAGTATGGTGGTCTCCAAGGGCGCGGAGGAGCAGAGCGTGCAGTTGACCGAGACCTCCATGAGCCTGGCCACCATTTCCGAGAGCGCCGCCCACAGCGCCCAAAGCACCAGCGAGGCCCATGGCAGCGCCAAGCAGGCCACCGACGCCATCCTGATGGTGAAGCAGTCCATGGACCGCATGGTCGACTCCATGTGCGACATCAGCGACGCCGCCGACAAGACCACCACCATCGCCCAGGAGATCGACGCCATCGCCAAGGAGACCGGCACCCTGGCCGGCAGCGCCCTGAGCAAGGCCGCGAGGATGCGCATCTCGGCGGGAGGCTTCGGCGTGGTGGCCCAGGAGATCCGCAAGCTGTCGCGGCAATGCACCGAGACGGCCAAGGCCATGAAGGAATTCGAGAAGAAGATGAGCGCGGACCAGCAGGAGGAGTTCGCCACCCTGATCGCCAACCTGAGAAGCATCGCCGGGTTCTCCAACCTTTTGGGGGTCAACGCCGCCATCGAAGCGGCCCACGTCGAGGGGGCGGGGAACGAATTCAAGGTGATGACCGACGAGATCCAGAACCTTGCCGGCAGATCGGCCGACGCCGCCAACAAGACCAGCGAGTTGACCAGGAGTGCTGCCAGCCTTTCCAAGAGCGGCATGCTGCTTTCCCAGGAAATCGACCGGCAGTTGGAGGGGGCCGTGCAGGGCGCCCATGCCATCAGCGCCTTTGCCGACGACGTTTCCGCCAGCATCCACGAGCAGACGGTGGGGTTGGGAGAAATCAGCAAGACCGCCGCCCAGATCAGCTTCGTGACCGACAAGAACGCGGAAAGCGCCACCGAATCGCTGGGAGCCGCCAGGGATCTGGAGCAGCAAGTGGAGAAGCTGGCCAAGTTGGTGCACCGCTTCAGCTTCTAGGCGCCCCCTTCCCGACCTTCCCCCCTTCCAACCTCCCCCCTCCGGGGGGAGGAGCCGTTGCCCGCCCGACCTCCCCCTGAGCTCCTTTTTTAATTTGACATCCGGCGGCGCCATGATGTACAGGTAGAAATTTCGCCATCTGACCGGTCGGACCAGTCGGACTGGTCTGGTCGGACCGGCACAAACACACAGGACGGAATTGAACATGTTGAATCTGAAACCCGAGGTTGTCGCCCAGCTGGAGCGCGTGCTCAGCTCGGTCGAGATGCTGCTCCCCAAGGCCGTAAAGTCCATCGACTGGAGCAAAACCCACGCCGCCAACTGGCGCCGCCACTCCTTTTCCGGCTACCTTGAGGCGGTGAAGGTGACCGACACCACCACCCTGGAAGAGCTCCTCGGGGTCGAAAAGCAAAAAGAGGTGATGGTCAGCAACACCCGCCAGTTCCTCAAGGGGATTCCCGCCAACAACGCGCTGCTCTGGGGATCGCGCGGCACCGGCAAGTCCTCCATCGTCAAGGCGCTTTTGAACAAGTACGCCCCGGAGGGACTGCGGGTGATCCAGGTCGAAAAGGAAGACTTGATCTACCTTTCCGAGATCTTCAACGCGGTGGAGAACCAGCCCTACCGTTTCATCCTTTTGTGCGACGACCTCACCTTCGAGGTGGGGGAGCTAAGCTACAAGATGCTGAAGAGCGCCCTGGACGGCTCCGTGTATTCTGCTCCCGAGAATGTGCTGATCTACGTCACCTCCAACCGCCGCCATCTGCTGCCGGAGTACGAGAGCGATCTGATCGGCGGCAAGTTCGTGAACGGCGAGTTGCAGCAGAGCGAGGCGATGGAGGAAAAAGTCTCCCTCTCCGACCGCTTCGGCCTTTGGGTCCCCTTCCACGTCTTCACCCAGGAGCGCTATATCGACGCCGTGCGTCTGTGCGTGGAAAGGGAGGCGCGCAAGCGCGGGACGGCGATTCCCTGGACCAAGGAGTTGGAACTGGACGCCATTCAATGGTCGCACGACAAGACCAAGCGCTGCGGCCGCACCGCCTTCCAGTTCTCCAAGAATTGGGTAGGGCGCTACCTGCTCGACAGAGAAGCCGCCTAAGAACCCCGCGTAGGATGTGGTGAGGCACGAACCGCATCAGTTTGGTGAGGCACGAACCGCATCGATTTCGGAACGATGCGGTTCACGTTGTTCACCGCATCCTATGGGTATGTTTCAGGTGCTGACATTTGCTGATAATAAAGCCGGCCTGCGTGATTAATGCAGCCGGCTTTTTTCTTTGCCTTGACAGCAGGCGGATAGAGGGTATTTAAGGAAGGTTCTTTTCGGCAACCACAAGTTAAAGGAGGCGCAACATGACCAAGTTGTTCGTCGCACTGTTGCTGGCTTTGCTTATCGGTGGCTGCTCCGGCTCTGGTTCAACGCCGGTCAATCTGAGCGCCATTAAGGTCACGCCGCCGACGGCCAGCGTCTCCCCGGGAAGCAACGTGTCTTTTCGGGCCACCGGGGTTTTTTCAGACGGCAATCAGGTCGACCTTACCGGCTTGGTCAGTTGGAGTTCCTCCGACCCGACTGTCGCCACCGTCGACAGCTCAGGGGTAGCAACCGGCGTCGGCGCCGGCAGCAGCAGGATCACCGCGACCTCCGGCACCCTTTCCGGCTCGGCCACCCTCACCACGGCGGCGGTGCTGTCCATCGCCGTCACACCTGCCAACCCGGTCGGCATCGTGGGAGGAGCCCAGCAGTTCACGGCGACGGCGACCCTTACCAACGGCGCCGTGCAGGACCTGACGGGACACGCGCTCTGGAACAGCTCCGATCCAACCGTCGCCACCATCAACCAGGCGGGCCTCGCCACCCCGGTCGGCGCCGGCGCGTCCACCATCACGGCAAGCGCGGGGGGCGCCAGCGGCCAGACTACTCTTACCGTGGCGACGGTGCTTTCGCTGGCGCTGGCACCCGCGACTCCGAGCGTCGATGCGGGAGCCAGCCAGCAGTTCACCGCCACCGGCACGCTTTCCAACGGCACCGTCAGAGACGTGACCTCCTTGGCCAATTGGAGCTCCGCCGATGCGAGCATCGTCAGCATCAGTGCTGCCGGCGTCGCCACCGCCCTCTCCCCGGGCGCCACCACGATCAGCGCCGCCTTGCCCGGCGTCACCACCCGCAGCACCGGCATCCAGGTGCTGGGGCCTACTTCGATAGCGGTTACGCCGGCCAACGCCAGCGCGGTGGTCGGCTCGACGCAACAGTTCACGGCCAGCGGGACCTTTGCCGACGGCAGCACGCGGGACCTGACCGCGCTCGTCACCTGGAGTTCCTCGTCGCCCGGCATCGCCACCATCAGCAATACCGTCGGATCGCGGGGCGTCGCCACCGCCCTCGGCAACGGCGCCACCATCGTCACCGCCACCCTGGGAGTCGCAGGCTCCGCTTCCTTGACCGTCAAGTCCCTCTCCTCCGTGACCGTCACCCCCGCAGCTCCCGCCATCAGCAGGGGTGCCAGCCAACAGTTCACCGCCACCGGCAGCTTTTCCGACGGCTCCACCCAGGACCTGACCAACTCGGTCGCCTGGAGTTCCTCCGCGCCGGCCATCGCCGCCATCGGCAACACGGCCGGCACCAAGGGGCTCTTGACCGCCAATGCCCTGGGGCGGACCACCGTCACGGCAAGTTTCGGCGCCATCAGCGGTACGAGTTCGGTGGCCGTCATCGTCACCAACGCGGCCTTTGTCAGCGATTTCGGCAGCAACCTCCTTTCGGTCGTCGATACCGGCAATACCAACCTGGTCAGCAACGTATCGGTCGGCTCCGCGCCGCAAGGGGTCGCGGTCGATGCCGCCAACAGCCGGGCCTACGTGGCGAACAACGGCAACAACAGCGTGTCTGTGCTGGATATCGCCGGCAACACCCAGGTCACCACCGTCAGCGTGGGGGCCGGTCCCTGGGGGGTGGCGCTCAACCAGACCGCCAGACGGCTCTACGTCGCCAACAGCTTCAGTGCCACGGTCTCGGTGATCGACACCGGCAACAATACCGTCGTCGCCACCATTCCGGTCGGCGCGACTCCCAAGGGAATTGCCGTTAACACCGCCAGTAACCGGATCTACGTCGCCAACTCAGGCTCCAACTCGGTTTCGGTAATCGACGGCACCAGCAATACGGTGATCGGCAGCGTCAGCGTCCAGCAGGCGCCGCTTGAGGTAGCGATAAACCCCGCTGCCAACCGGGCCTACGTAACCAACAGCAACAGCGGCACGGTAACGGTCATCGACACTGCCAGCAATTTGCCGATAACCACCATCGTCGTGGGATCGGGGCCATGGGGGGTGGCGCTGGGGCCGGGGGCAAGCCGGCTTTATGTCGCCAACAACCAAAGCGGGACCGTTTCGGTGATCGACACCGCCATCAATACCCTGTTCTTCACCATTCCGGTCGGTTCCGCGCCCAGGGGAGTGGCGGTGAACCCGACCACCAATCGGGTGTTCGTGGCCAATTTCGGATCCAACACCATCTCCGTCATCGATGCAGTAAGCGAAAGTTTGATCAACACCATCCCGGGATTCATCGGACCCAACGAAGTAGCTGTGGTGCCTTAGGACGGCGGGCGAAGAGCTAAAGGCGGGAAAGGCTAAAGGCCGAGGACTACCCCCTCCCGCAAGGGGGAGGGGGCTCTGGACTTGCAGAAGCTCCAAACAGATTTCACGCTTTTATCGTCATCCACTAGTCAGGTTCCCCTTCCCCTTCCCCTTCGCCTTTCGCCTTTCGCCTTTCGCCTTTCGCCTTTCGCCTTTCGCCCTTCGCCTTTCGCCTTTCGCCTTTCGCCTTTCGCCTTTTGCCTTTTGCCTTTTGCCTTTTGCCTTGACATCCCAGCCACCAACATATATATATGCATTCGCATATGTATTTACCGAGATAACTCAGTACTACCCGAAAAGGAGATCGCCGGGTGAAAAATACGATCGTACCGCTGGTCGCCGCGCTGCTGCTTCTCTGCGCGGCCCCCGCCTTCGCCGATACCGTAACCTTGCGCGAGGCCATCGGCCGCGCCCTGGACAACAACCAGACCGTGAAGGCGGCAACTTTCGAGAAGGGGGCCGCTCTGGAGGAATCCGCCGCGGCCCGCAGCCGCTACTTCCCCCGCGTCTACCTGGAAAGCGGCGTCACGCTCGCCAATACGCCCAGCAAGGTGTTCATGATGAAGCTGGACGAGGCCCGCATCAATCCGGCCAGCGATTTCGCCGCCGACACCCTGAACCACCCCGCCGCTCGGGCCGATTTCCGCAACGCTCTCTCGCTGGAGCAGCCTCTGCTCGATCTGGGCATCGCCGCCGGCGCCAGGATGGCCGAAAACGACGCCGAGGCGGCCGCGCTCTCTCTGGAAAAGAGCCGGGAACAGCTGGCTTTTCGCGTCTACCTCGCCTACCTGACGGTCCGCAAGGCCAAGGCTTTCAGCGAGATCGCCGACCAGGCGGTGGCGGACGCCAGGGAGCACGCACGCCTGGCAGGGGTGCGGGAAAAGGACGGCGTGGGGCTGAAATCGGACCAACTGCGGGCGGCGACCGCGCTCTCCGAGGCGGAGCAGCGATTGATCTCGGCTAACAACGATCTGTTGCTGGCGCGACTGCGCTTGAACCTGGCGGTCGGCGGCCCGGAAGGCGCGGCTTTGGACATCGGCGAGACCCCGGAGCTGAAGGCGTCTCCCCTGGAGCGGGGCGATTTGATCGCCTTGGCGCAACTGAGCCGACCGGAGCTGAAGGTCGCCCGCAAGGCGCTGGAAAAGGGTGACATCGCCGTGCGGCAGGCGCAAAACGCCTATTACCCGACCATTTACGCCAGCGCCGGCTACCAGGTGAACGACCGCGACCTGCCGCTTGGCTACGACAACGATTCCTGGAGCGTCGGCGTCAACCTACGCTGGCAACTGTTCGACGGCAACAGCCGCTCGCATGCCAAGAAGAAGGCGGAACTCTCCCGACAAGCATCAGCGGCGCTGCTTGAGGAGGACCGCAGGGAAGTCGCGTTGCAGGTGACGGAAAGCCTGCTGCGCCGGCAGGAAGCGGGGTTGAAGCTGACCTCGGCGCGCGCCGCCGTCAAGGCCGCGCAAGAGGGGCTGCGCCTGGTCGCGCTCCGCTTCCAAAACGGCCTTTCCACCATGGTTGAATTGATGGATGCCGAGTCGGTGCTAAACGGCGCCAGGGCGAACCTGGTCGAAGTGGAGAGCGGCTTTATCGGCTCGACCGGAGAGATCTATTACCGAGCTGGAGTGTTTTTGAAGGAGGTCTTGCAATGAGAAGTTACCGGGCCGCTGTGGTCGCCCTGTTGATAGCGTCAACCCTTGGCTGCGACCGGAAGGTCGAGCAGGCGACTCCAAGCGCGCCTGCCGTCGTGCACGGCGCGACGGTGGCCGCCGTGTCGGCCGAGGCGATCCCCGACCTGCAGGAGGCGGTGGGCACGGTCAAGGCGCGCAGTTTCGCGCTGGTCGCCTCCCGCATCGCCGGCAGCGTCAGTGCGGTGTACGCCAAGGAAGGCGAGCGGGTCGCCAAGGGGAAGCTCTTGGCCGGCATCGAGGCCGCCGAAAGCGGAGCCGCTGCTGCAGGCGCGGTCGCCGGCGTCGAGGAGGCAGGGCGGGCGCTGGCCGAGTCCCGCTCCCGCAAACGGCTGGCGGACGCCACCTTCGAGCGCTACCGCAAGCTCTTCGGCGAGCAGGCGGTGACCCGGCAGGAGTTCGAGGTGCGCCAAAGCGAACAGGAGGTGGCCGCCGAGGGGGTCGCCCGGGCCGAAGCCCGGCTGGACCAGGCGCGCCAAAGCGCCAAGGCCGCCGGCGCCGTGGCGGGCTACGGCAAGGTGGCCGCGCCCATCGCCGGGGTGATCGTGGCAAAGCAGGCGGAGACGGGGCAGACGGTATTTCCCGGCACCCCGCTCTTCACCATCGAGGGTGACGACGGCTTCCGGCTGGAGGCGCAGGTTCCCGAGGCGCTCCTGGGCAAGGTGACGCCGGGCGAGCAGGTCGGCATCGCCGTCGAAGGCGCGCCCGCCACCGGCAGGGTTTCCGAGGTCGTCCCCACGGTCGACCCGGCCAGCCGCACCTTCACCGTCAAGATCGACCTTCCCGCCAGGGGGCTCAGGTCCGGCGCCTTCGGCAAGGCGCTCATCAAGGTAGGCTCGCGCCAGGGGATAGCGGTCCCGGCCGCGGCGGTGGTCGAGCGGGGAGCGCTGACCTCGGTCTGGGCGGTCTCGCCGGAGGGGATCGCCAGGCTGCGCCTGGTCAAGCTCGGCCGCGTCCTGGGGAGCCGGGTGGAGGTCCTTTCCGGACTAACCGCGGGCGAGAAGATCGTCACCGCCGGCGCCGAGCGGGTCAGCGACGGCGTCAAACTCCAATGAAGGCGAGCGAGAACATGGACAATCTCGGCTTCGCGGGGAGGATCGCCCGCGCCTTCATAGATTCCAAACTGACGCCGCTGATCGTCGGCGCCTCGCTGCTCCTCGGGCTTTTTTCCGTGCTGGCCACCCCCCGCGAGGAGGAACCGCAGATCGTGGTCCCCATGGTGGACATCTACCTCCCCATGCCCGGCTCCTCCCCCAAGGAGGTCGAGGACCTGCTGGTCGCCCCCTTCGAGAAGAAGATCTGGGAGATCAAGGGGGTCGAGTACCTCTACTCGGCCAGCCGCCCGGGGATGGGGATCGTCACGGTCCGCTTCCTGGTCGGTGAGAACCAGGAGCAGTCGCTGGTCAAGCTCTACAACAAGGTGATGAGCAACCGCCCCCTGCTCCCTCCCGGCGCCGGCGAGCCGCTGGTGGTCCCCAAGTCGATCGACGACGTCCCGATCCTGAGCCTGACCCTGTGGTCCGCCCGCTACGACCACCATGCCTTGCGGCGCGTGGCGCAGGAACTGGCCGACGACCTGCAAAAAACGGACAACGCGGCGGAGACGCAGATCAAGGGGGGGCTCTCCCGCGAGCTCAAGGTGAGCCTCGACCCGTCCCGGCTCTCCTCGTTCGGGCTGACGCCGCTCGCCGTGATGGGGGCGCTGGAGCGCGCCAACGTGGCGCAGCGCGCCGGCTCCGTTTCGGCGGCGAACCGCGAATACACCCTCGACGCCGGCAGCTTCCTGAGCGACGCCGGCGGCGCCAAGCGGCTGGTGGTGAGCCTGAAGGACGGGCGCCCCGTCTACCTGGGAGACGTGGCGGCGGTCTCCGAGGGGGTGCAGGAACCAAAGGACTACGTTTTCTTCGGGCTCGGTCCGGCGGCCGCCCACAAGGGGCTCTCAGGCGGCGCGGGCGACTATCCGGCGGTCACCATTTCGGTCGCCAAGCGCAAGGGGGCGAACGCCACCTGGGTGGCCGAGGACCTCATGAAGCGGGTGGAGTTCCAGAAAGGGAAGATCATCCCCGCCGAGATGCAGGTGACGGTGACCCGCAACTACGGCGAGACCGCCAAGGAGAAGAACAACGAGCTCTTGTTCCACATGTTCCTGGCCGCGATCTCGGTCACCATCCTGATCGCGCTCTTCATGGGTTGGCGCGCCGGCGCGGTGGCGGCCATCGCCATTCCGGTGACGCTGGCGCTGACCATGTTCATCTTCAACCGGATCGGCTACACGCTGAACCGCATCACCCTGTTCGCCCTGATCTTTTCCATCGGCATCCTGGTTGACGACGCCATCGTCGTCGTGGAGAACATCCACCGCTACTTCACCACCACCAGGCTGAAGCCGCTTGAGGCCGCCATCCGCGCGGTGGACGAGATCGGCAACCCGACCATGCTCGCCACCCTGGCGGTGATCTGCTCGATCCTACCCATGGGGTTCGTGGGGGGGCTGATGGGTCCCTACATGCGTCCCATCCCGGTGGGGGCCTCGCTGGCGATGCTCTTCTCGCTGCTGATCGCGCTGACCGTCACCCCTTACTTCGCCTACCGCTTCATGAAGGGCGAGTCCCACTTCGGCGGCAACGAGCCCCCCGAGGAAAGCCGGATGACCGGCTTCTATCGGCGCCTGATGGGCGCCCTGCTGCACAAAAAAGCCGTGCGCAACGGCTTTCTCCTCTCGGTGGTGGTGCTGCTGATCCTCTCCTGCTCGCTCGTCTATTTCAAGGCGGTGACGGTGAAGATGCTCCCCTTCGACAACAAGAGCGAACTGCAGTTGATCCTGGACGCGCCGGAGGGGACCACGCTGGAGGAGAACGCGCGCATGGTCGCCGAGCTCGGGGACGTCCTTCGCAAGGTCCCCGAGGTCACCGATTTTCAAAGCTACGTGGGGACCAGTTCGCCTTTCAACTTCAACGGCCTGGTGCGCCACTACTACCTGAGAAAAGGCGCCAACGTCGCCGAGATCCAGGTGAACCTGGTGGGCAAGGAGCTGCGCCGCGACCAGTCGCACGAGATCGCCAAAAGGATCCGCCCGCCCCTGAAGGCGATCGCCGACCGCTACCGGGCAAGGCTGAAGGTGGCCGAGATCCCGCCCGGCCCGCCGGTGCTCTCGACCCTGGTCGCCGAGGTCTACGGGCCGGACCAGGCGAGCCGGGTGGAGATCGCCCGCCGGGTGAAGGAGATCTTCAAATCGACGCCCGGCGTGGTGGACGCCGACTGGTACCAGGAGGACGACCAGCCGAGCCTGCGCTTCGAGGTGGACCGCGAGAAGGCGGCGCTCTCGGGGGTGGACGCGGCGCAGGTGGTGCAGACGCTGAAGATGGCGGTGGGCGGGGCCGACGCCGGGCTGCTGCACGCCCCCAAGGAAAAGGAGCCGGTCTACATCAACCTGCGCCTGCCGCTTAGCTCCCGCAGCGATCTCTCCGCGCTTTCCTCGATTTACCTCCCCGGGGCCAAGGGGAACGTGCCGCTCTCCGAGCTGGTCCGGGTGGTCCGGGGCGTGGAGGAAAAGTCGCTTTACAGAAAGAATCTGAAAAGCGTAGTCTACGTAACCGGGGACGTGGCCGGGGTGGTCGAGGCGCCGGTCTACGCGATACTGAAGATGCAAAAGGAGATAGACAAGATCCGGCTTCCCGGCGGCTACCACATCGAGCAGCGGGCCGCCAGCCAGCCCTGGAACGAGGAGCGTCCCGGCATCAAGTGGGACGGAGAGTGGCACATCACCTACGAGGTCTTCCGCGATCTGGGCGCCGCCTTTGCCGCCGTGATGATCCTGATTTACGTGCTGGTGGTCGCCTGGTTCAAGGATTTCACCACGCCCCTGGTGATCATGGCTCCCATACCGCTCACCCTGATCGGCATCCTCCCCGGTCACGCGCTGATGGGCGCCTTCTTCACCGCCACCAGCATGATCGGCTTCATCGCGCTGGCCGGCATCATCGTCAGAAACTCGATCATCCTGATCGATTTCGCCGAGTTGCGGCGCCGCGAAGGGATGCCGCTCGACCAGGCGATCATCGACGCGGGCGCGGTCCGTTTCCGGCCGATGCTGTTGACCGCGGCGGCCGTGGTGGTCGGCAGTTTCGTGATCCTGTTCGACCCGATCTTCCAGGGACTGGCGTTGGCCATGATGTGCGGCGAGATCGCCTCCACCACCCTTTCCAGGATCACCATTCCCATTCTTTATTTCCTGGTGGAGTCGTGGAAACTGAAGAGGCATCCTGAAAAAACAATCGAGAGTTGAGGAGAAGGACCGGCATGTTTTTCAAGAAAAAGGTTGTGATGGAGATCGAAGGGGAAGGCGCTGCGCAGCAGGTCGCCGCGCAGGCCGAAAAATTTTACCGTTCCGGCAAGATGCATTGCGCCGAGGCGGTGCTTGCCGCGCTGAAGAACCAGTTCGCTCCGGAATTGTCCGACGACCTGGTGCGCCTGGCCTCGGGATTTGGCGGCGGCTCCGGGGCCGGCTGCATCTGCGGCGCGGTCTCCGGGGGGACCATGGCCTTGGGGCTGGTCGTGCAGGGCGACAAGAAGGCGGTTGCCGCCATGACGCGCGAGCTGCACGCATGGTTCAAGGAGCAGTACGGCGCCACCTGCTGCAAGATACTGACGGCGCACGGCAAAAAGGGTTGCGCCGATTTCACCGCCACCGTGGCCGGCAAGGTGGCGGAGCTGCTGCTGGATAGATGACTTAAAGCAAAAGGAGACGCACGCATGTACATCGACAGGATTTTAAGACTCATGGCCGGCGGTTTCACGCTGTTGTCGCTGGCGCTCGCCCACTATCACGACCCCCGCTGGCTCTGGTTCACCGCCTTCGTCGGCCTCAACCTGTTCCAGTCGGGTTTCACCAACTGGTGCCCGGCGATGACCATCCTGGACAAGCTGGGGGTACCCAAGCTGCCGCCGCAAAACTGCAGCAAATGAGCGGCCGGATCAAGATACTGTGCGAAAACAGCGCCGGGCCTTTTACCGGCACCCTCGGGGAGCACGGCTTTTCGGCGCTGATCGAACAGAACGGCGAGGCCATCCTCTTCGATACCGGGGGAGGGCAGACGCTGCTCGGCAACGCCCAGCGCATGAACATCGATTTGAGGAGCGTGCAGCAGGTGGTGTTGTCGCACGGGCACTACGACCACGCCGGCGGGCTCTGGCCGCTTTTGCACAACTGCGGTCCCAAGCGGGTGCTGGCGCACCCGGCGGTCTTCGCCCAGCGCTACTCCACCCGGGAAGGGGTGCGCCGCTCGGTCGGCATACCCTACGCCGAGCAATTCCTCGCCGGGCTGGGGGCGAGCTTTTCCTACAGCGACGCCTTCCGCGAGCTGCTCCCCGGCGTCTTCCTGACCGGCGAGGTGCCGCGGCTGACCCCTTTCGAGCAGGGAGACGCCGGGCTTTTCTGCGACCTTTCCGGCTGCCACGCGGACCGGGTGCCCGACGACCAGTCCTTGGCGATCGCCACGGAGAAGGGGCTGCTGCTCCTGCTTGGCTGCTGCCACGCCGGCGTCGTCAACACCTTCGAACACGTCCGGCAAAAGACCGGCATCGACCAGCTGTACGCCGTGATCGGCGGATTCCATCTCGCCTTCTCCTCACCCGCGCAGACCGAGGCGACGGTCAAGGCGCTGCGCGGCTTCGGCCTGAAAAAAATCTGCGCCGGCCACTGCACGGGCTTCGACGCCTCGGCCCGGCTGGCCAGGGAGTTTCCGGGCGGTTTCCGGCCGGCTCACGTCGGCTACACGCTGGAATACGAACTTGCCGGATGAACCTGTAGACTATGAAAACACGAACCTGTAGAATACGGATCTGCAGCAGATGGAACTGTTGAAAATACGAACGTGCAAGGTGACATCATGAAAATCATTACCGCTATTTTGGCGCTGCTCGTCCTGACCGCCTCCCTTTGTCTGGCCGCCGAAGTGGTCAACCTCACCTCCCCCCAGGCCAAGGAACTGTTGGCCAAGAACGCCCGCGTCGTGCTCCTGGACGTGCGCACCCCGGAGGAGTTCCGACAGGCCCATCTGCGCGGCGCCCTGCTGATACCGGTCGGGGAACTGGAGCAACGGCTGCGGGAGGTGCCCACCGGCAAGCCGCTGCTCGTCTATTGCTCGGTCGGCGCCCGCTCCCGAGCCGCCGCCGGCTTCCTGGCCGGCAAGGGGTTCCAGCAGGTCTACCAGATGTCGGACGGTTTGATGGGGTGGTACAAAAACGGCTTTCCCATGGAGATAGCCGGGCGTCCCTGATCCGCCGGCGGCTCCACAGGGAAGCCTTTGGAGCCGCCCCCTCCTCCAGATCCTCCCGACGCCGCGCAAGCGCCCTCATTTTTCCTCCAGCCCTTCACCAAAAGCGGTTACTTTTTTGAGGCGATCAGATATAATCTGCCCTGGCATCGGTCCCGCAAGCGGTGCAACCTGCTCGGCCCCACTCGGGCTGGCACTTTGGCTCAATCTGTGCTTGCCATTTCCGAACGCTCGGGGCAGGGCGAGCCGTGCCCCTACCTGCGGAAAGCGCATTTAAGATTAAAGTTTCCAAGGCTGCAACCGAATAGGCTCCAATGGCGCTTCTTGCGCGCTTTATAGGAAGGCAGGACCGATCATACAATCGCCTGGAGGATGCGGGCTTATCAAAACAAAAACCAAGGAGGAGAAACAGCATGGGCAACATTTTGATCGTGGACGATTCATCGACGATGAGGAAGATCATCTCCCGCAGCCTGCGTCAGGCCGGGCTCCAGGTGGACGAGATCTACGAGGCGGGCGACGGCATCGAAGGGCTGAGCGTCATGGAAGGCAAGACCATACATCTGATCCTCTCCGACATCAACATGCCCAACATGGACGGCATGGAATTCATCAAATGTGTCCGCGCCAAGGGGGTCACCACCCCGATCGTCATGATCACCACCGAGGGTGGCGAGGATATCTTGAAAGAGGCGCTCAACAGCGGCGCCAGCGACAGCATCAAAAAGCCCTTTACTCCGGACCAGTTGAACGAGAAGCTCGGAGGGCTACTATGATGTCACTTAACCAGCAGATCTCCGAAGTCACTCATTTGAACGAGGAGGACCTGGCTCGGTACGTGATTAACGCAACAAAAGAGGTGTTCAGCACCATGGTGATGCTGACCCTGGAGGACAGCTACCCCCTGAAGGAGCCGGTCACCTCCTTCCACTGCTCGGTCACCGGCATGGTCGGGATGGCCGGCACCTACACGGGGATACTTTCCATCCACTGCCCGCGCGATTTCGCCATGCGCATCACCTCCAACATGCTCGGCATGGACGTGGAGGAGGTGGGGGACGACGTCAACGACGCGCTCGGGGAGATCGCCAACATGCTGGGCGGTTATGTGAAACAGATACTTTCCAAGGGGGGGTTGGACATCAACCTCTCCATCCCCACGGTGATCGCGGGCGAGGATTACACGGTGAATTCCATGTCCGACAGCGACTGCGTGATCATCCCGTTCACCAACGAGAGCGAGCGCTTTCTGGTCGGACTGAAGCTGCGCAAGGAAAATTAGGCGGATCCAGGTAATGGCAAGACAGGTAACGGTTAGACAGGTCAGGCAGGCAATGGTTAGGCGGATCGGGTAATGGCTGCGTTTGAAACACTACAATCGATGCTGGACGCCGCCATGACGCAGGCCGGCGAGGAGAGCAGCATGCTCCTCGGTCAGAGCCTGTCCGTGGCCGCCTCCGACCTGTTGAACACGGACCGCAAGAGCTATTTGGGCGGAGAGGACGGCGCCATCTACGTGGTCGGCGTGGAATCGCGCGAGGCGTACCCCGGGCGCTTCTACCTGCTGTTCGCGCTCTCCGACGCCATCGTCATGAGCAGCATCCTGCTCGGCATCCCCGCGCCCCGCATCCAGGAAAAGCGCCGGCTCAGCATCCAGGAGCCCGACGACGTCGACGCCTTCGGCGAGATCGCCAACCAGATCATCGGCTCCTTCAACTCCGTCTTTCAGCCCAAGCTCCCCGACAAGGTGCACCTGAAGCTGCTTTCGCCCCAGAAGTACATCCCCGAGGTGGACAGCCTCACCGACGACCTGCCGTTCCCCGACGGCTCCTACCTGATGTACCGCGCCCCCCTGGAGATCGCCGGGCACGAGATGAACCGGCTGGACATCATGATCCCGCACCCGCTGGCCAACCTCTTCGACCCGCAGCCGGAGCCGTCCGCCGACGCGGTCGCCGCCGAAGCCCCGGTCGCCGCCGCCCCGCAGGCGGAGGCCGCCCCGGCCGCCGCGGCGTACCAGCAGCCCCGCTCCATCCTGGTGCTCGGGGACGAAGCCGGGCGACGGGAGATCGTGGCGGGCCTGGCGCCCACCGGCTGCAACATGATCGACGGCCCGCTGGGCGCCGACCTCCCCCGGCTCTTCTCCCAGGGCGACGTCAGGGTGGCGGTGATCGCGCTCAAGAGCTCGGCCGACCGCGACCTGGCCATCTGCGGCAGGGTGGCGCAGATGGTGGACAAAAGGGGGGGGCTGCTGCTGTGCGCGCCGCAATGGACCCGCACGGCCGTGCTCAAGGCGCTCAAGGCCGGCGCCAGGGACATCATCATGCAACCCTTCGACCCCCAGGAGCTGAACAGCAAAGTCGGCAAGATCCTGAACCCTTTCTAGCCCGCGTCAAAAAAACATCGCGACGTGCAGTTTTTTTGACTGCGGCGCCTCCCGTCGCGCCGAGCGCCCCTCTCGGGCCGGACCCGGCTTCGGGCAATGGACCGGAAAGCGCTGCAAAAGGCGGCAAAACCGGGCGCGGCGCCTCCCCCCCGGCGCCTTTTCGCTCCGGCACGCCTTTTGCCTTTCCCCCCCTATGACTTCTACCCCGCGCACAGCCAGTCCCATCCTCCGCTGCCTCTTTCTGGCATTGTTCGTCCTGTTGCTCCCTTGCCTCGCGCAGGCGCAGCAGGAAAACCGCCTGCGCCGCATCCAGATTCTCCCCCACGCCGGCTTCACCAGGATCAACCTCTTCTTCCAGGACCCTCCCGACTATGCGCTGCGCCTTTTTCCCGGCCGGGCGCAGGTGAGCGTCCGGGGGGCCGACTCCCCTTCTTTCCGCAAGTACCGCGACTACCGCGACCCGCAGCTGGCCGGGGTGTTCTGCGCGACGCGCGGCGGCAGGCTGAAAATCGACATCGCGCTGAAAACCGGCAACCTCGGCGCCCAGCCCCTCGCCACCGCCAATCCCAACGTGCTCTCCCTGGACATCGGCCCCGCGGTCAAGCGCGTGCAGCAGCCGGACATCGTTCCCGGCCGCGAGCCGATCCTGAACGGCATCGAGAAGTTCGTGCGCGAATACGGGGTCCCCGCGCGCGCCGGGCTCCCCTTCGCCCCCTCGGACGCGGAGAAGCTCAAGGCGCTGCTCCCCCCGGAGGAGGTCAAGCAGTTCCAACTGGGAGAGGTGCTCCTGTACAAGGAGAAAGGAAGCGAGGCGCTGCAGATCTTCTCCGGCTTTCTCTCCAAGCCCCCGGAGCTCAGGGCGCTCGCCTGGTACCGGATCGGCCGTGCGCTCGCCCTGATGGAGCGCAACGACGAGGCGTTGAAGGCCTTCCAGCAGGGCGAGGCCCTGGCGCCGGGCTACCTGGACCGGGCCCCCGAGGTGCTGCAGTCCTACGCCGAGGTGCGCGCCAAGAGCGGCGACTTCACCGGCGGCCGCGCCCTGTTGGTGCGGCTCATCAACCAACTCTCCGGCACCGAATACGCGGCGCCGCTTTTGAACCGCCTGGCCGACATGACCGAGCGGCACGGCGAGGAGGCGCTGGCCCTGGCCATCTACCGCTCCGTGGTGGTGCAGGCGCCGGGGACTCCGGCCGCGGGGAGGGCGGCCATGAAAATCGCCGACCGCGAGATGTTCTCGCTGTCGCGGGTCCGCTACCGCGCCCTCTTGCGCAGGTACCAGGCCATCTACGACACCCCGGGGGACTTCGCGCTGCGCGACGAGGCGCTCTTCAAGGTGGCGCTGCTGCACGCGCTCTACGGGCCGGCCCGAGACGCGCTGGAGGGGACGGCGACCTACGACAAGCTCTACCCGCGCGGCATCTTTTCCACCATCGTCAAGAAGATGCGCGAGGAGTTGCTGCTGCCGGTCTACCTCGAGTTGAACGGCGCTCACGACGACGCCGGGCTCTTAAAGCTCGCCCTGGAGAACAAGGAATCGCTCTCCAGGTGCCTGAGCGACCCGGACTTCGCCCTCAGGCTCGCCCACGCCTTTCGGGTCCAGGGGCAGCTAAGCGGCGAGCTGCCGCTGTTCGGCTACCTGGTCGACCGCAGCTGGGCCGCCGGCTCCGCGCCCTTCATGCTGGCGCGCATGGTCGAGGACGGTCTCGCCCTGGGCAATCTGCCGCTGGCCGACTCCTCCGCCCGCGCCTTCCTGAGCCGCTTTCCCGCCGACCCCCGCGCCCAGCGGGTGCGCGAACAGCTGGGCAGGATCGCCTTCGAGGGAGGCAACATGAAGGAGGTGGCCCTCCAGCTCGGCTTTCTCAACGGCAAGGGGAAGAAATCGGAACTGCCGGAGAGCGATTACTACCTGGGCAAGGCGCTTGCCGGCAGCGGCGACCACCGGGGAGCCGAGTCGAGCCTGGCCAGGTTCACGGCGGCGGCGCCGACCGGTTCGCCGCTGCTGGTGGACGGCTATTTCGCCGTGGCGGGCGCCAGGGCGGCGCTCAAGGAGTACCAGGGGGCGCTGGCCGCCTACCGGCAAGGGGAAAAGCTGGCCACCGGCGAGACGGCCGACCAGTTTCTCTACAAGATCGGCGAGCTCTACCTGCAGATGAAGATGGTGCCGCAGGCGACCGAGGCCTGGGAAAAGGTGGCGGCGCGCGGCGCGGGCGGCGCCTGGGGAAAACTGGCCGCCGAGGCGCTCAGCGACCTGAAATGGCGCCTGAAGATCTCCAGGGAGCTCCCCTGACCGGTCAAAATTATGACACGGGGGACGCGCGACGGCCCCGGGCGCGCCCCCAGCGTCATGGTACGACTTTTGCTGCTACACGCGTGCGATAAGGAGGGAGCCATGCCCGTACAAGGAATTTTCGGAAACACCATCGAGTTGCTCGGCAAAAGCCTCGATCTCAGGACCAAGCGCCAGGAGTTGATCTCCTCGAACCTCGCCAACGTCGAGACCCCCGGCTACACCCCGAGCGACCTCTCGTTTCAGGCGGAGCTCAAGGGAGCGCTCAACAAACGGAGCGCGACCTCGGAGGCTCCGGTCAACCCGCGCTTCATACCGCTCAAAGGGGCGGCGTCCGCCGGCAGCCTGGAGCGGGTGACGGGGGAGTTGATCCAGACCCCGGGAAGGAACATAGGCCCCGACGGCAACTCCGTGGAGATGGAGAGCGAGATGGGGCGCCTGGCCGAGAACCAGATCATGTACAACGCCTCGGTGCAACTGCTCACCAAGAAATTCGAAATGATGAAACAAGCGATAAGGGGCACACTCTAATGGACTTTTTCACCTCGATGGACATCAGCGCCTCGGCGCTCGCGGCAGAGCGGACCAGGATGAACCTCATCTCCAGCAACCTCGCCAACGTCAATTCGACCAGGACCGCGGAAGGCGGCCCTTACCGGCGCAAGGACGCGGTGTTCGCGGCGACCCCGGTCGAGCGCAGCTTCGGCGCCGCGCTCAACAAGGCCGACGCCAGGCGGGTCGAGGTCACCCAGATCGTCGAGGACCAGAAGCCGCCCCGCCTGCAGTTCGAGCCCAACCATCCCGACGCCAACGCCGCCGGCTACGTGGCCTACCCCAACGTGAACGTGGTCGAGGAGATGGCCGACATGATCTCCGCCAGCCGCAGCTACGAAGCCAACGTGACCGCGACCCAAGCCGCCAAGAGCATGGCCCTGAAGACCCTGGAAATCGGGCGCTAGCCGAAAAGGAGCTGATTCATGGAAATATCCGCATTGAGCAACGTCGCCGGCCTCTCGCAGGCCTTCCCCACCCAACCCGCCGCCGGCGCCGGCGCCGCCCCGCAAAACCCGACGGTCGGCTTCGGCAAGCTGATGGAGGACATGATCGGCAAGGTGAGCGACCTGCAAAACAACGCCGACAAGTCCATCCAGGGGCTGGTGACCGGCGAGGGGAAGGGACTGCACGAGGTGATGCTGGCGGTCGAAAAGGCGAGCGTCTCCTTTCAGATGATGACCCAGGTCAGGAACAAGGCGGTCGAGGCTTACCAGGAAATCATGCGGATGCCCGTTTAGTGCGGCTTCAGGCCGTCGCCCTCCGGGCGACGGTAAAAGAGCGGCTGTTTTTCGAGTTGATGCGGGAGTGCTATGCCGGAAGGCCTTAAAAAACTGTTGGAACCTTTCTTCGCCCTGAGCGCCGGCAAGCGCCTGGTCGTGGCCGGGGTGGCGCTCGCCTCCCTGCTCGGCTTCGGGGCTCTGATCACCGTCGCCAACAAGACCGATTACCGTCCCCTGTTCGCCAACCTGAACAACGAGGACGCAGGCGAGATCGTCAAGAAGCTCAAGGAGCAGAAGGTACCCTACCAGATCGCCGCCGACGGCAAGGCGGTGCTGGTGCCGTCGGACAAGGTGTACGACCTCAGGCTGTCGCTGGCCAGCGAGGGGCTCCCCCAGGGGGGCGGGGTCGGCTTCGAGATCTTCGACCGCAAGAACTTCGGCATGACCGAGTTCGTGCAGAAGCTGAACTACCAGCGGGCGCTGCAGGGCGAGCTCTCCCGCACCATCTCCCAGTTGACCGGGGTCGAGTCGGCCCGGGTGCACCTGGCGATCCCGGAAAAAAGCCTGTTCAAGGAAGCGGAGAAGCCGGCCACCGCCTCGGTGGTGCTGAAGATGCGCTCCAACCGCAGCCTGAGGGAGGCCGAGGTGCAGGGGGTGGTGCACCTGGTCGCCTCTTCCATCGAGGGGATGGACCCGGACAACATCACGGTGCTGGACAGCCGCGGCAAGGTGCTGAGCGCCACCACCCCAACGGATCCCGCCAGCAAGCTGACCGACGCCAGGCAGGGGACGCAGCGCGCCTTCGAGAAGAACGAGGAGGAGAAGCTGCAAAGCCTGCTGGACAAGGTGGTCGGCTCGGGGAGGTCGGTGGCGCGGGTGTCGGCGAGCTTCGATTTCAAGCAGGTGGAAAAGTACGAGGAGCGCTACGACCCGGAGACCGCGGCGGTCAGGAGCGAGCAGCGCAGCGAGGAAAAGGGGGGGACCAGCGGCACGATCGCCGGCGTCCCCGGCGTGCAGTCGAACATGGCCAAGGCCCCCGGCGCCGGCGCCCCGCAGGGGACGGGGGGGACGAAGAGCGACGAGACCCTGAACTACGAGGTGAGCCGCTCCACCGCCCGCATCATCGAGCCGGTGGGGAGCCTGAACAAGGTCTCGGTCGCCATCCTGGTGGACGGCAAGTACGAGCTCTCTCCCGGCGCCAAGCCCGACGCCAAGCCCAAGTACCTGCCGAGGACCCCCGACGAGATGCAAAAGCTGGAGGCGCTGGTGAAAAGCGCCGTCGGCTTCAACGCCGAGCGCGGCGACCAGGTGACCGTCGCCAACATCCCCTTCCGGGACACCGGCGAGGAGGCGAGCGAAAGCGTCAAGTGGTGGGACCTCCCCATCGCGCAGGCGATGCTCAAGAACGGGCTGATCGCGCTCGGGTTCCTGGCGCTGCTCATGTTCGTGATCCGCCCCATGCTGAAGATCCTCAAGCCGGTCAGGCTGGAGGAGAGCCTGCTTACCCTCCCCACCGACCAGGAAGCGGTGCAGATGATCGAGGCGCAAAAGATAGAGCACGAGAAGATGAAGGTCACCCAACTGGAGCTGATCGAGAAGGTCAAACAAGATCCCTACCAAGTCGCCCAGATCCTGCAAAACTGGCTGGCGCATAAGGAATAGGCTTAACGTGAAAAAAAAGCTGCATAGAGGCGCCGCATGACGGGAGCGGAGAAAGCCGCCATCCTTTTGTTGTACCTGGGCCCCGACGCGACCGCCAAGGTGTTCGGGCACATGGACGACTCGGACATCAAGAAGATCAGCCAGAGCATGGCCAAGCTCGGCCACGTGCCGCGCGAAGAGATCTCGGCCGTGGTCAACGAATTCAACGACATCACCAACCCGGAGACCGGCTTCTTCTCCCAGGGCGAGGACTTCGTCAGAAAGATCCTGGAGAAGGCGCTTGGTCCGGTGCGAGCGGAGACGCTGCTGGCCGAGATCCGCACCTCCGGCATCGGCGACATGCAGGACCTTTTGGAGAGCATGGACGCGCGCACCGTGGCCAACTTCTTCTCCCAGGAGCACCCGCAGACCATCGCCGTGGTGCTCGCGAAGCTCAGGCCCAAGCAGACCAGCGAGATCGTGGCGCTGCTGCCGCCCGACCTGCAGGCGGAGGTGGTGATCAGGATCGCCGAGGTGGACCAGGTCTCGCCCGAGATCCTCTCCGAGATCGACGAGGTGATCCGCCTGGAGCTCACCGCCCTGGGCGGGGTGCAGAGGTTCAAGGTCGGTGGCGTGGAGAAGGTGGTGGACATGTTCGCGCACCTGGATCGCAGCCGCGAGAAGAAGATCCTCGACAAGCTCGACACCATGAACCCGCCGCTGGCCGAGGTGATCAGGAAGCACCTGTTCACCTTCGAAGACATCTTCAAGCTGGACGACCGGGCCATCCAGTCGATCATGCGCGAGGTCAGCAACGACACGCTGACCCTGGCCATGAAGACCTCCGCCGACGAGGTCAAGGACCGGATCTTCCGCAACATCTCCAGCCGCGCGGCCGAGATGATCAGGGAGGACCTGGAGGTGATGGGACCGGTGCGCCTGTCCGACGTGGAGAAGGCGCAGTCCGAGATCATCAAGATAGTCCGCAAGATGGAGGAGGAAGGCAAGGTGGTCATTGCCGGACGCGGTGCGGACGATGTGCTCGTTTAAGATCATCAGAAGCGGCAGCGATCCGCAGCGCCCCTTCGTGCTGGAGTCCCTGGGGGGCGGTCCGGTTTCCCAGGAGCCCGACGTCTTTCGCGCCGTCGCGCTCGGCCGGCCGGACGAGCGCGAGGAGCCGGAGGAGGAGCTCCCCCCTCCCCCCCCTCCCCCTCCCACCATGCTGGAAGAGGAGGCGCTCAGGCTGATCGACCAGGCCCGCCTGGACGGCGCAAAAGAGGGAAGAGAGCAGGCGGAGGCGGAGCTGGCCTCGGCCGGCGAGGCCCTGGCGCAGGCGCTGGAGCTGACCCGGGCGCTGCGCGGCAAGCTGTTGCACGAGGCCGAGGAAGACCTCTTGCAGCTCTCGGTGCTGATCGCGCGCAAGGTGATGCTGCGCGAGCTTTCCCTGGATCCGGGGGTGCTGGCGGGGCTGGTGCAGGCCGCGGTAAAACTGGCCTCCGAGTCGGGCGAGGTGCTGGTGAAGTTGAACCCCGAGGACCTCGCCCTGGCCACCGAGTGCGGCGCCTTCCGGCAGCTATTGGCCGAGTCCGGCGTGAAGCTGACGGCGGACGCGGCGGTGGCGCGGGCCGGCTGCCTGGCGGAGACGGTGCGGGGCAACATCGACGCCGGACTGGACGCGCAATTGGACGAGATATTCAGGGGGCTTACCGAGGAGAGGAACGCGCGCCGGGAGCAGCCCGTTGATTAACCTTTCCCGTTACCTGTCGGTGGTGGAGGCGGCCAAGCCGGTTCGCTTCCACGGCAAGGTTACCCAGGTGGTGGGGCTGGTGATCGAGGGGTACTGCCCGGGAGCCGCGGTCGGCAGCCAGTGCGAGGTGCACTCGGAGGGCTCGGCGCCCATACCGGCCGAGGTGGTGGGCTTTCGCGACAACAAGACCCTGTTGATGCCTCTGGGGGAGTTGCGCGGGGTGGGGCTTGGCAGCCTGATCTCGGTGCGGCGGGTGAACGCCGCCCTCGGCGTGGGACCGGGGCTGTTGGGAAGGGTGATCGACGGGCTGGGAGCGCCGATCGACGACAAGGGGCCGATCCGGACCACCGAGGAGTACCCGCTCTACGCGCTGCCGGTGAACCCGATGAAGAGGCGGCCGATCAGGAGGCCCCTGAACCTCGGCATCCGCGCCATCAACGGCCTGCTCACCTGCGGCGAGGGGCAGCGGGTCGGCATCATGGCCGGCTCAGGGGTCGGCAAATCGACCCTGCTCGGCATGATCGCCCGCTACACCGAAGCCGACGTCAACGTGATCGCGCTGATCGGCGAGCGCGGCCGCGAGCTGCGCGAGTTCATTGAAAAGGATCTGCAGGAGGCGGGGCTCAAGAAGTCGGTGGTGGTGGCCACCTCCGATCAGCCGCCGCTGGTGAGGATGCGCGGCGCCTACCTGGCGACCACCATCGCCGAATACTTCCAGGCCCAGGGAAAAAAGGTGCTGCTGATGATGGACTCGGCCACCCGCTTCGCCATGGCAATGCGCGAGGTGGGGCTGGCCATCGGCGAACCCCCCACCACCAAGGGGTACACCCCCTCCGTCTTCGCCGCGCTCCCGAGGCTTTTGGAGCGGACCGGCAACTTCCAGGGAGGAAGCATCACCGGCCTGTACACGGTGCTGGTGGAGGGTGACGACTTCAACGAGCCGATCTCCGACGCCATGCGCAGCATCCTGGACGGACACATCATCCTGACCCGCGAGCTGGCCTCGCGCAACATCTACCCGCCCATCGACCTCTTGAACAGCGCCAGCCGGGTAATGAGCGACGTGACCAGCAAAGAGCACCGGCAGCTGGCGGGGGCGTTCAAGGAAAACCTGGCGGCCTACCGCCAAGCCGAGGACATGATCAACATCGGCGCCTACAAGGCCGGCAGCAACCCGAAGATCGATTTCGCCATCATGAAGATGGAGCAGATGATTTCCTATATGAAGCAAGATGTCGCAGACGGGGTGAGCGTCGAGGAATCGATCGAGGCGCTGGCCAGCATCTTTGCAGGCTAAGGCAGGCATTGACCGTAAAAACGGAGGCGACGCGCCATGGCGGGACACGAATTCAGGCTGGAACAGGTGCTCAAATTCCGCAAGGAAGTCGAGAAGATGCACCAGTTGGAGCTGGCCGCGGCCAGGCTCAACCACGAAAACGCGCAGGACAAGCTGGAAAGCGAGCAGGCCGCCATGGCGACCATGGAGCAGGATTTCTCCCGGCGCCAGATGCAAGGGATCGAGGCCAAGGACCTGCAACTCTACGGCAACTTCAGCATGAGAAAGAGCCGCGAGATTCAGGCGATCAAGGAATCGCTTCCGGTCCTGGAAAAGGCGGTGCAGGAGAAGCGGGAAGCCCTGCTGACGGCGGCCAAGGATAAGAAGGCGCTGGAAGTGTTCAAGGAGAAGAAAATGCGGGATCTGAAGATGGACCAGCTTACCCGGGAGCGCATATTCCTGGATGAAATCGCCCTGCAGGGGAGGGGAGCCAAGAAGTGAGGGTGATACTGCTGTCTTTGGCACTTATTGCCCTGGCGTTCTACTATGTGGCCCCCGATTTTCAGGTGCGCCACGCCTTTGCCGCGGAACCGCGCCCCGCGGCCGCGCCCGCCAAGCCGGCCAGCGACGACGCGGCGGCACTGGAACTGAAGCGGCAGCAGCTGATCGAGAAGGAAGCCGCGCTCAAGGCGAAGGAGGACGCGCTGGCCAGGCTGTCCGCCAAGCTGGACGCCAGGACGGCCGAGCTGAACGCGGCCAGGAAAGGGCTCGAAGCCGCGCTGGTGGCCAAGAAGAAGCAGGAGGAAGAGCGCGGCAAGAAGGTGGATGAAAGCTACAAGAAGATGCTCAAGATCTACAAAGCGCTCAAGCCGGACGAGGCAGGGGGGCTGATCAACAAACTGGACCCCAAGATGGCGATCGATATGATGAACCAGATGGACCAGAAGACCGCCGTCAAGTTGATCCCGTACATCACTCAGCCGAGAGTGCTGGAATGGACCCGGCTGAATCTGGCCGGCAAATGATTCTCTTGCCGCAACCGCGCAGCTGGGCTTAAAAAGTGCAGTCTGAGCGTTTATGGCAGTCGCCCCAACAGACTTCAAAGAGAGGAGGTGAGAAACGATGAAAACGATTGATACAGCGACTCTGTTTACCGACGTCGCCGCCGTTGCCACGACGCAACCCGGCAAAGCCGCACCTCCGACCGGTCAGGGCGGCGAGAACGGCGGCGCCTTCGCCAAGGTGCTGCAGGTTACCAGCAATTCGAGCGCCGCAGCAACCGTAGCGAGCGCGGCGCCTGCCGACGAAGCGGCTCCCGCCGCGCAGGCCAGGCCTGCAAGGGCCCTCTTTGCCGGCCAGAAAAGACGAAGTGCGGGTCATTTGAAGGCTGCCCAGATCGCTTCGCAGCCGGTTGCCGACGGTGGCTTGCAGGAGACTTCCGTCACCCAACCCGATGTCGCTAAGGGCGCGAACGGCGCGGCGCTCAAAGACGTGGCTCAACGCGAAACCTCGGCAGCTCCCTTGACAGCTCCAGTTCAGCCGCAGGCATCGACAGCATCCACCATAACGGAGGTATCGATCAGCTTCGGCTCGCTGCTTATCACGCCGGACGCAACCGAGACGACCGCAGGAGACACCCGGGTCTCAGCTGCGGCGACTCGAGGCGGCAAACAGAAAAGCCCACGGCTCTCGTCGCCTGCAACTACGGCGCAAGCGACGATCGAGCAAAGCAGTAATTCGGTTGCTGGCCAAACAAACAAGCTTCAGGAGCAATCGGCAGCGGTTGGAAAAACCGCCGTAGATGCAGAGCAGAAGCTATCAACCTCTGCTCCGCTGTCCACACAAACTGGACAAGCGGTGTCAAGTGGCGTAATTGCAGGCGCGGCTGGCAGCGACGAAGTCGCGCAGTCGACGGCCCTGCACGCTCAAAGTGATTTGGCACCGACAATGGTGTCCACGGCAGCGATGAAAGTGGCGGATCAGATTGTAGCCACGGATCAGGTTACTGTTGCCGCCAATCCGATCAATGCGGCGGCGGACCGGGCTGCGGGAACTACTGCCGCTGCGCCCGCAGGGGCGAATACGCTGCGAGAAGACGATGTTGCCGTGCCGCCCGCATTCAACGATTCGGCCGCGCCTGATCGACTTCCGGCACAACCATCGGAAGCCTCTGCGGCTGACCCAGTTCAGACTAAGCCAAGGCGCGTTTCGGCTAAAGCCGAAAACAAGCCGGCGGAATTGAGGAGCGTGGAACCGGCAGCTGATTCGGCTCAAGCATCCTCCATCGCTGCCCTACAGGGAGTAGCTGCGCAGGGTTCAACACCTGCGGCTCAGCCGGCAACCACGGAAAGCCCTGTGACGGCAGTGCTTAATCCTCAGCAAAAATTTGACACGCCGGCACCGAGGGCGCTGCAAAGCGCAGCGGCAGCCTATGGGGGTGCCGAGCACAAGGCGAACGACATTGCGGTCGAGACGGATGCGGTGCAGAATGCGCCGTTGACTATGGTAGCTACAGCAGAAAGCGGGCGAACTGTAGAAACAAACACGGGCATGGTCGCCGGCAGTGATCAGCAACTTTCCATCGAGACGACGCCTGGTGCAAGGCAAAGTGCAACAGCGGCCTACCGACTCCCGGAACAACAGATACCTGAGACTGTAATTACCGCATTTGCTGAACCGACAGATACTAAGTTAGTTCAAGTGCCAGCGGAAGTCGAAGCAGTCACACCAGCAGCTACCACGGAAAGCGTTCAAGCCGTGACGGCCAGCGCGACCGCGGCAGTAGCTCCTAGCACGACCTCTCCAGCTCCGATTGCTCAACCAATTGCGGAGTCAGTTATTCGACCGGTGGGTCAGTCGATAGTTGAGCCAGAGGTTACGCAACCGGCAGCTCAGGCGGCAGCTCCACCGACGATTGAACCTGTAGCTGCAACAGCGACTCAGTCGGTAGCCCAAACAGTGGCTCAACCCGTTTTGCCGGAGACCGCTCAACCTGTCGCGCAATCACAAACTCAACCTGTAACTGAGCCAGTGACTCAACCTGTCATTCAGGCAATAGCGCAACCAATCGCTCAAACGGTGATCCAGCCGACGGCTCAACCTGTAGCTCAACTGGTAGCTGAGACAGGGACTCAACAGGCGGCAGCTCAACCAGTTGCTCCTGTCATTCAGGCCGCAGCTCAACCAGTCGCTCAAACTTTGATCCAGCCGACGGCTCAACCTTTAGCTCAACCAGTAGCTGAGACAGTGACTCAACCTGTCATGCAGGCAGCAGTTCAACCAGTTGCTCAACCTGTTGCTCAACCTGTGATCCAGCCGACGGCTCAACCTGTAGCTCGACCGGTAGCTGAGGCAGTGTCTCAACCTGTCATTCAGGCAGCAACTCAACCAGTCGCTCAACCTGTCATTCAGGCAACAGCTCAACCAGTTGCTCAACCTGTGATCCAGCCGGTGGCTCAACCTGTAGCTCAAACTTTGATCCAGCCGACGGCTCAACCTGTAGCTCAACCAGTAGCTGAGACAGTGACTCAACCTGTC
>CAIYDQ010000021.1 GCA_903925075.1 uncultured Geobacter sp.
AACACCACCATCATCGACGGTAACGGCATCGAGGGCGAGATCCAGGGCCGCGTCAAGATGATCCGCGCTCAGATCGAGGAGACCTCCTCCGATTACGATCGCGAGAAGCTCCAGGAAAGACTGGCGAAGCTCGTGGGCGGCGTCGCGGTGATCAAGGTCGGCGCTGCCACCGAGATCGAGATGAAGGAGAAGAAGGCACGCGTCGAAGACGCGCTGCACGCAACCCGCGCCGCGGTCGACGAGGGGATCGTTCCCGGAGGCGGCGTGGCTTACCTGCGCGCCCTGGTCGCGCTGGAAGGGCTGCAGCTTCCCGCCGAGCAGCAGTTCGGCGTCAACGTCATCAAGCGCGCCCTCGAAGAGCCGATCCGTCAGATCGCCCAGAACGCGGGCGTGGACGGCTCCATCGTGGTCGACAAGGTGAAGAACGGCTCGGGCGCCTTCGGCTACAACGCCGCCGACGACACCTACGTCGACATGATCGAGGCCGGCATCATCGACCCGACCAAGGTCTCCCGTTACGCGCTGCAAAACGCGGCTTCCGTGGCCGGACTGATGATGACCACCGAGGCGATGATCGCCGACAAGCCTAAGGAAGACGGCGGCATGCCGGCAATGCCGGGCGGCATGGGCGGCATGGGTGGAATGGGCGGCATGGGCGGCATGATGTAATCAGCCTGTCCTAGCGGCAAACAAAAAAAAGGGGGAGCCGGCGTCAGCCGACTTCCCCTTTTTTTCGTGGACGGCGCAGCCATCAAGGAGCGTCTGAACGTAGAACGGCTTCATCGCCGGGCATCGCCCCCCGTCGCAGGTGTGGATCTGGCCCGGGCATGAGCTGTTTCTAGTGGCATTTAGGTGGCGGTTTGTCGTATGCTACGGAGCTGCGCTGTCGCGAGAGCCGAAAGCGCCGCCTCAGGCCGCCCGCGCGGTCCCGTCGGCTCCGCCGCCGTCAGGGAGCGACCCGCGCGGCCTTGTTGAAATTCGAGGGTTGGTATGATCGAAGACGACCGAGCACTAAACGACTATCAGGACCTGGAACCGCCGGGTGCGGAGGAACTCGCCTCCGCCCAGGACGTCGTGCTTTCCATGATACGGACCGTCAAGGGACTCAGGATCTACCTGGCCAACAACCCGGTGCTCATCAAGTTCGTCGAGGAGCTGGGTTCCAAGCTTTCGGCGCACATGGCGGCTTACGGCGATTTTCGGCTGGAGGTTGCCCGCTTTACCCTGGGCTACAAAGGGAGCTATGTCTACGAGAATCCGGATCTTAAGGACAACGTCGCCTTCAGGCTGAGCGCCGACGGCATCAGCGCCCTGGCCTTCAGCAACGGCTTGGAGCTGCAGGAACTGACGGACTTCCTGGAGATCATCGGCTTCGAGCGGCCGGTCTACCAGGACGACGATATCGTCACCCAGCTTTGGGAAAAGGGACTGCCCCACATAAACTATCTGTTGGACGAAGACCTGGTCGAGGCCGACCTGGAAGAGGAGGAACCGGAGCTGGAGTCCCAGCAGGAGGCCATCTCCCGGCTGCTCGCCGCCGTCGCCCAAAACCCGCCTCCCCCCGTGCAGCAGATCCCGAAGCGCCTGCTCGCTCTTACCGCGGAAGAAGCCGACTGGCTGCGCAAAGCCAAACAGGCCGAGGCGCAACGAAACCCTCTCGACGACGCCATCACCATCCTCTCCGCCATCCTCGCGGGGGTGAAGGATCCGGCGGTCTTTCAGGATTTCGCTGAAATCGTCGGGACCTTGACGGTGAACATGTTTCTCTCCGGCGAGCTGCGCCATGCCCTCAGGCTGGTGCGCTTCCTGGACAAGCTGCTCAAGGTCGGCGGCCTCGCCCCCCGGTCGCGGGAGTTGGTGAAGAAGGCGCTGGCCGAGGTGTTGTCGGAGAGAGCGGTGGAGGTCCTGCAGGAAGCGATAGACACCGGTGAAATGCTGAGCCACGAGGATCTGAGGGAACTGCTGCAGATCCTGGGCCTCCCTTCGCTGGGCGGGATCTGCGAGCTGCTCGGGCGCGTGGAAAAGCTGAAAATGAGGAAGGTGATCATCGAGGTGCTGGTGGAGCTTGGCCAGGACGACCCGGAGGTGTTCGCTCCCTTCCTGTCCGACCCGCGCTGGTACCTGGTGCGCAACGTGGTGCTGGTGCTCTCCATGATCGAGACGCCGGTCGCCCTGGAAATGATCGTCGGCTTGATCTCCCACAAGGAGGCGAGGATCCGCAAGGAGGTGCTGGGTTTTCTGGAGCGCTCCTCCGATCCCAAGGCCAAGGCCTATATCCTGAAGTTCTTCCGGGACGAGTCGAGCGCCCTGCGGATCAAGGCCCTGCAGATCCTGGCGCGGGAAAGGTTGAGCTTCGCGCTGAAGCCGGCGGTGGCGCTGACCGCGGCGCAGGATTTCAAGTCCAAGGATCTGGCGGAAAAAAAGGTGGTTTACGAGACCATCGGCGAACTCGGCTCGGAGAGCATGGTGCCGCTGTTCAGGGATCTGCTCCCCAAAAAGCGCAAGCTCTGGTTTGGTCAGGCCGTGGACAAGGACGCGCTGGTCTGCGCCGTAGCGGGGTTGGCGAAAATGAGGAACGCGGCCGCCCTGGAGCTGCTGGAAGAGGCGCGCGCGCAGCAGACCGGCGAGATCAGGGGGATCATCGAGCAGGCCATAGCGGCCAGGGGCAGGGCGTCGGCCGGGCCGGAGGGAGCGTAGATGACGGAGGAGAGGGAGAGCCGATACGGAGAGAGGGACCTGTTGGGACGCTTGGGCAAGGCCCTGGTCGGCCAGCTTTTCATCCTTTTCAAGACGGCGGCGAACTATCCGGTCGGGCATACGGCGCTCGATGCGCCCGTAGCCAATTTTCTGAAGGTGGTCCGGGAGATTTCGATAAGAAACGAAGAGGTCGCGGTCAAGGTAAAGGGGGGGAATTTCTACCTCGGCGACTTGCGCTTGAAGGCGGACTCCGCCAGTTACCAGGCGGGCAAATTCCTCATGGAGGAGATGGCGCGCCACCAGGTGGGGGGGATCACCTTCAGCCCCGCGGTGACCTCCGAGGAACTGAGCCGCTTCGTCCACATATTCCGGGACGAAGCCGTGCTGGGCTCCTCCGACAGTTATGCCGCCATCCTGGAGCTGATGCAGCAGCGAGTGATCCTCCATGTCGAGGTGGAAGCCCGCTTCGAAGAGGCCGAGACCGTCCAGGTTGACAAGGAGAGGCGGATCGACCGGCTAAGAAGCGGGAAGCTCAGCGCCAAGCTGTTGTTCAAGAAGGCCTTCGCTGCCCTGGACGAGGCGCTGGACTTGGCCGGCGCCGGACAGACCATGCGGCTTAGGGGACCAAAGCGGGTGGTGCAGCATCTGATCGACCTGTTGCCGGACAACGAGTCGACTCTGCTGGGGATGGTCGCCGCGTCCAACCAAGAGCCCCGCGCGGGTGCCGGCATCCAGCAACACTCGGTCAACGTCTGCGTTCTCTGTCTGGTGATGGGAAGGCGGCTGGGCATGTCCAAGTTCCATCTGTGCGAGCTGGGCATGGCCGCTTTGCTCCATGACATCGGCAAGGCCGACGTCCCCGGCTCCGTCCTGGAAAAGCGCGGCGGGCTTTCCGCGCAGGAGCAGCAGGCGCTGGAGGCGCACCCCGTTTACGGGGTGAAGAAGATGATGAAGTTCAAGGGGCTGGACGTGATGAGCTCCAGGATCATCACGGGGGTGTTCGAGCATCACCTGCTGGCCGATTTTTCCGGCTATCCCCGCTTTCGCTACAACAGGCTGAGCCTGTTCGGCAGGATCATCAGCATTGCCGACTGCTACGACGAAGTCACCTCTCGGCAGCCGGACGGCGGGACGACCTACCAGCCCGACAAGGCGCTCCGCTTCATGCTCTCACGCGGCGGCAAGGCCTTCGACCAGGGGCTCTTGAAGCTCTTCATCAACTGCGTCGGCGTGCACAGCATCGGCTCCGTGCTGCTGCTTGACAGCAAGGAACTGGCGGTGGTGGTGAAAAACGATCCCGCCCGCCCGGACAATCCGCGCATCAGGATCATCGCCGATTCCCTGGGGCGGGAAGTCGACAGCGAAATCGAGGAGTTGACGCCCCCCGGCGCGCCCCGCAGCATCGTTTCCGTCGTCGATCCTTCCCCGTTCAGGATCGACATCGGCAGGTATTTCGTCTGATCCGTCCGTAGTCCCGGCCACCCCTGCTGAGCTTGGCGGCCACCATCTACAGTTCCCCCATACCCTGCCCCACTGCCGTTTAAGTTAAGCTTGGCGCCTGGTATCTCCCCCTCCCCACCCCCCCATCATGTGGTCCCTCCCGGTTTCCTCCCTTTTCGTTTGTGTCCAGTGCGCGCTCCAACGCGCATAGAATACTTTAGCGGCACCGGCTTGCGCATAGCCGAGCAGCGGGTAGAATACATCATTAATTCATTTTGCCGCCGCTCTAATTTTCAAACCGTCCCTCACCGAGCGGCCGCCGGCCCCTCGCAAACCCGCGCGGAGAGCGGCTTTATTAACAGTTTGCAAAAAAAGTGGCAGTAGGCGTATACTTTTTCTGGACGTAAAAAATCAATGAGAGCATAAAACCCCAGGACCTAACGCGGAGGAAAACCATGACTGCGCAGAAAAACGACACGCTCCGACAGCATTTGGCTGCCGTCAAGGCGGGGGATAGGGTATTCGAGAACGCCTTCCAAGGCATCATCCGCATGATCCTGGAGCCGGGCTTCGAGAAGGTCGTGGTGAACGCCAAGACGACCTATGACTTCAACATCTTCCGGACCGGCCGCAAGCACACCATCGGCATGTACGACGAGATCAACAGTTTCGTCTCCTTCGTGAAGGATGCGGCGGAAGGCGGCTCCAGCAAGGAAATGGCCTTCGTGCTGGTCGGGGAACCGGGCAACGGCAAGACCTTTTTCGTGGAGTTCCTCTGCGCCAAGTACCGGAATTTTCTGATGGGCCGAAACCGCAAGTACAGCTTCCGTTTCCTGGGCATGGACCGGATCGGCAGCTACGGCAGGATCAAGGAGATCGATTCCCAGACCTACGAGGATCCGATGATCCTGGCCATGAACCTGTTCGAGAATCCGGACGACAACCGCCGCTTCCTGGGGGAACAGGGCTTCTCCGAGGACGAGCTCGACAACCTGTACCGGAACTACCGGCCACTGGGGGCCTGCAGCGGCTACATCTGGAACGACCTGCGTGAGCATGTCGATCTGGACCTGGAGGCGATGCTCGACTCGGTGACCGTGATCCCGGTGCCGATGAGCGAGAGCCTCGGCACGCTGACCGGCAAATACCCGGCCAAGGACAAGATCACCTCCTCGGCGGTCGACCTCCTGGGCGAGGAATCGATCCAGCGGCTGTTGCACCTCTCCGACACCAACAACCCGTACCGCTTCGACCTGCGCCGCGGGGCGCTGGCGCGGGTGGCCGGCGGCGGCATCCACTTCAGCGACGAGATCTTCAAGAACAAGAAGGACCTGGTGCAGGTCTACCTGGGGGTGATCCAGAACCGGGCCATCGAGATCGACGGCTACAAGTGGCCGATCGACTCGATGATCATCGCCACCAGCAACAACTCCGAGTTCAACCGCTTCCTGGCGGAGAAGGAGGAGGCGCCGATCGTCGACCGCTGCCGGATCTGCTACGTTTCCCACAACACCAACTACCGGATGCAGGAAGGGCTCACCTCCTACGCCATCGGCTCAGAGGCGAAGACCACCCTCACCAGGGAGGTGCTGCACCAGGACCCGAACCTCAACTACGCAGCCTCGGTCGGCGTGGTGCTGACCCGTCTTCCCAGATCCGAGAAACTCACCCCGATCGAGACCATGAAGCTGGCCGCGGGCGAGGTGGCGGGGGAGAAGAGCATCAAGGCGCTGGCCGAGGTGATCGACACCCTGGGGCAGGAACCGGACATCACCAAGCGCTTCGGGCAGCGCGGGCTGGGGCACAGAAGCCTGGGGCGGAGCATCCAGATCCTCAAGGAGAGCTCGGAGACCAACGAGGGGCGCTGCATGTTCGCCTACGACATCTTCAGGACCCTGGAGCGGGTGGTACTCGACTACGTGGTGGAGACCAACGAGCGCGCCAAGTACCTGGAGGATCTGAAAACCGGCAAGAAGCTGTACCGGGAACGGATCATGACCGAGATGTTCAACGCCTACATGGACGAACCGTACGCCATCAGGAAGGACGTGCAGAACTACGTGAACATGATCATCGGCATCGACGCCGAGAACCTGGGGCCGGACCGGATGTGGAAGTACAAGGACCCGCAGACCGGGGAATTGAGGGCGTTGAAGATCGACGAGCGCTACGTGAAGAGCGTCGAGGAGCGGATCGGCTTGAAGACCGAGGAGCAGCGCGCCTCCTTCAGGACCTCGATCAGGAAGATCTACGGCCAGAAGATCTCGGTCGATCCGAACTACGATTTCATGGACAATCTGGAGCTGGTGAAGGCGGTGACCGACGTGCGGCTGAAATCCGACATCGCCGGGGCGGGGAGCCTGATCGGGGCTTTGGCCAACCGCACCAACGAGGAGAACCAGAAGCTCTATGACCGCATGATCGTCACCATGCTGGGCAAGCTCGGCTACTGCCGCACCTGCTCGCAAAAGACCATCGAGTACTTCTGCACCCAGGAAGACGAGAGTTGATGGGAAGGCGGCGAAAGGCCAAGGGCTAAGGGCTAATTCCATGAAAGATCCCGGAAAATACCTCGATGAATTGAAGGCACAAGGAGTCGCGCCGGAGCGCGAGGCGCGCTTCAGGGAGGAACTCGCCGTCGTCAGGGAGATCCGCTCCGATCCGCGCCGCGGCCCGTTCCCCGATTTCGCCCGCGGCCTCTACGCCTGGCACGATCTGGCGGTGCTGCAGCACCAGGAGCGGGTGGCCAACCCGTACGTCGCCCAGATGAAGGCGCTGGACGAACTGCTGGAGCGCGACCGGCAACGCGAACAGGACGGCTTCCCCAGGAAGATCCGGGTGGGCCGGCTGATCAAACCGGGCAAGGCCGGCAAAGGGAAGATCGTGGTGGTCCCCTCGACCGAGGAGGAAAAACTGATCCACGACCCGACCATCCGGCCCCCTGGCGAGGGGGGCGCCACCGGCGGCTCCGGCAAGGGGGACGAGGGCGAGGTGATCGGCGAGCAGAAGGTGCGCGAAACCGGCGAGGAGCCGGGCGCAGGTCCCGGGCAGGGAGAGGGGGAGGCCCACGAGCTGGACGCCTCCGCCTATGAACTGGGACGGGTGCTCACCGAACAGTTCCAACTCCCGAACCTTAAGGAAAAGGGGAAGAAAAAGTCCTTCACCCGCTACGTCTACGACCTCACCGACCGCAACCGCGGCTCGGGGCAGATCCTGGACAAGAAGGCCACCCTGAGAAAGATCGTGGAGACCAACATCGCCCTGGGCAACCTACCGGACGTCTCGGACATCGACCCGACCCGCTTCCTGATCTCGCCCAGGGACAAGGTGTACCGGATCTTCTCCCAGGAGAAGGATTACGAGCCGCAGGCCATGGTGTTCTTCCTGCGCGACTACTCCGGCTCCATGGCCGGCAAGGTGACCGAGCTGGTGGCCACCCAGCACGTCATGATTTACAGCTGGCTCCTGTACCAATACGCGGGGCAGGTGGAATCGCGCTTCATCCTGCACGACACCGAAGCCAAGGAGGTCCCCGACTTCCACACCTATTACAATTCGCGGGTGGCGGGCGGCACCGAGGTGGCGAGCGCCTACAAACTGGTGAACGAGCTGGTGGAGAAGGAGAACCTGGCGGCGGACTACAACATCTACGTCTTCCACGGCACGGACGGCGACGACTGGGACACCGGCGGCGACAAGTCGATCCCGGAACTGGTCAAGATCTTGAGCTACGTGAGCCGGATGGGGGTCACCATCGCCGAGCACAGCGGCACCCAGTGGACCGAGGTGGCGCGCTACCTGGAAAACTCCGGGCTGTTGCGCGACAAGGCCGACCTTTTGCGGCTGGACGTGATGACGGAAGACGCGGAAGAGGCGCGGGTGATTGACGGCATCAGGAAACTGATTTCCTAAACCGAGGCTGCGATGGAACTGATCAACCAACATACCAAAAAGATCATGGAAGGGTGCAAGGAGCGGGCGCGCGCGGCGGGACTGACCTTCACCGACGAGAGCCTGGAGTACATCGTCACCAACCGGGACCTGATCGAGCTCTCCCCCAAGGTGATGATCCCGACCCTGTACGATTACTGGGTGCACGACGTGGAGGTGCTGAGGGGGAAAGGGGAGTACGAACTCTACCCGCACAACCCCTACGAGACGGTGATCAACACCCGGCCGCCCATCTCCTTTTACAACGACAACAACCCCGACTGGCTGAACGTGATGATCTTCTATCACGTGCTGGGGCACATCGACTTCTTCCAGAACAACCTCTACTTCCGCCACACCTGGGAGTACGACTTCACCGGTCAGGCGCTTTCCGACAAGCGGGTGATCGCCAAGCTGCGCGCGGAGAAGGGGCGCTGGGTGGATTACATCCTGGAGTTCGCCCGCTCCATCGACAACCTGGTCGGCTACCACCAGGAACTCTCGCCGCTGTTCGCAGCGCCCGAATCCTCCTGTTCCAGCCGGCTCGACTACTATTTCGACGTCTTCCTGCAGGTCGAGAAAAAATTGCCGGTGGGCGAGTACCTGAAGGAGCTGGCCAAGTACAACGAGGCGAAGGCGGCCAACCCGCAAGAGGGGGAGCGGCAGTTCTTCGCCGAGGTGGCGATCAAGTACCCGGAGATGGAGGCGCATTTCGCCAAGAGCGCGGGGGCGAAGCGGGTGGAGCGGCGCGACCTGCTCCGCTTCCTGGTGGAAAACTCCGAGTTCCTGGCCCGCGACGAGAACGTCTGGATGCGCTCGGTGCTGGAGGTGGTCAGGAAGACCTCGATCTTCTTCCAGCCCCAGATTCGCACCAAGATCATGAACGAGGGGTGGGCGAGCTATTGGCACGAGAAGCTGTTCCTGGTCGACGACCGGATCAGCGGCCACGAGGTGGATTTCGCTCGGGTGCACGCCGGGGTGACCTCGATGCCGCGGGTGGGGATGAACCCCTACGCCCTGGGGATGCGGCTCATGTCCTTCATCAAGGAATCCGGCGACGCCGGCAAGATGGGCTACGACTTTCAGCGCATCGCGGACGCGGACAAAAGGAAGCGCTACGACACCAAGGCCGGCCTAGGGGACGAGGCGATCTTCCGGGTGCGCGCCGACTATTGCGACTATCTGTTCATCAAGGACTTCATCGACCAGGACTTCACCGACCGCCACGACCTGTTCGTCACCGGCAAGAGGCTCGACCAGCAGCGCATGGTCTGGCAGTACTACGTGAAGAGCCGGGACGCGGGGCAGTACCGCGACATGGTGCTGGCTTCCCTCTACCACCCGCCGAATATCGAGATCGCCCCGGAGCGAGGCGAAGGGGGCGCGCTTTACCTGGTGCATCACTTCGAGGGGAAACAGCTGGTGCAGGAGTATATCGCCAACACCCTGATCGGCGTCGAGTTTCTCTGGGGCGCGCCGGTGCAGCTTGAGACCAGCGAAGCGGTGGTAGAGGCGCCGCGCGGGCGGGAGGCGGGAGAAGAGCCGGAGATCACCTGGCAGCGGGTGGTGTACACCATGAAGGACAAGGCCTTGAGCCGAAAGGTCCTATGACAGCATCAGCGAAGGCGGGTTAGACATGCCAGATCTAGATAGCGTATTGAAACGGCTGAGCCGCACCATCGTCGAGAGGGAAAAGGCGGCCAGTTTCTCCTTCCAGCAGTTCATGCAGCTGGTGTCGGAGCGTCCGGAAGGCGTGATGCGCAACGTCTTCCAACTCTTCCACGACATGGTGAAGAGTTACGTGAGCGAGGGGGCCGACGAGTATCCGGACGATCCCGAGTCGATCAACTTCGCCAACTACGACTGCCGCAGGCTCTTCGTCGAGAACTCCGACCGTCCCTTCTTCGCCGACCGTCTCTTCGCCAACCGGCTGCTGAACCACGTGGCCGCCATGAAGAGCGGGGCGCGCCAGAACAAGATCTACATCTTCGAGGGGCCGCCGGGCTCCGGCAAGAGCACCTTCCTGAACAACCTGCTGATGAAGTTCGAGGAGTACACCAGCACGGAGGCGGGGAGGTGCTACGAGGTGGTCTGGCACCTGGACCGCTGTATCCTGGGTAAGTTCAAGGACCAGCAGGTCGGCTCCTTCATGGAGAAGCTGTCGCACCTTTTGGACGAGTACGAACTCGACCCGCAGGAACTCTCCGAGGCCAAGGCCGCCCTGCAGCGCGGCGGCGACGTGGTCGAGGTTTCCTGCCCCTCGCACGACAGCCCGCTTTTGATGATCGACAAGCTGCAGCGCCGGGCCTTCTTCGACGACCTGTTCCAAAACGACGCCTTCAAATGGCGCCTGTTCACCGAGAAGGAGTACGACTGGGTCTTCCGCGACTCACCCTGCACCATCTGCAGCTCCCTCTTTCAGGCGCTCTCCGCCCGGCTCGAGGACCCGGCCGACCTGTTCAGGATGATCCAGGTGCGCCCTTACCGCTTCAACCGCAGGCTGGGCGAGGGAATCACCGTCTTCAACCCCGGCGACAAGTCGATGAAGCAGAACATCCTCACCAACGAGCTTTTGCAAAGAAAGATCGACCTGCTCCTGGGCGACAGCAACGAGGTGAAGTACATCTTCTCCAACTTCGCCAAGACCAACAACGGCATCTACGCCCTGATGGACGTCAAGTCCCACAACGCCGAGCGGCTCCTGGAGCTGCACAACATCATCAGCGAAGGTATCCACAAGGTGGAGGACGTCGAGGAGAACGTCCGTTCGCTGTTCATCGCCCTGATGAACCCGGAGGACGAGCGCAGCATCGAAGGGGTGCAGTCCTTCACCGACCGCATCGAGTTCATCAACATCCCCTACGTCATGGACCTGAACACCGAGGTGGAGATCTATCGCAACATCTTCGGCAAGCACATCGAGGCCAGCTTTCTCCCCAGGGTGCTGCACAACTTCGCCCGGGTGATCATCTCCACCCGCATGAACATCAAGTCGGACGCGCTTTTGGAGTGGATCGGCGACCCGGAAAAATATCGGCTCTACTGCGACGAGCACCTGCAGATCCTGAAGATGGAGATCTACACCGGGCACATCCCCGACTGGCTTTCCGAGGAGGATCGCAAAAGGCTCAACGCCAAGAGAAGGAAGAAGATCATCGCCGAGAGCGAGCACGAAGGGGACCACGGGTTCTCCGGCCGCGAGTCGATCAAGATCTTCTCCGACTTCTACGCCGCCTATGCCAGGAAGGACAAGATGATCACCATGTCGCACCTTTCCACCTTTTTCACCCGCTGGCACAAGGAGCTGAAGGAGTCGATACCGGAGGGGTTCATGGAGTCGCTGGTGCACAACTACGACTACGTGGTGCTGCAGGAGGTGAAGGAGGCGCTGTACTACTACAACGAGGGGCAGATCGAGCGCGACATACTGCACTACATGTTCGCCGTCAACTTCGAGCCCGGGGCCGTGGAGGTCTGCCGCTTCACCGGCGAGAAACTGGAGATCACCGAGGAGTTCCTGGCGGGGATCGAGGGGCGGCTGGTGGGACCCAAGACGGCGACCGAGGCGCGCCTGGCCTTCAGGCAGGAGACCCAGAGGGAGTACACCGGGCGCTCGCTCACCCAGGAGATCCTGGTGGAGGGGAAGAAGGCGCAGCAGACCCAGCTGTTCCAGACGCTGCACGACCGCTACGTGTTCAACCTGAAAGAGAAGGTGCTGGAGCCGTTCCTGGAAAACGCCAACTTCCGGCGGGCCATCAAGGACTTCGATACCGACGCCTTCAGGACCTACGACAAGCGGATCAGGGACGACGTCACCTTCCTGATCAACAACCTCAGCTCCGACAAATTCAAGTACACCCCGCAGTGCGCCAAGGAGGTCTGCGTCTACGTGATCGACAACGACCTGGCCAGGAAGTTCCACCTCTGACTCGCCGCCCGCGCCGGGGGGGAATCGGCACCCGGCCCAGTAGCGAACAGGGCGAATACGAGATTCGCCCCTACGGTATCGATCCGTAGGGGTGAATCTCGTGTTCGCCCTTTGTTTTTTTTACGCCCTGCACGTTTGCGCGCCGTCCCGCCTGCCCGGCCGTCCCGCATTTGCCCGCCGCTCCGCCCTTCCCGCCGGGGCTCGCCCGCCGCTCCCCTCCCTGGCGAACTCCGGCTAGGACAGCTTGAAGCGGTTCAGCATCTGCTTCAGGGTCTGCGCCGAACGGGCCAGCTCCGCCGCGGCGCGCGCCGAGTCGTGCGCGCCGGTGGCGGCGTCGTGCACCACGCCGATGATCTGGCGCATGCTGTCGGTGATGTTGGCGCTGGTCGCCGACTGTTCCTCGGCGGCGGTCGCCACCTGCCCCACGTATTCCAACAGCGGAGAGATCTGATCCTTGATGGAGCCGATGGCGCGGCTGGAATGCTGCACGTCCTCGGTGCCGATCCTGACGCTGGTGGCGCTGCGCTCCATGGAGCCGATCACGTTCTTCACGTCCCCTTGCAGCGAACCGATGATGGACTGGATCTCGCGCGTGGAGGAGGTAGTGCGTTCGGCGAGCCTTCTCACCTCGTCGGCCACCACCGCGAAGCCGCGTCCCTGCTCCCCGGCGCGCGCGGCCTCGATGGCGGCGTTCAGCGCCAAGAGGTTGGTCTGGTCGGCGATGTCCTCGATGGCCACCACGATGTCGCCGATCCGCTCCGAGTTGCCGCCCAGCGCCTTGACCGCGTCCATGGTGCCGACCACCATGCGCTCGATCTCGGACATCATGGAGGTCATATGGGCGATGGTTTCCTCGCCTTTCTTGGTGGCGCTGTTGGTGCTCCCCGCCCGGTCGGCCATCTTTTGGCAGCTGAGGGCGATGTCGTTGCTGACCGCCGCCATCTCCCCCACGGCGTTGGAGACCGAGGTGGACTGCTGCGAGGCGCGGTCGGTCCCCTCGGCCATTTTTTCCGAATTGGCGCTCAGGTCGCTGGAGGCGCTGGTCAGGTCGTCCGCAGTCCGCTGGATGCCGGCCAGCATGTCGTGCATCGAGTCCTGCAGCGCTTGCATGGCGCGCAGCATCTCGCTGATCTCGTTGTGGCGGTTGACCACGATCGTCTGGCTGAGGTCGCCGCGCGCCATGGTCTGCAGATAGCCGACGGCCCGGTTGAGCGGGGTCCTGATGGACCAGATGTTGGCCCAGCCGAACAGCCCGCCGAGAACGATGAACAGCGCCACCGACCCGTACCTGGCCAGCGGCGAGCCGGCTTGGCAGGCAAGCGACGAGGCGACCAGGCAAAGGCTGTAGCAGACGCAGAGCAGGCTGAGCCGAAAGCGGATGCTGAGGTCGAGATAGTAGTTCCAGATGCTGGTCATGCGCTGCTCCTTGCTCGAACGAGAATCCCGGTGGGTTTCCATTGATGGTCGCGGCAGTTTGGCTGCGCCGACTGCCGACATCGCTAAAGCTTATCGGGCGCGGGCCGGGCAAACTTAAAGGTTTAATGAGACATAAATGGCGCATTTACGTAAAATAATCTGCCCGAGGTTCGGGCCTTCGTCGCGTCGCATTCTGCTTCCCTTGCCCGAAAAACGCTGCTAATATGACGGCAATTAAATCCGGCTCACCGGATATCATGCGGATCAAGGAAGGGGATTGTCATGCGGCTGTTAACACGCTCGGATTTCGACGGCATTTGTTGCGCGGTGCTGCTTCAGGAAATTGGACTGATGGACGAAATGGTGTACGCCCATCCGAAGGACTTGCAGGACGGCAAGGTGGCGGTGGGGGCGGACGACGTGCTGGCCAACGTTCCCTATGTCGCCGGCTGCGGGCTCTGGTTCGACCATCACTCCAGCGAACACGAGCGCCTGGCGCTGGACGGCAAGTATCAGGGGTGCAGCAAGCAGGCGCCCAGCGCGGCGCGCGTCATCTGCGACTACTACGGCGCGGAAAAATTCGTCCGTTTCCAGGAGATGCTCGCCTACGTGGACAAGGTGGACTCGGGCCAATTGAGCGAGGAGGAAGTGCTCAACCCGCAGGGGTGGGTGCTGCTGGGTTTCATCTGCGATCCGCGCACCGGCTTGGGGTACCACAAAGGTTACCGCATCAGCAATCTCGCTTTCATGAACGACTTGGTGGAGCATATCCGCAGCAAGGGGATCGAGGAGATCCTCGCCTTGCCCGACACCCGGGAGCGGATCGATCTGTATCTGGAAAACGACCAGAAGGCGCGCGAGTTTCTCCGGCTGCGTTCCCGGGCGGTCGGGCCGGTACTGGTGACCGACGGTCGCGGAGCGGAGGAGATACCCCCCTCCAACAGGTTTCTGGTCTATTCGCTCTACCCCGAGACCAACCTCTCCATCAGGCTGATCGACGGCCGCGGCAAGGAATTCGTCGCCTTTTCGGTCGGCTACAGCATCCTCAATCGGACCGCCTCCGTCGACGTCGGCTCGCTGATGCTCAAGTACGGCGGCGGCGGGCACAAGAAGGTCGGCACCTGCCAGGTTCCCTACGACCAGGCAGACCAGGTGCTTCAGGAACTGCTCAAGGCCTGCGCCGCATAGCTGTCCCGCATGGTTATCCGCAGCAGGCAAGGGGGGGAAGGTGAACTATCGAGAGATGTTCCAGGTGGCGCCGGGCGGCAAATTGAAGCTGGCGAAGATCGATCCCGGCTTCAAGAACAAACACTCCGACAAGGACGCGGCCGAGCCGGAAATCGCCGACCAGGTGCAGAAGCTGCGGGAACTGCAGTACCTTCTTTACGCCGAGGGGAAGCGGTCGCTGCTCATCTGCCTGCAGGCCATGGACGCGGCCGGCAAGGACGGCGCCATCAACCACGTGCTGGGCGGGATGAACCCGCAGGGGTGCAAGGTCCACGGCTTCAAGGCCCCCTCCAAGGAGGAACTCGCCCACGACTTTCTCTGGCGCGTGCACGCCCGCACCCCCGCCAAGGGGGAGGTCGCCATTTTCAACCGCTCTCATTACGAAGACGTGCTGGTGGCGCGGGTGCACAAACTGGTGCCCAAGGAAGTCTGGACCGAGCGCTACCGGATCATCAACGACTTTGAAAGCCTGCTGGCCGCTAACGGCACCAGCATCGTCAAGATCTTCCTGCACATCAGCCCGGAAGAACAGCTGCGCCGCTTCAAACAGCGGCTCGACGACCCGGCGCGGCACTGGAAAATCAGCGAGAGCGACTATACGGAGCGCGAACTGTGGCCGGAATACCGCGAGGCCTACGAAGACGCCATCAGTAAGACCAGCACCAAGCACGCCCCCTGGTACGTGATACCGGCCGACCACAAATGGTTTCGCAACCTGGCCTTGTCCAACATCATCGTGGAAACGCTGAAGTCGCTGGACATGGGCTTTCCGGCGCCGGTGGTGGACATCGAGCAGATCCGGCAGCAATACCACGCGGCGGAAGAGGAGCAAAACGGCAAAACAGGCGGCAACCCGGACGACAAGAAGTAACGAGCCGCGGCCGTCCGCAAGGGGAGGCGGCTAGCTCTGCTCGACGAATCCGTGCTTCACCAGTAGCGCCCTCACGTCCTCCGCCTTGAAAGGCTTGACGAGGTAGTCCGAGCAGTCGCCCTCGATGAGGGCGTCGATCATGTCCGTGGTGGAGTGGAGCGCGGTAGCCATGATGATGGTCGACTGGCTCACGCCGGCCTCCTTCTCCAGGGCGCGCATCCGTTTCAGCGCTTCCTGGCCGCTCAACTGTGGCATCATGATGTCCAGAAAGACCAGGGAATAGGGGGCGCCTTGCCGCAGGGCCGATGCGAAGGCCTCCAAGCCCTGCAAGCCGTCGGTGGCTTCGGTGATCTCCTCCACGCCGCATTTCTTGAGCATGAAACTTGTCATCAGCAACGCCATCGACGAATCGTCGACGATCAGGGTTTTCGCTTCTCGTGTCATGGCCTCTCCTGTAACAGCCGATTTTCCGAAGGAAGGCAACCGGCCCCGGGGATTTCGCCGGCCTGCCGACCCGCGGGCGGCACTCCCGATTTCTCCGGCACTATAACCCATTTCATGAACAAAAAACAGCTCTATCGGTCCGGCAGCGAGCCGGCCAAGGGCGGGCGAACCCAAGGTTCGCCCCTACGGACACCGTAACGTATCTTACCCGGCCGGGGCAAAAAGCTCCCCGACCGACAGCACGGAGGCGCCAGCCATGTCGATAGCGAAGCAAAATTTGCGCCTGGAAGGAATCTACCCCCAGCGCCAGCCCGAGTTTTTCATGCAGCGCGTCAAACTGCCGGCCGGCATCATCTCGTCGCAACAGGCGCTGCAGGTGGCGGAGATCGCGGAGCGCTCAGCCCGGGGCCTCGTGCACCTCACCACCAGAGGGAGCATGGAACTGCACTGGCTGCGGCAGGATGATCTGATCCCGGTGGCGACGCAACTCGCCGCGGTGGGACTGGTGAACCGCGGCGCCTGCGGCGGTGCGGTGCGCGGGGTGGTGTGCGGCAGCCTGGCAGCCGCCGGCGCGCCGGCCCTGGAGGCGCTGGCCCGCAAGATCCACCGGCACTTCACCGGAAATCCGCGCTTCGAGGCGCTCCCCAAAAAGTTCAAGGTCGGCATCGAGGCCGATACCAGCAGCGGCCGCCATCTGATACAGGACGTGGGGCTGATTCCGGTGCCCGCCGAGGAGGGGAGGGCGCGCTTCGACGTCTGGACCGCAGGCGGACTCGGGCGCGAGCCTACCCCCGGATTTCTGCTGGCGCAGGGTGTCGCGGAGGAACGCTTGCTGCCGCTCATCGAGACCATCTTGCGGCTCTACCAGCCGAACACCCCCCCCGGCAAACGCCTGAAGCACCTGGTGCGCGAAATCGGCCAGGATGAATTCCGCCGCCGGGTGCTCGACGATCCGGCGGCCCACGAGGAACTGCCGACCGTCGCCAGTCTCACGGCCAGCGTGCTGCCGGTTCCGGCAAGCGAGGCCCATCGTCTGGAGGCGCGCGTCTTCGCCGGCGAACTCGGCTGCGCGGGCCTCGCCGCCTTGGCCGAAATAGCGGACCGCCACTGCGGCGGCATGCTGATGATCACCGGGGAGCAAAACGTCGCCATGCACCTGGCCGACGGCGGCGATCCGGCCCTGGCGCTGGACGCGCTCGGCAAGGCGGGCTTTGCCGGGGAGGAGCCGAGCGACCGGGTGCGGTTCAGGATCTGCCCGGGAAACCACGAGTGCATCGCCGGGCTGGCGGCCACGCGCGAGGTCGCACGCTCGGTGATAGAGCGGTTGGGCGTCCAGGGGGAGCGTCTGAGCTGGGCCATTTCAGGCTGCCCCAACTGCTGCGCGCAGCCGCAACTGGCGCAGGCCGGCATCGTGGCGTCGCGCCTGGTCAAGGAGCCTTCCGGGCGCACGCCGCGCTTCGACCTGTACCGCCCCGGCGCAGGACCCTTTGCCGAACCGGTGCAGCAGGGACTCACCCTGGACGCCCTGCTGGAGGCGTGCGCAGCGCTGGCCTGATACCGGCGTCGTCGCCGTCGAGAACAATAGGGCAAGGGCTCGTCCCGCCAGCTGTCGAATCCGATGCGGAGCTGAGACGAGTCACATTAGCGTTGACTGTTGAGCTGAATAACTGTAAACAACTGGAGGGTGTTGCTGAAGGCGAGAGATTCGTCGGCATCCAAGCGAACTATCGGCGCGTCCGGCCTGCCGTTCCGGGCCGGCTGTCGACCGAGGCGAGGTGAGTGGGATGGCCCCTAAAAAACGAGCACCGGCCGGAGACGCACTGGCGCAACAGCTGGAATTCATCTCCCATCTTTTTTCCAACGGCCACCTCCGAAAGAAGCATCTGTCTTTCGTGGTCGACAACCTGAAGGTCTGGACGGGATGCGAATGCGTCGGCATCCGCGTGGTCGATGAGGACGGCGTGATGCCTTACGACGCTTTCGTCGGCTTTGACTACGACTTTTGGCAGGCGGAAAACCGTCTTTGCCTCACCGAACACCAGTGCGGCTGCATCAGGGTCGCCACCGGCCAGCCGGACCCGCTGGATCTTCCCCTGCTGACCCCGAACGGGTCGCTTTGCAGTAACGACCTGGGCGCGTTTTTCAAGAGGATCCCGCAAGCGCAATCGCATCGTTACCGGTGCAAGTGTCTGGAATGCGGATTCGCTTCTCTGGTCGTCATTCCGATCAAGCGACAGGGGCGCGTCGCCGGTCTGATCCATCTGGCGGATAGGCGAAAAGACATGTTCCCGCAAGATAAAATCTTATTGCTGGAATCGGTCTCCGGCGCCATCGGCGAGATCCTCGCCAAATACAGTTCAGAAGACGCAGTCGCGAAAAAGAACGAATCTATGAAAGCGCTGCTGGCGGAAATCAAGGAGCGAGCCGACAGTTTTCGCTCCACCTGCAGCTCGGTGGACCAGCAAGCGTTGCTGGCGGACCTTGATCATAAGATCGAAGCCCTGCAAGCGCAGTTGCCGTAAGAGGAGCGACAATATGTTGCAAAATTCCAGGATCATCACGCGTTTACTCATCGGATTCGGACTGGTGCTGGCCCTGCTGATCGGGGTGGGCAGCGGCGGTATCTGGAGCATGATCCGGATGTCGCACGGCATAGAGGAGATCAAGGAAGGCTTTCAAACGGCGGAGTACTCGCAGCGCTTGCGGGCGAACCTCAACCAGATGCGCCGCTTTGAAAAGGACATCCTGCTCAACATCGAAAAGCCGGAAAAAGTGGCCGGCTATCGCAAACAGTACGACGAGGTGCTGGAGCGCTTCAACAAGCGTTTCGCCGCTGTCGCGGCGCTCTCCACCGACGCCAAGGAAAAGGAACTGGTAGCCGGCATCAGGCAGAACTTCGAAATATACCGGAACGGCTTCAATGGGGTATACGAGCAGATTAAACTCGGAAAGTTGGCCAACAAGGATCTGGCCAACCAGCAGATGGAGGCGTTCAAGGACGCTTCCCACAAAACCGAAAAACTCGTGCTGGAACTGGCCGAGAAAAACTCCCGGGACGTGGAACAGGAATTGAAGACCGGAGACGTCGCTCGGAAGACCATGGTGACCGTCATCGCGGCCATGCTGGCGACGGCGATCGCCGCGGCGATCTTCATTTGCATCGCCATATCCCGCTCCATCATCGTGCCGGTGAGGCGCCTGGCCGAAAAGGCGGGCCTGCTGGCGGCCGGCGATCTGACGGTCGAGGTCGACAACCACAGCAGCGACGAAATCGGCCAGCTTGCCGGCGCCTTCCGCAGCATGGCCGAGAATCTGAGCCGGACCATTTCCCAGATAGCCCAGTCGTCCGTGCAGGTCGCGGCGTCCTCCAGCCAGTTGCAGGCAACCGCCGGCCGGATCGCCAGCGGAGCCGAAGAGGTCGCCTTCCAAACCACCTCGGTGGCCACCGCCAGCGAGGAGATGTCCACCACCTCCGGCGACATCGCCCAGAACTGCCAGTTGGCGGCCGAGACCTCCAACCGCGCCAGCGACACCGCGCGCTCCGGAGCCGCCGTGGTGCGGGAGACCATCGACGGCATGGAGCGGATCGCGGGGCAGGTCAGGGCCGCGGCCAAGACGGTCGAGGATCTGGGCTCCCGGTCCGATCAGATCGGCGCCATCATCGGCACCATCGAGGACATCGCCGACCAGACCAACCTCTTGGCCTTGAACGCCGCCATCGAGGCTGCCCGGGCCGGCGAGCAGGGGCGCGGCTTCGCCGTGGTGGCCGACGAGGTGCGGGCGCTGGCGGAGCGGACCACCCGCGCCACCCGCGAGATCAGCGAGATGATCAAGGGGATTCAGAAGGAGACCAAGGGGGCCGTGGCGGCCATGGAGGAGGGGGTCGCGGAAGTCGAGAAAGGGACCTCGTCGTCCATCAAATCCGGCGACGCCCTGGAGACCATCCTCGAGCAGATCAACGACGTCACCATGCAGGTCAACCAGATCGCCACCGCCGCCGAAGAGCAGACCGCCACCACCAACGAGATCACCAGCAACATCCACCGGATCACCGCCGTCGTGCAGGCCACCTCCAGAGGCGCCGCGGAAACGGCTTCGGCCTCGGCGAACCTTTCGCACGAATCCGAGCAGTTGCAAAGACTGGTGGGGCAATTCAGGCTGAAATAGCCAGGGACGGGGCCAGTCCGGTCAGTCGGTCAGAGAACCTGGTTCCGCCCGCAGCTCTTTGCCCGGTAGAGCGCGTCGTCGGCGCGCTTCAGCACCTGCGCATACTCCTCGTCGGCTTCCTGCGCGGCGGCGACGCCCAGGCTGGCCGTAACGGCTACCGAATGCCCATCAAGGACGAAAGGTTCGTCCTTGATGAGTTTCCATATTTTTTGCGCAACGCTGTGGCTTTGTTCCAGATCCGAGCCGGGAAGGATTAGGAGGAATTCCTCTCCGCCAAAACGACCAACGGTGTCGTAGGCCCTAAGCGAGCCGGATATCCTTTCAGCCAACTCCCTCAAGAGCAAATCTCCCGCCAGGTGTCCATAGGTGTCGTTCACCTTCTTGAAAAAGTCTACGTCTATCATGACGAAGCCGAGTTCGAACTCGGGGAGCCCTTTCGACCTGCGGCGGGAGGCCCTGGAGAACTCCTTGTGGGCCACCAGCAGAATCTGCCTTTTGTTGAATGCGCCGGTCAGCGAGTCGGTAATGGCCTGGGTCCTGAGGATTTCCTGGATCTCTTTGATGTCCCTGGTTCCCCTGCGTATTAGAAAGAACGACACGCCGAAGACGAACCCCATGATCAGCGTCAGGATGCCAAGCAGCAGGGTCACGGCGCGTCGGGACTGGTCCCGGTACTGGGTGACGTCGAGGTAGACTTCGAAGCTGCCGATGGATTTTTTGGCGTTATCCCTGATCGGCACATAGGTTTCGACGAAATCGACGTCGAATTTCAGCTCGTTCGCCAAGTCCAGGACCTTGTCCTTGCTCTCGAACTTGGAGTCGAAGTTCCCGGCCAGCGCGCGAGCAAGCCTTTCGTTGCGCTTGTTCACCTGGCCGATGATCTTGGCGTCGGTGCTGTAGATGATCCGGCCTTCCGGCGTATATATCTTTATCTTGATGATGCCAAAGGGCGCCAGGAATCTTCTGATGTGCCGATCCAACTGCGGCATCTGGCCGGGTTTGATTTCCAGGCGGAATTTGCCGTCGTCGCCGAAGGTTACGATTTTTTCCATTTCCTCGGCAAGCAGGGCATTGCTCACGTTTATGGAGTCGTCTTCCGCGTTGCTGATGACGTAGCGCTGAAAGACCTCATGAAATCCGTAGCCGGCAAGGGAGATGATGATGATCATCGACGCCACCGCAGTCTTCACGAAAAGGCGCAACAGAGAGTCCGAATCCTTTTTCATGTCGAACTTGGGCAACAACTGCATTAAAAGCTCCTTCGGTTTAATCGGCCCGGCTATTTCCGGGAGTCCATCGCAGCTCCATTGCTACGCCCAGCGCCACAGGGAGACGATCAGCACGATCAAGAAGACGATGCTGAGGTTCAGGTAGGCCATGAAGAGGAAAACCCGCTCGTGCAGCGGCGCCTTTCCCGAAGCCTGCGCCAGCAGCCTGCCCGCCTCGGGCAGGCTCGCCACCTTGTCGAAGCCGTGCGGCGCGAGCAGCAGCGCCTGCGTCAAATCCTGCCCGGCGTTGTGCCGCCCCATGTGCACCCCCTGCTTCCAGAGCCTGCTCGCCGTCGCGTCGTACAGCTTTCCTTCATAGGCGAAAAAAGCCGGGCGCCCCTCCTTGCCGTCGTAGGAGGCGAGTTCCTCCGGGGTGAGATCCCCTCCGTCCAGGGCGCCGGAACTGCCGCGCTTCGCCTTCAGTTTCGGCCCGATCACGGTAACGACGAAAGTAGCCGCGGCCACCATGACCAGATAGAGGGAGACCTTCGCCAGCAACAGCATGCCGAAGCGGGTGTGCAACAGCTGATCGACCGAGTCCACGCGGTAGTGGGTGAGCAGCGCCCCGGTGGCGCCCATGACCGCCATGGAGATCACCCCGACCCGCACCTCGCCGCGCGGCAGGCCGCCCGCGGCGTAGGCGGGTTTCAGCACCAGGTGCACGTAGAGGATGGTGCCGAACCAGAGGATGGCGGTGAGCAGATGAAGGTACCCTGCCAACAAGCGCAGCATCTTGTTGGCGAGGTTCAGAGGAGCGGCTTGGCCGGAGGAGGCGCGGCTGGCGGCGAACCGTTTGCCGGCGGCGGTCAGCTCACCGCCGCCGCCGGGATCGAGGTGGCAGGCCGAGCAGCTCTGGCCGGTCTGCCGGGCATAGATCTCCCTGGCTTCGCATGAGACTGGTTGACAGTAGACGGCAAAACAGAGGATAAAGGCAAAGAGGATTTTCATGCGCTAGATATAGTCTCAACCGTCGAGAATGTCAATTCCATGCTCATCTGCAACCGAACGATTGAAAAGTGCCAGGCATGCCGCTACAATGAAACCTTTATTCCCGATTGCCGCCAGGAGCGCCGCCGGATACAGACGAGCGGCTTGCCTTTGACAGAGAGAAAAAACAAGATCCACTGCGAGGATTAGCTATGCAAGAGTGCCTGCACCCGACCATCCATCAGAAAGACTACACTCCCCCCGATTACTTGATCGAGACCGTCGATCTGAGCTTCGACCTGGACCCCGAGCTTACCCGGGTGGTAAGCAGGTTGTTCGTGCGCTGCAACCACGATCGAAGCCAGGGCGTGCGGCCGCTGGTGCTGGATGGAGAAGAGCTGACCCTTTTGTACCTGAAACTCGACGGCGAGGTGCTTGCCAAGGGGCGCTATCAGGTCGACGAAAGGCACCTCACGATTCCGGACCCCCCCGAGGCCTTCCACCTTGAGGTGATGACGCAGCTGCATCCCAAGGCGAACACGGCGTTGTCGGGCCTTTACGCCTCGGGACCGATGCTTTGCACCCAGTGCGAGGCCGAGGGCTTTCGACGCATAACCTATTTCCTGGACCGCCCCGACGTGATGGCGGTCTACACCGTCGAGCTTTGCGCCCTCAAGGCGAGCGCGCCGGTGCTCCTTTCCAACGGCAACCTGGTGGCCCAAGGGGAGCTTTGCTGCGATCGCCATTTCGCCATCTGGCAGGACCCCTTCAAAAAGCCGAGCTACCTGTTCGCGCTGGTGGCGGGCGACCTGGTGCACAGCGCCGACCGCTTCACCACCATGAGCGGACGCGAGGTGAATCTGGAGATCTACGTCGAGCAGAAGAACCGGGAGAAATGCGAGCACGCACTGAGATCGCTGGCGCGCGCCATGCGCTGGGACGAGCAGGAGTTCGGCCGCGAGTACGACCTCGACACCTACATGATCGTGGCGGTGGACGACTTCAACATGGGGGCCATGGAGAACAAAGGGCTGAACGTGTTCAACTCCCGTTACGTGCTGGCCAGCCCGCAGAGCGCCACCGACGACGACTACCAGGCGATCGAGGAGGTGATCGGCCACGAATACTTCCACAACTGGACCGGCAACCGCATCACCTGCCGGGACTGGTTCCAGCTCTCGCTCAAGGAGGGGCTCACCATCTTCCGGGATCAGGAATTCTCGGCCGACATGCAGTCGCGGCCGGTGAAGCGGATCGCCGACGTGAAGGGGCTGAGGTCCTCGCAGTTCGCCGAGGACGCCGGACCGCTGGCCCACCCGGTGCGCCCCGAATCGTACGTGGAGATCAACAATTTTTACAGCATGACCGTGTATCACAAGGGGGGCGAGGTGATCAGGATGCTGCGCACCCTGCTCGGCAAGGAGGGATTCCGGGCGGGAATGGATCTCTACTTCCAGCGCCACGACGGGCAGGCGGTGCGGGTCGACGAGTTCGTGCAGGCCATGGCCGACGCCGGCAAGCGGGACCTCTCCCAGTTCATGCGCTGGTACGACCAGGCCGGCACCCCGGTTTTGACCGTCACCGACCGGTACGACGAGGCCGCCCGGACCTATACCCTCACCGTCGCCCAAAGCTGTCCGTCGACCCCCGGCCAGCCGGAGAAGGCGCCCTTCCATCTGCCGCTGGCCATGGGGCTTATCGACCGGCAGGGGCGCGAATTCCCGCTGCGGTTGGAGGGCGAATCCGCGTCCGCGGGGAATTCGCGGGTGCTGGAATTGAGGGAAGCGACGCAGAGCTTCCGTTTCCTGGACATCGACTCGCGTCCCGTGCCGTCGCTTTTGCGCAACTTCTCCGCGCCGGTAAAGCTTGAGTACGCCTACGGCGAACAGGACCTGGCGCTGCTGATGACCTGCGACAGCGATCCTTTCGTGCGCTGGGAAGCGGGGCAGGTGCAGGCGGTGCAGTTGATCATGGGACTGGCGGCCGATCACCAGGCCGGGCGCAAGTTGGAGCTAAGCCAGGTTTTCGTCGACTCCTTCGGCAGGCTCTTGGCCGACGCCCGGGGGAGCGGCTCCGCAGGCGGCTGCCCACCTTTGCAGCAGGATCCCGGCTTTCTGGCCGAAGCCCTGACCCTGCCGGCGGAGAGCTACCTGGCAGAGCAGATGGCGGTGATCGATCCGCTGGCGATCCACGCGGCGCGCGAATTCGTGCGCGCCGGCCTGGGAGAGCGGCTGCGGGGCGAGTTCCTGGCGGCGCGGGCATGCTGCGCGCCCAGCGCGCCCTACCGGCCGGACGACGGGCTGGCCGGCTGCCGCCGGCTCGGCAACCTCTGCCTCTCCTACCTGATGGCGACTGAAAGCCGCGAGGCGATCGGGCTCAGCATGTCCCAATTCCAAAGCGCCGACAACATGACCGACAGCCTGGGCGCGCTGACGACGCTGGCCGGCTGCGACTGCCCGGAGCGGAGCCGGGCGCTGGCCGCCTTCTACGACACCTGGCGCGACGACCGCGGCGTGATCGACAAATGGTTCAGCCTGCAGGCGACCTCCAGGCTCCCCGACACCCTGGCCCGAGTGAACGAGCTCCTCGACCATCCCGACTTCGACATCCGCAATCCCAACCGGGTGCGCTCGCTGGTCGGCGCCTTCAGCCAGATGAACCAGGTCCGCTTCCACGAGGCAGGCGGCGCCGGCTACCGGTTCCTCGCCGACCAGATCCTGCGCTTGAACGCCATCAACCCGCAGATCGCGGCGCGCATGCTGGCCCCTTTCAGCCGTTGGCGTCGTTTCGACCCCGCGCGCCAGGAACTGATGAAAGCGGAACTCTCCCGCATCCTGGCCGAGCCGGGGCTGGCGCGGGACGTTTACGAGATCGCCGCCAAGAGCCTCTAATCTACAGCCAGCGCTTTCTTCGGAAATAAACCAGCATGCCGCCGGCGATGCCGGCCATCACCAGCAAGAGGGCGGGGTAGCCGTAGCGCGCGTCGTACTCCGGCATGTTCTTGAAATTCATGCCGTACCAGCCGACGAGGAAGGAAAGGGGCATGAAGATGGTGGCGATGATGGTCAGCACCTTCATCACCTCGTTCAGCCGGTTGCTGACGCTCGACAGGTAGATGTCGAGCATCCCCGAGAGCGTGTCGCGCAGGGTCTCCATGGTGTCGAGCACCTGCACGGTGTGGTCGTAGAGATCCCTCAGATAGATGACGGTGGCGTCCTTCATCAGCGGCGAGTCCCGCCGCTGCAGGCTTCCCACCACCTCCCGAAGCGGCCAGACCCCCTTGTGCAGGAAGAGCATCTCCCTCTTCATCCGGTAGATGGCATGCACGGTCGAGGGGGCCGGATTGTCGATCAGTTCGTTCTCGATATCCTCGATCCGCTCGGCCAATCCTTCCAACACCAGGAAGTAGTTGTCCACGATGAGGTCCAAAAGGGCGTGCAGCAACGCGTCGGGACCGGAAGTGCGCAGCCGCGATTTTTCGTTCTTCAGCCGCAGCCTCACCGGTTGGAAAACGTCCCCATCCAGCCCTTCCTGAAAAGAGATCAGATAATTGTCGCCGAGCACCATGCTCACCTGTTCCGTCTTGATCTCGCCGCTCGCCTCGTCCAGCGTTATCATCTTCAACACCACGTACAGGTACTCGCCGTACTCTTCCGCCTTGGGGCGCTGATCGGTGGCGAGCACGTCCTCCAGCACCAACGGATGAATGCCGTAGCAACTGCCGAACTGCTGCAGCACCTCCGCCTCGGACACGCCGTCCACATTGATCCAGGTGACGGTCGGGGCGGGCTTGTGCAGCAGGCATTGGCTAAGCGACTCCAGCTGCCGGCTCTCCAGATGCCCGCCGTCGTACTCGATCAGGTTGATGCCGGTAGCCCCCGGCTTCTGCCTGCCGACATGTACCAGCGTTCCCGGCGCAAGGCCGACCTTCCTGGAGCGTTTTCTTGTTTGTGGCATCCGATTCCCCCCGCGTTTCCGGCAGGTTATTCTTCCACTCCCGCCAGCTTCAGTATCAAGTCCCACTCCTCCTCGCGCACCGGCTGCACCGACAGCCGGCTGCGGTTTAAAAGAGCCATGCCGGCCAGCGCCGGAATTCCCCTCAACTCCGCCAGAGTAATCGGCCGCGGCAGTACGCGCACGAAGCGCACGTCAACCATGTACCAGATCGGCTTCTCCGGCGCGCTGCGCGGGTCGAAGTGGTCGTTTTCCGGGTCGAAGGCAGTCCAGTCGGGATACCCTTCCCGGACCACTTGGGCGATGCCGACGATGGCCGGCTCGGCGGTGTTGCTGTGGTAGAAGAAGACCCGGTCTCCGAGCTTGATCTGGTCGCGCAGGAAGTTTCGGGCCTGATAATTCCTGACGCCGTCCCAGTGTTCGGTCGCGTCCGGCAGGTTTTTCAGGTCTTCCAGCGAGAAGCAGGTAGGTTCCGATTTGAACAGCCAGTGGTTGTGCTTGGACATGGGTTCACCCGTGAACTCGAATAATGCGGCGGTAAGAGGTGGCAAAGCCGGTTATTAGCCCAGTTATAGCATGAATGCGGTCCGACGATAAAAGGGAAATGACCAGGAAGCTTAGAAAACGGTGGGCGCCGAACCGCATAAACCTAAGAAAAGCAGTTGGCCACAAAAATGCACAAAAAGCACAAAAAAATACCGGTTATTGCATCAATTGAGCGCATTAAGCAAGATGGTTCCGCAGGTATTTACCATAAGATCATTTTTTGTGACTTTTGTGCCTTTTTGTGGCAATGAACTGCCGTGTCCAGGATAAATGTTTTGACGGGAATGCCCGCAGAGTGTATATTCTGGCTGTGCAATTTTAATGAGCAATCCTTTCCAAAAGCTGACGGAGCGTGGGATGAAAAAGGCTTTGTGGAGATTTGTGCTGACGATGGTTGTCTCGCTGCTGCTTTCCGGGGTCTGCTCGGCCAAGCAGGTTTACCTGAAGGATGGCAGCGTCATAGACTGCCAGTCGTTCAGCCGGCGCGGGGACCAGATCGTCGTCAAGATAAACAGGGACGTTATTCTGGATTTCGACCAGAGCGAAGTCGATCTGCGCAAAACCTTCCCCCCTGTCAAGAAACACTCCGCTCGGCGCGCCGCTCAAAGCAGGAAGCATTTGAGGCCGGTGCAAAAGCAGGCGTCCCCTCCCAAGGTCGCGCCGGAAACCGCTCAGCCAGAGGCCGTTGCCGTGCCGGCTCCTTCCCCCGTGTCCGCCGGGCCGGGCGTGTCAGGCGCGCCGGCCGTGCTGCCAAAACCTCAGGCAGCAGCGCCATCTCCGTCGGTGGATGCTTTGGGCCAAGCAAAGACGGCGGCGGAAAAGCTTAAACATATGGCGGCGTCAGCCCCTGGTCCTGCTACAGCCGCCACCCCGGCGCCTGCACCCTCTGCCGGTTCGTCGGCCAAGGTTGGCTCGGATGAAAAACCTTTGTCTTTTGCCTATCTTTCCGAAAAAGAGGAGCCGGAGAAAGGCGGCCCCAGGGCCTCGGAGATGATGGCGGAGGCGGTGAAAAAACACGATCCGGCCCTGATGGTAAAGGCGCTCGCCGCGCAGAAAGCGGAACTGCTGGAGAGTAAAGAGGGGCTGCTGCCTGCCCTGAGGCAAGCGGCAGCACCCCTGGAAAAGTACCTGTTCCCCATGTTGCTGTGCTGCTTGCCGATCATCGCGTCCTGGTGGATTCTTTTCCAGAAAGCGGGGCGAACCGCAGTATTGAGCCTGGTTCCCGTTCTCAACCTGTACGTATTGCTGAAGGTAGCCGGCAGGCCCGGATGGTGGCTGTTACTGATGCTCATTCCCCCCATCGGCTTGATCTGCTATCTGTTGGCCCTGGTTTCGCTGGCGGAAAGGTTCGGCAAAGGCGCGGTTTTTGCGCTGGGGCTGTTCTTCCTGCCGGTGCTCTTCTTTCCGGTCCTTGCCTTTACCGGCGTGATCGTTACCGCGCCCATCATTCCCGTGATTATAAAGCCCACTCCCCCCGCCCCCCACCCGTACAGGGTGCGGGAAAACTACCAGGCGCGTGCGCTGCCGCTTAGCCATCCTGCGTGCTTCGGCAATTGGTTTTACCCGCGGCGTTGATGCTTGATTTGGTGTGACCAAAAGGATATGGAATATATATGAATAACCGTGAATATTTATTGCTCTTTTCAATTGTTGGAAGTATTTCTACGATTTTTATCTATGGTAAAAAAATAGGATACAACAACTTAAGAGAGAAACATTATTTCATAATATTGGGCTTTTTCATGGGGCTCTGCTTTATTTTACCGACCATAATACAAACAAAAGTTTCTACATTAGGTAAGATCGGTATCGCTATTTTTATTATTATTTTTGGAGCGGTAAAGTATTACATCATAACTGACGCGCAAAATAGCCTGGCTGAGATGCGAAAAAACAAAAACAAAGGTAAGTGATGTGGCATTTACCTAGAATTCCAGCCTTTATCTAAAAACCGCTCTTCGATCTGCACCCGAACCGTCAACCATCTCCGTTTGAACAGCGATTGCCTTCCGTTGCAAGCTAGCTCTTGGTTGCGAGAGATTACTGAATCAAATCCTGGACACATACCTGCTCAGCAGGTCCAGCGAACCGGTGGAAAGCATGACCCCGGCAGCCACTAGAAATACGCCGCTGACAACCGAAGCCACTTGCATAAAGCGGCGCGTTTTTCTGAAAAAGGACATGGCGGTGTTGATCGCAAGTGACGTGATCAGAAACGGTATGCCGAGGCCAAGTGCGTATGTCGACAGCAGCGCCATGCCGGCTGCAACGGAATGGTCGGTGCCGGCGTACAACAGAATCGAGCCCAATACCGGTCCGATGCACGGCGTCCACCCCGCGGCAAAAGCCACTCCCACCAGAAATGAGCCATAAAGTCCGGCGGGTTTGTTGCGCAGATGTACTCTTTTCTCCCGCGACAGCAATCCGATCCGGAAAACCCCGGTTATGTACAGCCCCATGCCCGCGATCAGCACGCCACCGACCATCCTGATAGGACCGCGATACTGGGAAAGCAGCCCGCCGAGAAAGCTCGATGACGCGCCGAGCAGGATAAAGACCAGCGAGAACCCGGCTATGAAGAACAGCGAGTTCTTAAGGGTCGCTTTCATAATCTCGCCTCTGTTCTGTTCGCCGGTCAGCTCTTCGAACGACATGCCGGTAATGAATGACACGTAGGAAGGGATAACGGGTACAACGCACGGAGAAAAAAACGACAAGAGACCTCCGCCAAAAGCCATGAGTAAAGAAACCTTTTCCATGAGCCCTCCTAGCTTCTGCCCTTTAAGGCGTCTTCGACATCGTTCTTCATGCCGGTTTCGGAATAGACCCCCATGACCTTTTTGATGATCTTGCCGTCTTTTCCGATGAGAAAAGATACGGGGATGCTCGATACGTTGCCGTAATCGCTGATCACCCGGTCATCGGCCGCGACCAGAGGATAGGTGATGCCCATTTCCCGGGCGAAGGAGGGAGGAACCTCGTCGAGGGCGATACCAATCACGGCAAATCCTCTGTTCCTGTAGGACGTGTATGCCTTCTCGAAGCCGGGTATCTCCATTCGGCACGGCGGGCACCAACTGGCGAAGAAATTCACCAGGACGACCTTCCCCTTGTACTCGGAGAGATGGACATTCTTACCGGCCAAAGTTTTCAGGAAAAAGTCGGGAGCAGTTGCATGCGTCGTCGGGCTGCTGCGAGCGAACGCGAACCTGGTTTGAGCGATCGGCAGCAGGTACGCGCCTGCCGCCAAAAAAACGGCGATCCACAACATCTTTTCTTTTGTCTTCATCGTAGCCTCCTTGGATTGGTTCGTTCGTCGCGGGCGACTGGCGGGGACCAGGCGCTGGACCCCGTCAGCAGAGAAGGGGAGCCGGCTGACGCCGTGACCTCAAAACTTCGCCCCCTCCAAAGTCTTCCCGGCCGCTCTCCATTCCGCGACCCCTTCTCGGAGCCGTTTCGCCCGAAAACCCGCATTCCGCAACAGCTGCACGGCCTTGATCGAGCCGACGCAGAAGGGACTGCGGCGGTAAATTACGATAATCTTGTCCCGAGGCAACTCTTTCAGGCGGGCCTCCAACTCATCGGACGGAATAGAGCACGCCAGGGGGAGGTGCCCCGCCTCAAACTCGCCGGCGGGCCGGATATCCAGGAGCAGCACCTCGCCGGCCCGTACCATCTCCAGGAGATCGCCCCCGACCACCCGCTCCATCGTGACGTCATCCTCGGCGTACTCGCGCATCATCTCCCGCACCTCCGGGATCTCCTCCAGACCGAAATCCCGCAATGCCATCCACAACCGGATCGCCGAATTGCTGACCAACGAGCAATACATCTTCCGGCCTTGACGTCGTACCTCGATCAGGCGTGCCTCGCGGAGCACTTTCAGGTGGGCGCTGGTGTTGGCTTCGCTCTGGCCCAACTCCTCGGCGAGTTCATCGACCGATCTCCTGCTTTGGCAGAGCAGATTGAGGATTTGTATCCGTTGCGGACTGGAGAGTGCCTGCCCCACTCGGGCGAACTGCTGATATAATAGTGGAGGTAAGTTTTCCAGAGTCATTGCCTCTCCTCTTGTCTGGTGGCGCAATGACCCATCTACGACCTTCCGCAGTGCCGCCACCGTCCCCGTCCCGCAGTCGGATTTTCAAAGTCATTTACAACACTCATATAATCAAATAATTATTTGAATGTCAAGACGAATAAACCCTATCCCTCATTTACACCCCGTCATTTCCCCCCGGTCTGTTACACTCTATTCGCCTAACAACACCCTCATCTGACAAGTCAGCACCCTCATCTGACAAGTCAGCACCCTCAGCTGATAAGTCAGCACCCTCAGCTGATAAGTCAGCACCCTCATCTGATAAGTCAGCACCCTCATCTGATAAGTC
>CAIYDQ010000022.1 GCA_903925075.1 uncultured Geobacter sp.
GGAAGCCGGTCCTTAACGGTAACGGCAGGCGGCAGACAGTAGGTTGCGTTGAACGGGTGCACCGTGAAACGCAACGCGCCGCCCCTGGCCGCCAGCCAACGTCGCGTTTCGTACCTCAACACGACCTACGGATTTTCCCCCTTTTCCCCAACCCACTAAGGGAGGGGGCGTGGAGGCGGGTCGGCCCGGCTATTCCGGCAGGAAGGCGTCCTTGTCGGTGATCCGGGCGAGCGCGGCGACGATCAGGCGGATCGCCCCCTCCAGGTCTGCGAGCGAGAGGGTCTCCACCGGGGTGTGCATGTAGCGCAGCGGGATCTTCACCAGGGCGGTAGCCACGCCGCTTCGGGAGATCTGCATGACGTTGGCGTCGGTGCCGGTCGCTCGGGAGATGCCGGTGTACTGCACGGCGATCTCCTCCAGGTCGGCGGTCTCGGAGAGCAGATCGAAGAGCGCCGGATTGATGTTGGGACCGCGGGGCAGGATCGGTCCCTTCCCTAAGGCCACCTCGCCGTTGTGTTTTTTCTCCACGTCGGGCTGGTCGGTGGCGAAATCGACCTCCACGCAGATGCCGATGTCCGGGTTCACCGAATAGCTGCTGGTGGCGCCGCCGCGCAGGCCGACCTCCTCCTGCACCGAGGAGACGCCGTACAGATCGATGGGGAGTTGCACCGGCAGGGCCGCCACCCGGCGCAGGACTTCGGCCACCACGAAACTTCCCGCCTTGTCGTCCAGCCCGCGCGAGGTGACCCGGTCCCCCGCCAGGCGCTCCAGGGATACGGCGAAGGTGATGGGATCGCCCACCCTGACCAGGGCCTGCGCCTCCTTTTTGTCGGCTGCGCCGATGTCGATGTACTGGGCGTCCAGCTTGACCACCGTGTCGCGGTCCTTGGCCTCCATCAGGTGGATCGGCCGCTTGCCGATCACGCCGACCAGCTTCCCCTTGCTCGTGTGCACGTGCACCCGCATCCCGGCCGTGATGTGCGGGTCCACCCCGCCGATGGCGGAGAAGTAGATGAAGCCGTTGTCGTCCAGGTAGCGCACCTGGAGCCCGATCTCGTCGGAGTGCCCGACCAGCATCACCCGCGGCCGGTTCTGCCCCACCCCCTGGATCATGCCGAAGACGTTGCCCATCACGTCGGTGGCCACGTCGGAGAAGGGAGCGATGTATGAGCGGAAGATCCGCTGAGCCGGCTGCTCGTACCCCGAAGGGCTGGGCGCCGCCAATAATTGCTGCAGGAATTCAAAAGATGCTTCGCGCATTGCGACCTCCAGATTAATAAATAGGGTTAAGAACGGAGCGATGCTCCTCTTACCTTACTCTTATCATTTCATTTTTTCATTATTTCCATCGGCGGGGGATCGACTCCCGAAGCTACATCGGGTATTTCCCCATGGTGGAGGGGTCGAGATGGTCGAGAAAATCGACGAACCTGCGGGCGTTGTTCTCCTGGGCGAAGCTCTCCTCGTTCATATCCAGGGAGGAGACCTGGTTCAGCAGGACGCTGTTCACCATCACCGGCAGCCGGTACTTGATGGAGACCAGCATCGCCTCGCTGACGTGCAGCTCCAGCCTCATCTCTTCGCCGCTCGCCTCGACCAGGCGCACCGACGCGGTGAAGACCCCTTCGCGCAGGCTCTCGATGACGATGCTGGAGACGCGCATCCCCAGCCGCTCGATCAGCGAATTGAAGAGATCCTTGCGGCCGCTTCTGGCGGAGACGTCCCGCCCCACCAGCTCGGCGGCAAAGGCCACCGCCTCGGAGGCGTTGATCCAGACCGGCACCGCGTGCTTTTCCTTGGCGTCCTTCAGGATGATCACCGGCATCTGGGCAATGGCGTCCAGCGCGAAGCCGAACACCTTCATCTCTATGTACATTTCGCTCGCCCCCGGAATATCAGACATGCAGGATCTCCCCCTTGAGGATCGTCTGCAACCCCTCGACGATCCTCACCTCCAACACCCGCCCGGCCAAGGACGGGTCTCCCGACATGATCGCGCCGCGGTTGCCGCCGGTCCTGCCAAAGAGCGAGTCGCCGGAGGTGCTCAACCCCTCGATCAGCACCTGCTGCACGCTCCCCACCAGGCTCTCGTTTCTCGCCAGGGTGATCTTCTTTTGCGCCGCCTGCAGCCTCTCCAGCCGCCCCTGCTTCTCGGCGTAGCCGACCTCGTCCGGGTATCCGGCGGCCTTGGTGCCGGGACGCGCCGAGTAGATGAAGGAAAAGAGGTCCGCGTACTGCACCTCATCCATCAGGGAAAGCGTCTGCTGGAACGCCTCCTCGTCCTCTCCCGGGAAACCGACGATCATGTCGCCGGTGAGCTGGATCCGGGGACAGGCCGCCTTGAGCGCGGCCACCTTGTCCAGGTAGGCGGCGCGGCTGTAGCCCCGGTTCATCCCCTTGAGCACCGCGTCGCATCCGGACTGCGCCGGCAGGTGGATGTGGGGGGCGAGCTTGGGAATGTCGGCGAAACAGTCGATCAATTGCGGCGAGATGTCCTTGGGATGGGAGGTGGTGAAACGGAGCCTCCGGATGCCGTCGATCTGCGCCACGAGACGCAGCAGTTCCGGGAAATCGGGCTCCCCGGCCTTGCGCGAACCATAGGAATTGACGTTCTGCCCCAAAAGCGTCACCTCGGTGACGCCGGCCGCCGCCAGCGCCTCGACCTCCTCGACCACCTTGGCGGCGCTCCTGCTGATCTCGCGGCCGCGCACATGGGGCACGATGCAGTAGGCGCAGAAGTTGTCGCACCCCTGCATGACGGTGACGAACTTGCTCACCCCCCCCTCCGCGTGGCCGGCGGGAAACAGGTCGAACCGACCTTCGTCGTCCAGAAAATCGGTTTCGACGCTGCGCGTGCCCCCCTGCGCGGCGCCCACCATGTCCTGCAACAGGTGCAGGTTGTGGGTGCCGAACACCAGGTTCACGAAGGGGGCCTTTTTCAGCAGCCTTTCCCCTTCCTGCTGGGCTACGCATCCTCCCACGCCGATGATCAACCCCGGCCTATCCGCCTTCATCGCCTTGAACTTGCCCAGGTGGCCGTAAACCCGCTGCTCCGCCTTCGCCCGGATGCTGCAGGTGTTCAATAGGATCAGGTCGGCCAGCATCGGGTCGGGCGTCTCGGCGTAGCCGATGCCCCTCATCAAAGCCGCTATCTTCTCAGAATCGCTCACGTTCATCTGGCAGCCGAAGGTCTCCAGATAGAGCATTTTTTCCTGTCTCACGTCACTTCCCTAATGCTTAAATGGATTTGATAGTACGCAACTTCGCCTCTCCGCGTCAACAGCTTATTGCGCAGCGACGCGACGAAGCCCGATGGAAGGCCGCCCCTGGTCCATATAGAACGACATGTCATTTAAAGATGATCAAAAAAAAATTCGGCCCCACCTGGACCTCGAAACCGCGCCGTGCAAAGGCACACAAGTCACTCAAGAATAAAACAATATACTATTATTCGCGCAACAATATATAGAAGAAAAAACATATTGACACAATTGGCGGTCCGGGCATATACGTCTAATCAACAATAAACACATAAATACAGCTCTCTGTTTCCAGACTTTTCCTCCGACATACCCCTACTAATTCAGAGCCTTACGGACTATTTAATATATTAGCGTTCGCTTTTGCGCCGAAATGCTTAATCTCCGCACATTAATACCGCTCAAACCAAGTCAGCCAAACGCCTTTGCCAGCCCAACCGTTTTCTTCATCGGGCGGCAGGCAGCGGCACGACCGAATCGTACCATCTGCATCCAGGCAAAATTCATCCATCGGTCCGAAACCGCAACCGACTGCGCCAAAAGGACGAGGAGGAGACTACGGCAGTCAAGGAGAGAAATGCTTCGTCAATCGCCGCATCGTGCAATGCCCCAGATGGTCCGTTCAACCAAAGCCTGAATGAGCAAAAAGGAGAGAGAGCATGAACCAACAGGTAAGAAAGCTTTTGTCGGGCGCGCTGCTGTTCGCGCTTGCCGCGCCTGCCGCAGCCGTCGCTGACGAGCAGGGTCTGCAGTTGAAGCTAGAAGAGCTGACCAAGAAGGTGGAGAAGCTCGAGAACAAGTCGCTCAGCAAATGGCTCACCATCGGCGGCGACTATCGTTTTCGGGTCGACAGCATGAGAGGTGACACCAAGGGATTTGTCGACGCCAACGGCACCTTCACCAACGCGGCCAATCAGTTGCAGGGCGCCTTTTTCGGCAACCCGACCGGCGTGGCGCCCAACGGCCTCACCAACGCCCAGAATCTCCGCGGCCTGATGAGCTTCTCCAACCAGATGAAAGGGGTAAGGACCTTTTCCGGCGCCCAGGCATTCTTGGGGCTCCCCTCGACCCAGGGGATGCTGGGAGGGCTGCAGAACTTCGCCGTGCAGGTGCCCGCCTACAAGCCCAAGAACGACAGCCTTTACACCAACCGCTTCGGCCTCGATCTGCACGCCAAAGCGACCGAGAACGTGACGGTCAACGTGCGGCTGGTTGCCTACAAGACCTTCGGATCCCAGGATGATGCGGCGGTCACCAACGGAGGCGCCACGCCTTTTTTTGCCGACCGGGTCGGCGTCTTTGACGGCACCATCGGCCACGTCCCTTCCAGCAGCCTGCTCGACGTGGACCGCGCCTACGCGACCTGGTCCAACATCGCCGACCAGCCGATATGGATCTCGGTCGGCCGGCGTCCCTCCACCAACGGCGACCCGAGCCAGTTGCGCCTGAACAACGAGCGCCCCGGCAACGGCGGCACTCCCTCCCTGCTGGTCGATTACGCCTTCGACGGCATGACCCTCGGCTGGGCGCCCGACATCGAGGCGCTTCCCGGCGCCTACGCCAAGGTCTGCTACGGCCGCGGCTTCGAGAGCGGCTTTGACAAGCCGGCCAACAACAGCGTGACCGACACCGACATGCTCGGCATCGCCATCATCCCGATCGACACCGACCCGCTGCGCGTCTGGCTGCAGTGGAACCGCGGCATGAACATCTTCGACTTCCCGGTCATGAAAAACACCGCTTTCGGCGACACCGCTCCCGCCGTCGATCTGGGCAACATCGACTGGTACGGCGCCGGCCTCACCAGCACCCTCAAAAACATCGGACCCGGCAAGCTGAACCTCTTCGCCGACGCGGGGCTGAGCGTCACCCATCCCAACGGCAACGTCTCCAGTAACGCGGGCTTCCAGGGACTCGGCACTGGCGGGTTCTTCAATCCGGAAGCGCCCACGGACAAAACCGGCTGGGCCGCCTACGTGGGGGCGCGCTACGACTACGAGCCGACCAGAACCAAGCTCGGAGTGGAATACAACCACGGCTCCAAGAACTGGATCACCTTCGCCCCCGCGGCGGACGACATGTGGACCTCCAAGGTCGGTACCCGCGGCGACGTCTACGAGGCCTACCTGATCCAGGAGCTGAACCTGAAGCCGGTCTCTTCCTACCTCTCCAAGGCCTTCTTCCGGGTCGGCTACCAGTATTACAACTTCGACTACACCGGGAGCAACAACTGGGTAGGCGCGCCGGTCAAGATCGCGGACATCAAGCCGACCGACATGCTGCTGCTCACGCCGTTGAAAAACGCCCAGGACATCTATGCGACCTTCGAGGTGAAGTTCTAGGCGAGGCGGGCGCAATGCGCCCCCGCCGCCCGGACTCGAACACTTGGCCATCGTTCCCACGCCCCGCGCGTGGGAACGATGCTTGGAACTCGAACCATCAACCGAAATACGTAGTTAGTCGAGGAGACGCCATGAAAAATCAACTGACCTTGTTTGCCGCCTGCGCAGTTCTGCTTCTTTCCCTGTTCGCCTTCGTCATCCCCGCCAGCGCCGAAGACGTCAAGATGGTGGGAACCATTTCCAAGCTGGTGGTGGCGCCCGACGGCAAGTCGGCAACCGCCGTGCTCAAGGACACCAAGAGCGGCCAGGAGGTCACCATCCTGGTCACCGACGAGTTGACCCTGGACAAGTTCAAGGACAAACGGATCGTGGAAGGCGACGAAATCCGCTGCAAGTTCGAAAAGCTTGACGGCAAGAACGACAGCAAAATCTTCAAAAAGACGGCGGGCTGCTGACACCCCCTAAACGCTGTAGTCTCGCAAATTACAGCGTTTTTTTAGCCAGATACATCCATGTATATGCATATCGGACTGCTACCGGACGGCCTCGCCATCCGGCCGCCGGTTTTCCAGTGTGCTCACCAAGGGAGGGGTTCACCATGATCAAGACGCGCCTTGCGGCAACCGCGCTTTTTTGCGCCCTGCTGGCTACGACTGCCACGGCAAAAGATCACCCGGGCGATGAATCCATCAAAAGCGGCGGATACCATGGCCCGGAAACCTGCGAGGAGTGCCATCCGGGTACCGCCCGAAAATTCCTGGACACGGTGCACTGGAAACATGCCTCGAAGGTGACCAACGTCGAGGGGCTAGATCCGGGAAAAGAGTACGGCATGAAAAACCGCATCTATGTCATGTGCAACGGCAACGACATCGTGAACAACCTGAAAGAGATACCGAAGAGTCCCGACACGGGAAAGACAAAGTTCACCGGCTGCAACACCTGCCATCCCGGCAACCATCTAAGCGACGTGGGCAGCAGCGGGCCGGAAGCGGAAAAGGCCATAGACTGCCTCATCTGCCACTCCGCCGAATACGACTTCAGCAGCAGGAAGCCCTTCAAGGACGCCAAGGGCCGGGTGGTCATGGGGCAGGACCGCAGCACGAAAAGCGCGCTGACCGTCGGCCGGCCGAAGGTGAAAAACTGCATGGCCTGCCATGAGGCGGCGGGGGGCGGGGTGGTCGTCAAGCGCGGCTTCGCCTTCACCAAAGAGACGGACGTGCATGCGGCGAAGGGGATGGTCTGCGTCGACTGCCATCGGGCGCAGGACCACAAGATCGCCACCGGCCTCGACCCCAACAATTGGGCCAACGACGGCACGCTCATTTCCTGCGCCGATGCGGCTTGCCACGGCGCCAAGCCGCACAAGGATCCCGACCTCAATCGCCATGCGGCCAAGGTCGCCTGCCAGACCTGCCACATCCCGCGCACCGGCGGCGCCTTCGCCAAGGACTTCACCGAATGGGAAAAGGGCTCGGACGGGTTTTACGAGCCGACCACGCTCAGGAAAGAAGCCAACGACACCACGCCCGTCTACGCCTGGTACAACGGCACGGTCGCGAACAGCGCCCACTTCATCGGGCCCAAGGGAAACAGGAGCGACGCCAAGAGCAGGATCACCCCCTTCAAGATCTTCCAGGGAAAGGCCTATTTCGAAGAAAAAAGCGGGGAGTTGCTGTCGATGGATTTCGCCCCCCCCATGGCCAACGGCGACACCCGGGCGGGGGTGGAGTCGGCGTCAAGAACCCTCGGCATGAAAAACCCCGCCCAAGTCGCCCAAAAGGCGGTGACCGGCTGGCAGACCATATACTTCGGCAGCAACCATCTGGTAACCAAGACCAAAGCGCTCTTCTGCGCCAACTGCCACGCCCCCAACGGCGTGCTGCGGTTCAAGGAGTTGGGTTACACGGACCAGGAAGTCGTGAAGCTCACCAATCCCGACCTGTACATGAAGAAACTGGCGGAAAGACAGCGGGAAGAGTGGTAAGCGAAGCCTTTTGACGCAGCGGACCGGGAGCCGTTTAGCGGTCCGCTGCCAAACAGCCCGGACACCAGGCATGGATACAAAAAAGGAGGGTAACCGGATGTCCCGCAACACTTTGCCAACATTGCTTATCGCAGGCTTGACCGCCTGCATGTCGCTCGGGTCGGCGGCTCACGCAGGCGACCAATCCCCCAAGAACGGGCCAACCCTGGCCAAGGCGTGCGCGGGGTGCCACCAGACCGAGAAGAACACGCTGCGAGGATATTTCGACAACGTCGCCTTTAAGGCCAAGACCATCCAGATGCGGATCGACGACAGCATCGAGCTGGTCAAATTCGACGAGGACGAAGTCAAGGTCGTCACTACCCAGGGCAAATCCGGCGACGGCGACGCGCTGCATCAGACCAAGAAAGGGCAAGAGCTAAAGATCGAATACACCGAAAGCGACGGGGTCAAAACCGCCGTCCGCATCGTCGAGAAGCCGACCGTCACCGTGGCCGCGGAGATGCTGGTCTCCACCCCGGAGATGGAGCGCCTTCTTGCCGGCGCAGGCAAGAAGCAAAGCTACTTCCTCTTCGATTCCCGGCCGCTGCGGCGCTTTCAGGAAGGGGCCATCCCGACCGCGGTCAGCCTCCCCTACTCCTCCTTCGATGCCATGACCGCCAGGCTTCCCGCCGACAAAAGCGCCCGGATCGTCTTCTACTGCGGGGGGCTCACCTGCTCCATGAGCCCGGCATCGGCGGCCAAGGCGAAGCGGCTGGGCTACCAAAACGTGAAGGTCTACCGCGAAGGCGTGCCGGGGTGGTCAGAGAAGCATGCGACGGCGCTTTCCGCTCAATCCCTGCAAGAGGCCTGGATGGCGAGCGAGACGCCGTTGGTGCTGCTCGACGTGCGCCTCCCTCAAGAGGCCGCCAAGGGGCACATCAAGGGAGCGGTGTCGTTCCCGGCCGCGCAAGCCGCCAAGCTGATCAAGGGGTTGCCGGCGGCCGAGCGCAACCCCCCGGTCGCGCTCTACGACGCGAAGGACGGCAAGCAGGCCGCGAAGGCGGCCGGCGCGCTCTTGAAGGCCGGCTACCATGACGTAAAGATCCTGACCGGCGGGTTTGAGGCTTGGCAGACCGCCAAGTTGGCCGTGGCCACCGGCAAGCTCCCCGTCAAAGCGAGCTACGTCCCGAAGCCGCGACCGGGCGAGATCGACCTGGAGCTGTTCAAAAAGTACGCGGCGAACCTTCCCCCCGAGGTGGTCGTCATCGACGTGAGAAACCCGGACGAGGTTAAAACCGGCATGCTGAAGGTCGCCAGGAATATCCCCGCCGAGGAGATCAGACTCAGGATGGCGGAAATTCCCAAGGACAAGACCATCGTCACCCAGTGCAGCACCGGGGTGCGCGCCGAAATGGCCTATCACGAGTTGAAAGCGCTGGGGTTCGCCTCGGTTGGGTACCTGAACGCCGCCGTTTCCTTCGCCAAGGACGGCAGCTATACCATATCGGCCAAATGATTTCGAACCGGCGCCCCAAAGGCCTTCGGAATTAAAACAATAGAGGTGAGATAACGTGACGAAATCAATATCCCGCAGATCATTTCTGAAAATCAGCGGAGCCACCACGGTCGGCTTGTCGGTAGCCGCGACCCTGCCCGACAAGTTCCTTCTCTGGGCGGAAGAGCAGGGCATGGTCAAGCCTACCTATACCGCGACTCTTTGCGAAATCTGCTTTTGGAAATGCGGCGTTATGGCCAAGTCCCTCAACGGCAGGGTCGTCAAACTGGAAGGCAACCCGAACCATCCCGGCGCGCGCGGCAGGCTTTGCGCTCGGGGCAACGGCGGAACCGGCCTTCTGTACGACCCGGACCGGTTGCGCAGCCCGATGATCAGAACCGGGGCGCGCGGCGACGGCCAGTACCGCAAGGCGTCCTGGGACGAGGCGCTCAACCTGGTGGCGGAGAAACTCGCCGCCATCAAAAAACAGCACGGCCCGGAATCGGTCGCGCTTTTCACCCACGGCACGCCCACAGATCACTTCCTGCCGCTGCTTTCGGCTTTCGGCTCGCCAAACGTCGGCATGCCCTCTTTCGCGCAGTGCAGGGGACCGCGCGACGTAGGCCTGGAACTCACCTTCGGGGAGACCATCGGCTCCCCCGAGCGCCTGGACATGGCCAACAGCAAGGTGATCGTGCTGCTCGGCTCCCATCTTGGGGAGAACATGCACAACTCCCAGGTGCAGGACTTCACCGAGGCGATCGGCAAAGGGGCCAAGTTCATCGTCGTCGATCCCCGCTTTTCCATCGCCGCCGGCAAGGCGGCTCACTGGCTGCCCATCCGCCCGGCCACCGACATGGCACTGGTGCTTACCTGGATAAACGTGATCATCGCCGAGGGGCTCTACGACCGGGATTACATCGGCCGTTACGCCGAGGGCTTCGCCGAACTGGCGAAAGCGGTGGAAAAGTACACGCCCGAGTGGGCGGAAAAGGAGACGGACATCCCGGCTGCCCAGATTTTGGAGACGGCACGCCTGATGGGGAAGAACGCCCCCAGCGTCTGCATCCATCCGGGACGTCACGCCACCTGGTACGGCGACGACGTGCAGCGCACCCGCAGCCTGGGCATCCTCATGGCGCTACTCGGTTCCTGGGGCCGGCCCGGGGGGGCGTTTTTCGCCACCAATGCCTCCTTCCCTAAAATGGAGGCGAAGCCTTTCCCGGAGTCCAGGGAGACACTGAACGGCGGAGGGTTCCCCTTCGCCGGGGCGGAGGGGGTAACCCAGGCTATCCGCAGTTCCACCATCGACGGCAAGCCTTACCCCATCAAGGCCTGGATCGTCACCGGCACCAACCTGATGAAATCGATTCCCAACCAGAAAGAGACCCTGGAGGCGATCAACAAACTGGATTTCCTGGTGGCGGTGGACGTCATGCCCTTCGACACGGTGATGCTCGCCGACGTCATTCTTCCCGAATGCAGCTATCTGGAGCGACACGACGCCCTGGCGGTCGGCAAGGGAAAATCCTTGACCGTCTCGCTGCGCCAGCCGGTCATCGAACCGCGCTACGAGTCCAAGCCCGGTTGGTGGATCGCCAAGGAACTCGGCACCCGTCTTGGCCTCGCCGAATACTTCCCCTGGAAAACCTACGAGGACAAGATCAAATCCCAGTGCCAACACTGGGGGGTCGATTACGAGCAATTGAAAAAACTGGGCACCATCACCATTGCGGATACCGCCGCCCCCTTCATCACCGCCTCCAATCCGCCGGTGTTCAAGACCAAATCCGGCAAGATCGAGCTCTACAGCGGCGAGTTGAAGGAAAAGGGGTTCGATCCCGTCCCGCAGTACACGCAGCACCAGCGGCCAAAAGGAGGGGAATTCCGCCTGATCTACGGCCGGCACGCGGTTCACACCTTCAGCCGGACCACCAACAACCCGGAGCTGCACGAGCTTTGCCCGGAAAACGTGGTCTGGGTAAACGCCGGCATAGCGAAGGAAATGGGGCTTGCCGACGGCAACTATGTGACGCTGGTGAACCAGGACGGCGCCAGGAGCAACCCGATCAAGGCCAAAGTGACCGAGCGCATCAGGGAAGACTGCGTCTACATGATTCACGGTTTTGGCACCAAGAGCAAAGCGCTGAAGAAGGCTTTCCAAAAGGGCGCCGACGACCAGGGGCTGGTCACACGCTACGCAGTCGATCCGATCTGCGGAGGAACCGGAATGAGGGTGAATTTCGTCCGCATCAACAAGGAGTTTATCGATGCCTAAGTACGCGATGGTCATAGATCAGCGACGCTGCGTCGCGTGCATGGCGTGCGTAGTCGCCTGCAAGAAGGAAAACGAGGTGCCTCCCGAGCAATTCAGGACCCGGGTCGTGGAGAGCACCGAGGGGACGTATCCCCTGCTGCGAATGGAGCTGCGTTCGGAGCTTTGCAACCACTGCGACAACCCCCCTTGCGTCTACAACTGCCCCACGGGCGCCTCCTATAAGCGCAAGGAAGACGGTCTGGTGCTTTTGAGAAAAAACCGCTGTGTCGGCTGCAAGTCGTGCCTGGCGGCCTGCCCTTACGACGCGCGCTACATAAACGAGGAAAAGGGCTATGCCGACAAGTGCACCTTCTGCGAGCATCGCATCAAGGAAGGCAAGGAGCCTGCCTGCGTCGCCACCTGCATCGGCAAATCGAGGATTTTCGGAGACCTGGACGACCCGAGAAGCAACGTGAGCCGGGCGCTGCGCGAGAACCACCACGAGGTGCTGCTGGAAAGCGCGGGCACCAAGCCGCGGGTGTATTACGTAAAGAAATTCAGCAAACCCGAATAGGAGCCTTGAGCATGGAACTTACCATAACCGGTGCAAACGCTATGACCTCGCCCCATCTCCACGTCTGGGACTGGCGCGTCTCCCTGTACCTTTTTTTAGGAGGACTCTCGGCCGGGCTGGCGATCATGACCTCCATACTGCACGTGCGCAAGGGGGGGAAACTGGCCGAAGGGGACCGGGCCGCCATTACCGCCCCGATCTACGTCCCGGTCATCTTGACCATCGGCATGCTGTTCATCTTCATGGACCTGGAGCGAAAGCTCAACGTCTTCTGGTTTTACCTGACGGTCCAGCCCCTCTCCCCCATGTCGTGGGGCTCCTGGGGGCTGCTGGTCTTTTATCCGGTCAGCATCCTGTTCGCGCTGGCCACGTTGCCGGCGCCCAACAGACGCTATCTCCTCATTCCCGCGTTGATACGATGGTCGGAGAAATTGCAGCGATTCAAGTTGCAGCTTGCCGCCCTCAATTTCGGCATGGGCATCTTCATAGGGGTGTACACGGGGGTGCTGCTCAGTTCCTTCGTCGCCCGTCCCCTGTGGAACTCGGCCATTCTGCCGGTCCTGTTCCTTACCTCCGCCATGTCGGCCGGAGCCGCGTTCATGATCATGATCGCGCAGCAAAAGAAGGCCAAGCTGTTCTTCACCAAGGTGGACATCTGGCTGGTGCTGGCGGAGATGGTCATGCTGCCGCTGTTTTTCTACGGGCAGTACACCTCGTCGGGGGCGCACCGCGAATCGATCATGCCGTTTTTCACCTTCAACCACGACTATTTCTGGTACGGCATCGGCATGTTGCTGCTGCTGATAGTCCTGCCGATCGCGCTGGTGATGAAATACCTGGAAGTGCACGAAGACCACGGAGAGGAACTGACCCCGGTCGCCTTGATGAAGATGAATGTCAGCGCCCTCATGGTGCTGGCGGGCGGGCTCATCATTCGTCTTTCCTTTGTGTACGCGGGCCAGTTGAGCCATTTATCCTAAATGTCCGGTCATTCCGGGCATAATCCCCAGAAAAGGAGAGTACGAGATGAAAAGAATCGCAACTGTGTTGGTAGCTGCCCTGATGTCCCTGAGTTTCGCCGCCGTGGTACTGGCTGAAGAGAAAAAAGAAGAGGCGCCGGCCGCCGAAAAGACCGCCCCGAAGAAAGAGAAAAAAGAGAAGAAAGCTAAAAAGGCAGAAGTCAAGAAAGATGCGGCAAAAACCGCCAAGAAGGGAAAGAAAGAGGCGGCCGGCTGCTGACAGCCGTCCGCACCGATCGAGGGGGCCGCTGCCCAGCCCCCTTGATCGGGCTCCCTTAGAAGAGTGAACAACCCGAAATCGGTCTTGTTCTAATCAAACGCGGGAAAACCGATGCACAACTACCCCAGCAAGCTTTCCGCGATCGCCCTCGTCCTCCTGCTGGGCCTGTTCGCGCCCTGCCTGTGCCTGCAAGGCTGCCAGTCCGCGACTTCCGCCGCCTCCCGCTGCGAGTCCTGCCATCAGCGCCTCGAACCCGCTTCCGCCAGCCACCACTCCTGCGTTTCCTGCCACGGCGGCGACGACGCCACGACGGACCAGGCATCGGCGCACCGCGCCCTGGCCGGACCCGCGAATCCCTCGGCCCCGCAGAACTGGACCGACACCTGCGGCCGTTGCCATCGATACCAATTGGAGCGGGTCAAGTCCACCATCATGCAGACCAACGCCGGCATGATCCGCAACATCCAACTCACCTGGGAAGGGGAGGACGGCAAGCACTACACGGCGCAGGGGGAAAAGGTCTTCGACCCGGCGGGCAAGCCGATTGAGCCGGCGCCGGTGGCGGAGCTCGACAACCTGTCGGGGGAACTGTATCGAAAATTCTGCTCACGCTGCCACATAGGGGTCGCCAACACGGAGTCCTTCAGCGCCACCCACGCGGCCGGCTGCGCCGCCTGCCACTTTCCCTGGAACGACGCCGGCAGCTATCAGGGGAAGGATCGCGGTATGCAGGGGAAGGTCGGCCACTCAGCGTCCCACGCCATGGCGGCGCTGCCGGACACGGCCACCTGCTCGCGCTGCCACAGCCGCTCCGGCCGCATCGCCTATTCCTACCAGGGGCTCTACGACGGCAACAACGCCCTTGTGCCGACCAGGAAAGGCGAAGCCGGGCCGGAAGCGGCGAGCGGCGGCCGCAGCCTGGTGCACATAGCACCCGACGTCCACTTCGCCGCCGGACTGGAGTGCATCGACTGCCACACCTCGCGCGACGTGATGGGAGACGGCTTCGCCTACGGCAACATGTACCGGCAGACGGAAATCTCCTGCGAGGATTGCCACGGCAGCGGCCAGGCCACTCCCGGCTACCGGACCATTCGGCGGGAAAACGACGAGGTGCTGCGCGAGTCGCGCTCCTACCCGCAGCCGATGAGCTTGGGCATGAAAATGATCCAGACGGCCAAGGGGAGAAGCTATTCCAATGTCTTTTTCCGCGACGATGCCGTATGGTTGCTCGGTAAAAAAAGCGGCAGGCTGCACAAAAGCGCGGTGATCACCGGCACGCCGGCGCACACGGTCGCGGGGCATGGCCGGCTGGAGTGCTACAGCTGCCACTCGCGCACCGCGGTGCAGTGCTACGGCTGCCACACCACCTACGACAAGCGCGGCAGCAGCAGGGATTTCATCAAGGGAAGCGACACGCCGGGCGCCTTCAGCGAAACGGAGGATTACCGCATGCTCTACCCGTTCCCGCTGGCCGTCAACCAGCGGGGCCGCATCTCGCCGGTCACCCCCGGCTGCCAGACCTTTGTCACCGTCACCGAGGCCGACGGCCGCAACTCCAGGACCGAATACGTCTCGCGCTTCAAGGGGAAGCAGCAGTTGCGCTTCGCCCCTTTCTACTCGCACAACACCGGCAAACAGGCGATCGGCTGCGCCGAGTGCCACGGCAACCCGGCCTTCCTCGGCTTCGGCCAGCACGTGGTGGAAGGGGCAAACATCCGGGGGACGCTGCTCTGCGAGCATGCCGACAACAAGCCGCTGGACGGCTTCCTGACCATGGAGCGCGGCAAGGTTCGGGCCTTTTCGGCCATCACCCGCGAAAACTCCCGGCCGCTGAACGGGGCCGAGGTGAAGCGGGCGCTTTCGGTAAACCTCTGCCTTCCCTGCCACAGCGTGTCAAGCGACCGGATCTACCGGAAAGGACTCGATTATCGTGTGTTGGCCGATGCGCTGCATCGCCGTTTGCTGTCTGGCCGCTAGCTTAACCGCGGCCGGCCTCACGGCTTCCATAGGGACAGGGAGCGCGGCTTCCATAGCCACAGAGAATGCTGCCGCCCTGACTCCAAGGAAAGCGGCTGCGGCAAAGCGCGGGGCCGCGGCTCACCGCGCCCTGAGCTGCTCTGCCTGCCACCGGGAGGGAGGAGCGTTCAGCAACCCGGCCGGCGTCGAAAACCGCGCCGCCGGCTGCGTCGGCTGCCACCGGGGCTACCAGGCGATCTTCGACGGCGCCATGGGGAGGCGCAGCGGCGAGCGGCAGTTCGTGCAGCGCAGCTACGGCAAGATGGACGGTGCCTTCTTCGACAAGAACTGCGCCTCCTGCCACCTGCGGGGCTGCCTCGACTGCCACGGCGACGCGCACGCCATCGCCAAGCCGACCACGGCCGCCTGCCAGGGTTGCCACAAGGGGTATTACACCGGCTGGGATTATTCGGGCCGGGCGCCGCGCGAGGACAACATGCGCTTCCAGCGCGGGCTGGCGGTAAACGGCGAGACCTTCCTGAAGATGCTGCCGGACGTGCACTACCGGGCCGGCATGGGGTGCGGCGACTGCCACTCCATGGCCAGCCTGATCAAGGGAGGGAAGTCGTCGAAGAGTTGCCGGGATTGCCACAAGCCGTCCGACAAGGTGGTCGAGCACCGCATCGCGGCCCATCTGGAGCGGCTGGAATGCTACGCCTGCCACTCCGCCTGGGCGGCGCAGGAATACGGCAGCTTCTTCCTGCGCTTGCGCGATCCCGCGCTCAAGGAGGATTTCGACCTGAAGCCCGGCCCGAGCGCCGAATACCTGCGCAGCGCCTACCTGAGGATGCAGGACGCGCCGCCGCTTGGCTTCAACCGGGCCGGGAGGCTCAGCCCGATCCGGCCTCAGTTCATCGCCTATTACACCGACGTCCAGTCGGCGCGCAGCTTCGGCGAGGAAAACGTCCTGCTGGCGGCCGAGTGGCGGGCGTTCTTTCCGCACACCGTGCAAAGGGGAACGCCGACCTGCGAGGGGTGCCACGACAACCCGCGCCGCTTCCTGCTGGAACCGCCGTCGCAGCGGATCTACAACCTGAAGAAGGACGGCATGGGGTTGGAGTCGTTCTGGGCACAGGACGGGCAAAGGGTGGTCAACGGCAATTTCATGGCGGCCGAGCGCTACCTGCGCCTGAGCGGCAAGGGGCCGGCCTACACAAAGGCGTACATCGAAAAATGGCAGACATTACTCAATCGCGTCGAACCTTCTTCACGACGCTAGCGCTGTTTTTGGGCGCGGGGCCGCTGCTCTGGAGCTACCTGACTCCGCGCGCGGCGCGCAAAACCCGGGCGCTGATCAGCGTGCGGAAGGCGGAGATCCCCATGCAGGGCGCGCTGGTCTACCGCGAGGCGCGCGTCGCGCTGGTGCGCTCCGGGGAGGAGATCTACGCCTTGAGCCTCGTCTGCACGCACTTGGGATGCACGGTCAACGTCGGCGACCAACAGCTCTCCTGCCCCTGCCACGGCAGCCTGTTCGACCGGCGGGGAAACGTGCTCAAAGGGCCGGCTGACCGGCCGCTCAGGCGGCTGAAAACCGCGCAACGCGGCGACCTGATCGAGGTGCTGACAGCATGATCCAGGATTTTCTCAAGCATCTTTTTCCGCGGGTGGTGATCGAGCGCAACCTGGCCATCCGCTACACCTTCTGCCTGGGAGGGCTCGCCTTCAGCGCCTTTTTGCTGATGCTCGCCTCCGGCCTGCTGCTGCTCGTCTATTACCAGCCCACCCCCGAGCGCGCCTTCGGCTCGATCCTGTTCCTTGAATCCAACGTGCCGGGCGGCATGTACCTGCGCAGCCTGCACCGGCTGACTTCGCACGCCTTGTTGGCGCTGATCTTCCTGCACACGCTGCGGGTGATCCTGACCGGCGCCTACCGCCGCCCCCGGCAGCTCAACTGGGTGATCGGCTTCCTGCTCCTCTGCCTGGCGGTTTTCGAGGGGTACACCGGCTATCTGCTCCCTTTCGACCAGCTCGCCTACTGGGCGACCCAGACCGGCATGGAACTTTTGAGCGCCTTCCCCGGCGGCGGCTTCCTGCAGGCGCTGCTGGTGCCCGACGGCGTGGGCCAGCCCCTGTCGCTGCTGCGCTTCTACGCCCTGCACGTCGCCATGACGCCGCTGGCGATGCTCTTTCTGAGCCTTCTGCACTTCTACCGGGTGAGAAAGAACAAGGGGGTGCTCCCTTACCTATGAAACGAGGATTCGTCAAAAGCTCCCCGCGTTTTTTCCGGCTGATCACGCGCAGCCTGCTGCTCTTCGCCGCCTGCCTGCTGGTCCTGGCGCGCTTCGTCCCGGCACCCTTGCAGCTGGCCGCCAATCCCGCGCTGACGCCCAATCCGGTCAAGTCCGCCTGGTTCCTGCTCTGGATACAGGAACTGGTCAGCTACTCGCGCCTGGCGATCTACCCGGTGATGCTCTTGGGCTTGCTGTTCCTGTTGCTCCCCTGGCTCCCCGGCAGCTCTCACCTGCCTCGCGCGCGCTGGTTCGCGCCCGAGCAGCGCTGGGTGAACCTGCTGGCCGTCTGCGTCTTTTGCGCCATCGTCGCCCTGACCATCGTGGCGCTGTTTTTCCGGGGGAAGAATTGGTCGCTCGCCTTGCCTCTCTAGCCATGCTCCTTTGCCTGTGCGCCGCTCCGGCCGGCGCGGCGGCGAAGCCGCGCCCCGCCTGCCTGGCTTGCCATGCGCTCCACTACGCCGACCAAGGCTCGTGCACCGGATGCCACCGCGGCAACGCCGCCTCGGCCCGCAAGAACATCGCCCACCAGTTGCTGATTGCCGGCCGCTATGCCGGCTTCACCTTGGGAAACACGGCGGTCGTCAAGGAGGGAGAGCGCCTGATGGAGCAGCTTGCCTGCCGCCGCTGCCACGTAAGCGGCGGCCGCGGCAACAGCTTCGCCGCATCGCTGGACGCCTTGCTGGCGACCAAGCCCGCCGCGGAGGTGGCCGACGCCGTCAAATTCCCCGCCCAGGGGATGCCCGACTTCCGGCTGGACGAAACCCGGATCACCCCCCTGGTCAACGCGGTCTTTGCCGGCGGCAGGAACGCGGGCGAGAAGCGGCGGGAGCGTCCGCTCACCGTGCATTTCCTCAGCTCGCCGGGGCAGTCGAGGGACGTTTTCAGCGGCAAGTGTGGAGCGTGCCACCGCGCGCTCACCGAGCGGCAGGGGTTGTTGGGGGGGGGCGAGATCGGGCCGAACCTCTCTGGGCTTTTGACCGAGTTCTATCCGGCGGATTTTCCGGGAGGCGGGCGCTGGACGCCGGAGCGACTGCGGAATTGGATCGACAACCCCAGGAGGCTTGCGGCGCACGCGCTCATGCAGCCGGTGCGTCTGGACGACAGGGAATTTCGGGAGTTGACGAGCGCGCTGGGAGCGCGGCAGGATCGGCCAAGACAGGTTGACTTTCAGAGGTAGACCTCGGCGGGGGAGCAATAGATTCCCTCCCGCGCGTTTCGGTGTCGCGTTTCCCTACCTGCAACGACAGCGCTCCCCGAGCCTCTCCTGTCAAGGAGGGCCGGGGAGCGCTACCCGCCAACCGGCTTGCCTGGCTACTTGTGCGTCAATCCCGCCTCTCTGGCGGCAGCAGGATCGCGCTGCATCTTTTCATACGCAGCCCGGTCTTTCAGCCTCGGCAACGAGAAATCACCCTTGATCTGCCAGACGTCCTTCAGGTAGATCCACGGAGCGAAGGCGGAGAGCTTGTACCCCTTTTCCAGCACAATCTGGTCCAGCGCCTTGATGTCGCGGACGTACAGCCCGGTGCGGTCGGCTATCACCCGGTGGGACCCGTTGAAGGGAGCGGCACCCGGATCGCCGTATTCCCAGGTCACGTTCTGCAGCTGACGGCCGTCCGCGTCGCCATGGCACGAATCGCAGGAGCGCGCTTTACCGAGCTTGTGGGACATCTTGTCGATTTGCAACCAGGTAAGCGCCTGGTTGTTTTCCGGCATGCCGCCATGCAGGCCGGTGTAGCCCCAGGCGTCGTCGGTGCGCTGCAGATCCGGGAGATCGGCCGGAAAGCGCCAGTGCAGCCCCTTGGCGAAGGGGGAGGCAAGCTGATTCATCACCGCCATCGGAAACGGCTTGACCGGTATCCAGCGACCCTTCTGGTCTCGGATCAGGATCGGCTCCGGCATGATCCCGTAGTACGCCTTGAACTTGAAGAAGGAGGTCTCGGCTCCGGCGATCTTGCCGGGCCCCCAATAGGTTCCCTGGTAGCCGGCGACCTTCTGGATGTGGCACGCCTCGCAGGACAGACGCTTGTGAGCCGACGCCGCATGGCTTTGCACCGCCTTCTGGTGGCAGCGCGCGCAGGAATCCCTGGCCTGGCGCTTGATCGTGCCGTGCCCCAGCGACTTGTCGGTCTTGGTGCTTTCATGGCAATCGAGGCAACCGACCTTGGCCTTCAGGTGGACATCCGGCTCGTTGCCTTCGGGGAAGGAGAAGGAGCCGCCGAAATAGCCGGCGCCGCGACGGCGGTCCTCGGGTCCGGCATGGCAGATCGAGGCGCGCCCGTTGCCGTAGCAGCTCATGGACGAAGGCGTCTTGACGAAGGTGTGGCTCCCCAGGGACGGGTCGCCGGGATGCTTGGGCTGCGGGTCGAAATGGCAGTCAAGGCAGCCGACGTGGCAGGTGTTGCAGGCCTTCTGGTTGATGGCCTGCCCCTGCTTCGACATCGGCAGCCCGGTGTTGGCCTGCATCAGATCGAAATTGCCGTCGAACCAGGCGCCGCAGTTGTGAGGTCCGCGTTTCCCGTCGGTCCACCCCTTGTACTGCATCTGCTTTTCGTTGGTCCCCATGGCGCTTTTGCTGAACTCCTCGAACTGCTGCGGATGGCAGGCGCCGCAGGTCTTCCGCAGGACGGCGAAATCCTGGGTAAGGGTGTCGGTCCGCTTGTCGTGCCAGGATACCGCCGCCACGTCGGCGTCCCTGGTTTTCTTGCCGTCCCTGTCGGTTGCCACGTACAGCTTGTTCATCGGGTTGCTGCCGTATTGCAGCGGATACGCGCGCGGCGTGGCGAGGTCGGCTGCCAGCCCCTTCTTGCGCACCACCAGCAAGCGCGCCAGTCCCTGATGCGCCTTTTCCTTGTCGGCCGCGTCCGGGTTTCCCAGGTGACACTGGTTGCAGTCGGCCTGCATGCCGCTTTGCGCCTCCACTTCCTTCTGGGTTACGGCAAAGTGGGCAAAGCCCAGCTTCGCCATCTTGACGCCGTCGCCGTGGCATGCCAGGCAACCGTTGGCCGCCTCCGCAGCCAAGGCCAGCACCGGCAGCAAGGCCAGGGCAACGGTAAGCGCGATTATCCTCTTAACCTCTTTCATCTTCAGCCTCCTGTTGGGCAAGTTGCCTGTCGGGGTCGAGAGTGCGGCGTCGTCAGGACCGGACCGGATAGGGCCAGGCGAGCATGCCGCCGTCCATGAACTTCACGTTTGCAAAGCCGGCCGCGTCCAGGATGCGCTGCGCTTCGTACCCCCTGAGGCTGATCTTGCAAAAGGCGACGATCTCCTTGTCCGCGGGAAGCTCGTGCAACCTTTCCCGCAGCATCCCCAACGGGATCAGCCTCGCCCCCTCTATCCCCGACTCCGCGTGCTCCGCCGGCGATCTGACGTCGAGCAGGATGAAATCGTCCTCCCTCTCCAGTCTCAGTTTCACCTCGCGGGCCGAGATGCCCCGGGCCTGGCCGTTCAGCTTGTTCTTCATGATGTCGGCCGCCACGATCAGGTTGTCCATGGCCGCCGCGTAGGGGGGTGCGTAGGCCAGATCCAGCTGGGACATCTGTTCGGCCGTGGCCTTGAAGGTGATGGCGGTCGCGGCGGCGTCGAGCCTCTTGTCGACGCACCCTTCGCCCGCGGCCTGCAGCCCCAGGATTCTCCCGGTGCTCCGCTCCGCGACCAGCTTCAGCACGATCGGCTTGGCGCCGGGAAAGAAGTGGGCCCTGTCGTGCGCGGGCGAGATGACCGTCTCCACGTCGTACCCCTCGGCCCGCGCCTCGGTTTCGCTCAGGCCGGTTTTCCCCGCGTTCAGGCGGAACACCTTGAGAATGCTGGTGCCGATGACGCCCGCGAAACTCGCCTGCCCCCCCGCCGCGTTGATGCCGGCCACCCGCCCCTGCTTGTTGGCCGTGCTCCCCAAGGGGATGTGGACCTTTTTCCCGGTGACCAGGTGGGTGGTTTCGCAGCAGTCTCCGCAGGCGTAGATGTCGGGATCGCTGGTGGCTTGGGCGGCGTCGACGGCAATGGCGCCGGTAGCGCCGATGTCGAGGCCGGCGGCGCGGGCCAGCGCCACGTTGGGGACGACCCCCGGGGCGAGGACCACCAGATCAGCCGAGAGCTTCCGCTCGCCGGCCAGCACCGCTTCGACGGCGCCCTTGCCGGCGAAACCGGTGACCTTGCAGTCGGTGAGGACGGTCACCCCCTGTTGCCTGACGTGTTTTTCCACGAGGGCAGCCATCTCGGCGTCCAGGATGCCGGGCAGCAGTTGCTCGCGCATCTCGATCAGCGTCACCCGCATCCCCTTTTGCTGCAGGGCCTCGGCGATCTCCAGCCCGATCAGCCCGCCGCCCACGATGCAGGCCGAGTCGCCGGAGATGGCCAGGCCTTTCAGCAGTTGCGCATCCTCCAGCGATTTGACGGTCAGGATGTTGGTCAGATCGACGTTGGCCAGTTTGGGGACGAGCGGCAGGCTGCCGGTGGCGAGGATCAACCGGTCGTAGGGGATGGAGGATGGCCCGGCGCTTCCCTGGTCCAGCAGGTGCAGGACCTTGGCCTCCCGGTCGATGCCGAGGACCTCGGTGTCGGTCCTGACCGCGACCCCTTTCACCTTCTTGAAGAAATTCGCGTCGCGCAGCACGCCGACCGGGGTGCTCATCAACTCGTTCACCTCCGCCACTCCGCCCGACACGTAGTACGGGATGCCGCAGGCGCCGTACGAGATGAAATGTCCCCGGTCGATCAGGGTTATTTCAGCTTGAGGGTTGAGACGCTTCGCCTTCGAGGCCGCCTTGGCCCCGGCGGCATTGGCGCCGACAACGACGATTTTCGTTTGCATGAGTTACCTCCCTTTCCTTACTGCTGCCGGTGGACTGCGACAACTGCCGCCACAGCGTTTCGTCGATGCTGCGCCTGATTATCATCAGAAATAATTACCCTTGCTTCAATTTCAGACGCAGATCCAACAACATCCGCAAGGCGAGCAGCGCGAAAGGCCAGGCGTGCCAGCACAAGTCGAAGACGTCGATCGGCTTTTGCAGCGTGCCGGCCAACAGCATCTTGAGCTTTTCCACGACGTGCGGTTGAGGATAATAGGGCGCCAGGCCGAGCAGCAGCGCGATCGGCATCAGAATCGGGTAGCTGAGCAGGTTTTTCATCATGGTCCTCGCGGCGCAATAAGTGAATGCTAAGCGACTATGCCGGCTCATTTGCAGGCAGTCGCCTTGTTCTGCAAGCATTCTCGGATTTTGTGCATGTTCTCGGTGTCGCTGAGATCGAAATCGAAGGGGATGTCCTCCACGCCGAATCCCAGATACGTCCTATGCCTGTTGCACTTCTCGTAGTCGCCGAAACAGAGCCTGCTTTTCACGTACTCGGACGTTTTCGGGAATTTAGCCAGATTTTCGCTGACGAAATGGCAGCAGGCCAGGATGTCGCACTCCATTTCAGCACCTCGACGAGAGCTACGGTTTTCAGCCTGGTACAACCTGAGGATGCCGAACCGGCATCTCTAGAACTTTCAGCCGCCGCTGCTGGGACAATCGGCTGAGGACGAGGCGCCTGCTGAAAATGTTGACAACTGTTTGTTGACTTCGGCGGAGCCGCACACCGGACAGTCGGGATTGTCCGTTACGCCGGCCTTCAACAGTTTCTCAAAGCGGCGGCCGCACGATACGCAGACGTACTCAAAAATCGGCATTAGATCCCCCGTACCAACGCAGATTTTGCTTATTCAGCACCAGATACTCGGCTTTACTCCATCTCTTTTTTCGCCACCCATAGCAGCACCGGATAGCGGCGAGGCGCTCCCGACGAGTCCGTTTTTTCCATGGCCCCGGCCGCCGTCACGCCGATGTGGGTCAGGGCGAGGCCGCGGAAAACCGAGGGGAGGAACTCTCTGTCGAAACCCTCGTGAAAAACGCCGGTCCGGTCTTCGTGAAAGCCGCCATCCTCGCTTTCCAGGTCCGCCAGCGCGAGCCAACCGCCGGGGTTGAGCAGAGACGCCAGCGAGCCGATCAGCGCCGCCACGTCCTGCACGTGGTGCAGGGTCATGCTGCTGACGATCAGGTCGTAGCGGCCGTCGAGGCGTTGCCGCTGTTCGAGGTCGATCAATTGAGTGTCGACGTTGCCGATGCCGCGGGGAGCGAGCTTGCCGTTCAGCGCGTCCAGCATCCCCTGCGAGCTGTCGGCGCCGGTGATCCGCCGGACGAACGGCTGCAGACCGAGCGTCACCAGGCCGGTGCCGCAACCGTAATCGAGAGCGGCCATCTCCGGGTTGAGGGGGATTTCGCGGCAGACAGCCGCCACAACCTCCCGGGCCAGCTTAACGCGACGCGGCTCGTCCCAACCGGCAGCGGCGGCGTCGAAATCTCTTTTACCTTCCTTTTGCATAGCTTCCTCCTGCTCCGGCATGGCCGAACCGATTACGAACAGATAATCTTCTCCGGGTGAAGATAGTATTCAATTTTCCATATGTCAATATATTTCCTGCGCGGTGATATTCCACGACAGAAAAAGCTGGCGTCGACGCCGAAACGGTGCTATGTTGCTGGGTCCGTGACGCCCCTCCGGCTTTTTGCCGCCGCGGCGTATTTTTCTTGACACCCTTGGGCGCGAGTGGTATAAATCCTACTTTCGAAAAATCAAAGCTCTACTTATAAATAAACGGAGGTGCAGTTTGGCAAATCATAAATCGGCAATCAAAAGGATTAAGCAGACGGAGAAGAAAACGGACCGCAACAAGCATGTCCGCTCCACCCTGCGCACCTTCATAAAGCGCGTCCGCGAAGCGGTGGCCACCAAGGATCCGGCGGCAGCCAAGAACGCCCTGGCGCTTGCCATCCCGGTGATCGACGGCGCAGCAACCAAGGGGATCATCCACTCCTCGAACGCTTCCAGGAACGTTTCCCGCCTCACCAAGCTGGTAAACACCCTGGCTTAATAGCAGCGGCGATTGAAGACGGTAGTAAAAAAGGGAACCCCCGTCATGGGGACTCCCTTTCTTCGTTGGCAAACCAAGACCAAGTGATCGAAACTGCGGTCTCACGCTGTCTTGGACTTTATCTGGACTTTATCTCTGGACTTTGTTGCTATTTCTTGCAGGCGTCCATCACGAAGCGCTCGAAGAGCGCGTCGGCCATCCCCCCGGACTTGAACGCCGTATCCAGCTCCAACATCCGCTCGAAAACGAGCTGCAACTGCCCGACCGGATAGTTGCGCGCCTGGTCCACCACCTTTTTCAGAAAATAGGGATTGATCCCCGAGGCCTTGGCCAGCTCGGACGAAGGGACCTTGCGGTCCAGCATTTCCCGCACCTGCCAGAGCTGCCGGAAATGACGCGCCACCGCGCCCAGGATGCGCAGCGGCGCCTCGCCGTCGCGCAAAAGCGAGGTCAGCATGGCCAGCGACTTGCCGGCATCCTTGCACCCCAGGGCGTCGGTGAACTCGAAAACGTTCTCCACCTTGGTGTCGGAGACGATGGCCTTTACCTCTGCGACGCCGATCGTCTCCTTCTTGCCGCAGTAGGTGCAAAGCTTCTCGATCTGCGAGACCAGTTCCTGCAGGTTGTTTCCCACCAGGTAGGCGAGCAGTTCGGCTGCTGCACCGTCTATCTTCTTCCCGGCCGCCCGCACCTCGTCGCGCACGTAGGGGCCGAGTTGGTTCTCATAGGGGCGCTTGAACTCGACCAGTTCGCCGCGCTTTTTGAACTCGGCGAAGAACTTCTTGCGGCCGTCGATCTTTTCCGCCTGCAGCACCAGACAGGTCCCGGGCGAGGGGTCCTGCAGATAGGAAAGCAGCACCTCCATGGCGCCGGCCGACAGCTCTCCCCCCTTCTTCACCAGGACGACCCGGCGCTCGGCGAACATCGGCAGGGTCTGGGCGGCGCCGAACACCTCCTCACCCTTGCACTCGTTGCCGTAGAAGACGTTCAGGTTGAAGTCGCGAAAACCCGGGTCCACGGCGCGCTCCAGTAGCCGTTTAACCGCGCGTTCCACCAGATACGGCTCGTCGCCGTACAAAAGGTAAAGGGGAGCGAGCTCCCCCCTTTCCACCGCCCTATTGAACTCCTCCGGCTTCATCGATTCTCCCTTGCCTTGCTAGAAACGCTCGCCGATCTTTCGCCAGATCTCTTGGGAGAGCCTGCGGCAAGCCTTGGCGATGGCAGCCTGCTCGGAATTTTGCTGCAGGGCGATGTTCGGGTTCACCGGAAAGGCCTGCTCTTCGGTGAGATCCCCCTTCCAGAGCACCTTCCGGGTCTGGCGCTCCAGCAGGGTCGCCTGCACGGCGAGCACGCTCTTGTACTCCCTGATGGTGTCGAGCTTGGTGTAGGAAATGGGGACCAGGGTGTAGGAGAGGACGGTGCCGGTCAGCTCCAATTGGGCCTGGTCGTCCGGCAGCACCTTCCCTCCGCTACGCAGGGCCAACTCGTCCACCAGATTGCGGGCCAACAGCTCCGACACGCCGGGGCGATAGCTCTGGTTGACGAACATGACGACGTTAACCCCATTGGCCTCGTCCAGCGGCCCGCGCTTGGCCAGCGGTCGATAGCCGCAACCGCCGATCAGCAACGTCAGCGCGAGCAGCGCCAGCGCCAACAATGAGGTTTTCACCTGGAGGCCCTTTTTCAAAATCACCTGTCGATACTCCCCTGAATCTTAGCCAACAACGATATTGACCAACTTGCCGGCGACGTAGACCACTTTCTTGACGCTCTTTCCTTCCAGAAACTGCTGCACTTTCTCGTCGGCCAGCGCCTGGGCCTTCACGGTCTCTTCCTGGACGTCGGGCGCCACCAACAGCTTGCTTCTCAGCTTGCCGTTAACCTGGATCACTACGGTCAGTTCCTCGTCAAGGGTGGCCTCGGCGTCGTAACCGGGCCAGCCGGCCTCTTCCAGTATCCCCTGGTAACCAAGCTCGGCCCACAGCTCGCCCGCGAAGTGCGGCACGAAGGGGGCCAAAAGCCGCACGACGGACTCCACCGCCTCGCGCACCACGGCCACGTTTTCCGGAGCGCCCTTGCCGCCGAACGCCTGCAGTGCGTTGACCAGCTCCATGACCGCGGCGATGGCGGTGTTGAAATGGAAGCGGTCCTCGATGTCCTCGGTCACCTTCTTGATGGTCTTGTGCACCGCGCGCCTGAGGCTCTTCCCCTCGGCGCTGAGCTTGGCCGGATCGGGCGCGCCCGCCCCCTCGATGTAGGGGAGCGCTTCGTAGACCAGCCGCCAGACGCGGTTCAGGAAGCGGTAGCTGCCGTCGACCCCCTGGTCGCTCCAGTCGAGATCCTTCTCGGGAGGGGCCGCGAACAGCGAGAAGAGCCGCGCCGTGTCCGCGCCGTAACGATCGATCAGCCCGTTGGGATCGACCACGTTCCCCTTGGACTTGCTCATCTTGGAGCCGTCCTTGATCACCATCCCCTGGGTCAAGAGGTTGGAGAAAGGCTCGTTTATGTCGCAATAGCCCAGATCGCGCAGCACCTTGGTGAAGAAGCGGGCGTACAAAAGGTGCATGACCGCGTGCTCGATCCCCCCTATGTACTGGTCCACCGGCATCCAGGCCTCGACCTTCTCCCGGTCGAGCGGGCCGGACTCGAACTTGGGCGAGCAGTAACGCAGGAAATACCAGGAGGACTGCACGAAGGTGTCCATGGTGTCGGTTTCGCGGCTGGCGGCCTCGCCGCACTGCGGGCAGGTGCAGTTGACGAAGCTCTCCACCTTGGCCAGCGGGTTGCCCCCCTCGCCGGTGAAGGCGGCGTCCATGGGGAGCACCACCGGCAGGTCCTGCACGGGCACGGCGACCACGCCGCACAGGTCGCAGTTGATCACCGGAATCGGGTTGCCCCAGTAGCGCTGACGGGAGATCCCCCAGTCGCGCAGCCGGAAGTTGATCGTCTTCTTGCCGATCCCCTCGCCCTCCAGGAAATCGGCGATCGCCTCCTTGGCGTCGGTGTTGGCCATGCCGTCGAAGCGGCCGGAGTTGACCATGGTCCCCTCGCCGGTAAAGGCCTCGCTCATGGCGGCGGGCTCCAGGCGCTCCCCTTCGGGCGCGATCACCAGCGTCATGGGGAGGTCGTACTTGCGCGCGAACTCGAAGTCGCGCTGGTCGTGGGTCGGCACCGCCATGACCGCGCCGGTGCCGTAGTCCATCAGCACGAAGTTGGCCAGGAAGATCGGCATCTTGACGTTGGTCAGGGGGTTGACGCAGTAGGCACCGGTGAAGACCCCCTCTTTCTCCAGGTCCTCGGCGGAGCGCTTGATGCGGTCGGTCCTCTTCACCTTTTCGATGAAGGCCTCGACCTGCGGACGCTGCTCGGGGGTGGCGAGTTGCAGGGCCAGCGGGTGTTCGGCGGCCAGGGACATGAAGGTGGCGCCGAACAGGGTGTCCTGCCTGGTGGTGAAGACCCGGATCTTGGCGAGCCCCCCCTCCAGCGGAAAGTCGATCTCGCAGCCGACCGAGCGCCCGATCCAGTTGCGCTGCATGGTCAGCACCCGCTCCGGCCAGCCGTCGGAGAGCTTATAGGTGTCGTCCAGCAGCTCCTGGGCGTAGTTGGTGATCTTGAAGGACCACTGCTCCAGCTCTTTTTGCGCCACCTGGCTGTCGCAGCGCCAGCAGCAGCCGTCCTCCACCTGCTCGTTGGCGAGCACCGTCTCGCACTTGGGGCACCAGTTCACCGCCGAGACCTTCTTGTAGGCGAGCCCCTTTTGGTACATCTCCAGGAAGATCCTCTGCTCCCACTTGTAGTAGTCCAGGTCGCAGGTGGCGAGTTCCCGCTCCCAGTCGTAGGAAAGACCCAGCCTCTTCAGCTGGCCGCGCATGTAGGCGATGTTCTCGTAGGTCCATTTGGCCGGATGGCTGTTGTTCTGAATGGCGGCGTTCTCGGCGGGCATGCCGAAGGCGTCCCAGCCCATCGGGTGCAGCACGTTGTACCCCTGCATCCTCTTGAAGCGGGCGATCACGTCGCCGATCGAGTAGTTGCGGACGTGCCCCATGTGGATCCTGCCCGACGGGTAGGGGAACATCTCCAAGAGGTAATATTTTTTCCGCTCCGCGCTCTCCACAGCCTTGAAACTGGCGTTTTCCGCCCACAACCGCTGCCACTTATCCTCAACACCCTTGGGGTTGTACCTCTCTTCCATGCGAATCCTCCGTAAAAAAATTATCAAAGCGCTTAGATCTTCAGCAGGCTCCTGGCCACGTCGAGGATCTTTGTGGGCTGAATCGGTTTGGTGATGTAGTCGTCGGCTCCCAGCGCCAGCGCCCGCTCCCGATCCTCCTGCGCCCCCTCGGTGGTGATCACGACGATGGGGATCGTCTTGTAGTTGCTGTCGTTTCGCACCAGGCTCACCAGCTTCAAGCCGTCCATGATCGGCATGTTGATGTCGGTGAAGATCAGGTCGAAACGCTCGGCGGAGAGCTTTTTCAGCCCGTCTACCCCGTCGCTCGCCTCCACGATCCTGACCCCCTTGATCCTCTTCAGGGCGAAGGCGATCAACTGCCTCATGGTGGGCGAGTCCTCGATTATCAGTATGTTGTGATCCGGCATCAGCAGCCTGTCCCCCTCAAAGCCGATTATTTCGTCAAGAGATCTATGAACCCCTGGATGGTCGAGAGCTTGCGCTCGGAGTCGCTGTACAGCCGGGAGCTGAAGATGGCCGTAGCGGCGTGGCCGGCCAAAAGCGTGAAGAGTTCATAGTCCACCGGGGCGAACTTCTTTTTCTGCATCAGCAGCTTGTAGATGGCGAGCACGCCGATCACGTGCTCCTTGATCTTGAGCGGTATGCAGACCATGGGGCTCTCGAAATCGCGCTGATAGCGGAGCACGTCCTCGGCGAAATGGCTCTCCCCGGAGCTGGCCACCCGCCCGATCACCCCCTGGCCGAGTGCCACGTGCGGTATCTGCTCGCGCTCCACCCCTTCGGTCGCCACCGCCTGCAGTTCCGCGCTCTTCTCGTCCAGAAGCATGATGGCGAATTCTTCGGCGCCGATCAGGTTGATGATGATCTCGGTGATGATCTGCAGCACCTCTTTGAAGTCGAGGGTGGAATGCAGTTGATAGCTGGCGATGTAGAGGTTGGCGAGGTTGCTGTTCTCCTCCTCGATCTCCACGTAGCGCACGGCGAAGTCCTCGTTTTCCTCCTCAATCCGCCGGATCCGGCCCAGAATCTCCTGCTTTTCCAGCTCCAGTTCCGAGATCCGCTCGTTCAACCGCTTCACCACCGAGTCCACCGAATCCGGTCCGCCGGAGAGGCCGGCGTTCTCCAGTTCCAGCAAACGGAAGCGCAGCCGCTCGTTCTCCTTCAGGAGATCCTGAGTGAACTCGGCCCCCTTTTTGAAAACCTGCAGGAACTCTTCGCCCCGGTTGCGTTCGTCATCCTTTTGCATGCAGACCCCTTAACGGCCCTGACGGCCTTAAATGCCGTTCTACGTTCTACGTTCTCGGGGGAGGGGGAAGCTTGGCCCTTAGCCTTGCGCCCTTAGCCCTTAGCCCGCCTTTACCCCACAGCGATAGACGATCTCGCGCACCATCTGCTCCAGCGGCACCACCCGGTCCACCGCCCCGGTGGCTATCGCCTCGCGCGGCATGCCGAAGACCACGGCCGACTCCTCGGCCTCGGCGATCACCTGGGCGCCCTGCTGCTTGGCCTCGCGCACCCCGGCGGCTCCGTCGTTGCCCATGCCGGTCAGCACCACCGCCAGCATGCGGCTCTTGTAGATCTCGGCGCAGGAGGCGAAGAGCGCATCCACCGAGGGGACGTAGCGGTCGTCTCGCCTGGGCGGCATCACCCGCGCCACCACCTGATCGCCGGCGTCGACCAGCACCAGGTTCCTGCCGCCGGGCGCCAAGAGGGCCCGGCCGGGAAGCACCCGGTCGCCGTCCTTGGCCTCCTTCACCTCGAAACCGGTGCTGCGGTTGAGCCGCTCGGCAAAGGTGGTGGTGAAGCCGGCCGGCATGTGCTGGGCGATCACGATGGCGAAGGGGAGCGGCTCCTTCCAGGCGGCGAACATCCGCTGCAGCGCGGGAGGTCCGCCGGTCGAGGAGCCGATGGCGACCAGATCGATGCTCCCCTCGCCCACCCCCCTGAGCGCGGGAAGCGCCAGCTCGGAGGGTGCCTGCTCGTGGGGCGCCTGCTCCCCGCCCGCCCGCTGCCGGCTTTTCTGCACCTTGGCCATGTTCAACTTGAACAGCGCCTGCACCTTCTCGTGCAGGTCCTGCTGGATCTGCAAAAGCTCCTCGGAAATGACGCTGGTCGGCTTGGCGATGAACTCCACCGCCCCCAGCTCCAGGGCCTTGAACACCTTCTCGTCGCCGCGCGTGGAGCTGATCACGATCACCGGGACGGGGCTGCTCGCCATCAGGATGCGCAGCATGGTGAAGCCGTCCATGCGGGGCATCTCCAGGTCGAGCGTGACCAGGTCCGGGGTCAGGTCGATCACGCGGCGGATCCCCTCTTCGCCGTTGGTCGCGTACCCCACCACCTCCACGCCGGGAATCTCCTCCAGCATGCGGGTGATGGCCCGTCGATTGTAGGCCGAATCGTCGACCACTACTACCCGTATCTTTTTCACTTGGCCACCCCGCCGGTCGGGACAGCCGACTTCTGGTAGACCATGTCGCTCTTCAGGTGCCTGAGGGCGAAGGCGGTGGATACGTTCATGAGCGACTCGGAGTGCCCGAGCAGCAGGTAGCCGGCCGGCCGCAGCGTGTTGTAGAAGGATTCGATCACCTTCTTCTTGGAACCCTGGTCGAAGTAGATGATCACGTTGCGGCAGAAAATGACGTCCATCTTCCCCAAAAGCGCCAGCCGATTGGCGTCGAACAGGTTCATCTGGCTGATGGTCACCAACTCGCGCACCTCGTCGCAGATCCGGTACCCCCCGGGCGCCTCGGTGAAGAAACGCTCCAGATAGCGCTGGTCGGTGGAGCGGAAGGAGGACTTGCCGTAGATCCCCTTGCGGGCGACCTGCACCACGCGGTGGCTGATGTCCGAGCCGACGATCTCAATGCGCCAGCCGGGGAAGCAGTTCTTCTCCAGCATGAGCATGGCGATGGTGTAGGGCTCCTCGCCGGTGGAGCACCCCGCGCTCCAGATCCTGAGCGTACGATCCTTCTGTTTCAGGCTCTTCAGCTCCGGCAGGATCTCGTCGGTGAAGGCGTCGAGCTGGAACGACTCGCGGAAGAAGTAGGTCTCGTTGGTGGTGAGGATGTCCAGAATGTCCGAGATTTCCTCGTCCTTCTTGCGGTCGTATTTGAGGAACTGGTAATAGTCCCTGAAGCCGGAGAGGCTGTGCAGGGCAAGCCGGGGCAAAAGGCGCCGGTCAAGGAGGTATTTGTTGTCCGAGTCGAAAAAAAGGCCGCAGTGGTTGTAGATCAGGTCTCTGATCAGGCGGAACTCCTCTTCGGACAGCTGTTGTTCGGGTTGGCTAAAGAGCATCAGTCAAGCCTGCCAATCGCGGCGCCGATCTCGCCTTTTACCAGCGGATCCGTCTCGTTTGCCAGCGCCTCTTCCAAAAGCGGAAGGGCCCGGACTCCCAAAAGCTGCGCCACGGCCCGCACGAAGGCCCGCCGCACCGCCCAATGCGCGTGCCCGACCAACGCCTGGCGGCGCTCCTCGATCCAGTCGCCGCCGAATCCCGACAAAATGCCGATGGCCGCCTCCACCACTTCCTCGTCGCCGTCGTCAAGGGCGGCCCTGACCGGGTCCAGCGCCCGGGGCCCGCCCACCGCGGCCACTGTGGAGAGCGCCGCGATCAGCACCGGGCCGCGCGCGCCGGGGAGGAGCGCCGTCACGCAGGGAAGCGCCGAGGCTTCGCCCAAAAGGGCCAGCCCCTTCAAGGCGGCGGTCTGCACCCACGGGTCCGGGTCGTTCAGGGCCAGAAGCAGCGGCTTCAGAGCCTCGCAGCCGCCGATCTCGGAGAGCGCCTGGGCGGCCGCCACCCGCACCTCCGGTTCCTCGTCGGAAAGCGCCATCGCCAGATAGCCGACGGCCTGCGGCAGCTTGACCCGCGCCAGCGAGGAAATCGCCGCGCGGCGCACCAGGGGGTCTTCGTCCTTGGCCAAGAGCGCCAGCCGCTCGCCGTCGCCAAGCTCGGCCAAAAGCAGCGCCGCGTCGCGCCTCTTGCCGGGGAGCGCCGAATGGATCAGCTCCGCGCAGAGCCCGGCAAGCTCCGCCAGGTCGGCGTCGCTGACCCGCTGCAGCGCCTCCAGGGCGGCCCCGCGCACCCGCGGCTGCGGATCGTCCAAAAGCTCCGCCAGCTGCCGCGATACCCCGCCGGGGGCGAGCCTTCCCAGCGAAGCGGCGCAGGAGGCGCGCAGCGCCGGATTGTCGTCGGTAAGCCCGGCAATAAGCAGGTCGATCCCCTGGCGGCAGCCGAGTTCTCCGAACAGATGGGCGATCAGGGCGCGCTCCGCGGAGGGGGCGGCCGGGAAATACTCCAAAAGTTCCGGCAAGGCGGCGGCGCCGATCCCCCGAAAGGCCTCCAGGCAGGCGCCGCTCAGCCGTTCCTCGCGCGCGACCGTGATCAGCGGCAAGGCGGCGCGCTCGTCGCCGACGATGCCGATCAACTGCACCAGCGCTTCCATCATGCCGGCGTCGACGGAGCCAAGCGAGGCGATCAGCCCGTCGGCGCCCGGGGTTCCTCTGAGTTTTTTCAGGGGGAGGTCCACCAGGCGCGCCTGTTCCTCCGCGCCCAAACGGCTCCTGACCCGCATCAGGGATACCGCCGCAGACTCCCGCGCCTTTTTGGCCCGATCCTGCACCCCTTGCAGCAACAGCGGCAGGGACTCGGCGCTCCCCAGCGCCCCCAGGCAATCGTAGACGGCGCGCCGCAGCAGGTTCTCCCGCAACAGCGGGGCCAGCGCGTCGAGCGGGACCGGAGCGCCGATCAACGCCAAAGCGTCCAGGGCGGTGAACTTCAACCAGACGTCCGTGCCATCCAGCACCTTCAACAGCTGGGGCTGCGCGCTGACGTCGCCGAGCTTGCCGAGGTTCTCCGCCGCCGCCACCCGGACATTGGGGTCCGAGTCGTCCAGAGCCCGCACCAACAGCGGCAGGCAGGAGGGGCAGCCGATGCTTCCCAGGATGTCGATGGCGAACTTCCTCAGGTCCTGGTCCGGGTCGTCCAAGCTGGCGCACAGACGCTCCACGGCGTCCGTTCCCAGTCGCTCCAACGACTCCACCGCCGAGTTTCTCAGGCCGGCGTTGTCGGAGGAGCCCAAAAGTCCGATCAACTCCCCGACCGCCTGGTCGCCAATCGGCCGGGCCGCCACCAGGACGGCCACCGCCTCTTTTCTGACCCGCCAGCTGTCGTCGCCCATGGCGACGAACAGGAGCCGCATGCAATCGGCGAACGGGCACTCGGCGAGGGCCACCACGGCAAGCCGCCGCGCTTCCTCGTCGGGCGATTGGAGTTGCGCTGAGATGTCTTGCAGATTCCTTGGCAGTTGTTCTCTCCTAGCCGCGCAGTTCCGCGCGTTTTTTTGTGATCAGTTGCTCGAAGGCTTCGGCCAGAAAGGAGCTGTCCGCCAACAGCTGCGGGGGGACTCTTTGGCTGTAAAGAAGCTCCCCCTCCCGGATATCTTCGGCCAAGAGGCGGTAGAAGTTGCCGTCGCGCACGCCCTGCTCCACCTTCTGCTGGTTGTAGAGCGCTATGTCCGAAACGATGATGCGCGCCAGGCGCCGGGCCTTGGCGTGCGCCTCGCCGAGTTCGGCCGACTCCCGCTCGCCTGCGCCCGCCTCCCGGGGGGCGGCGTCCAGCGCCCCGGCCGCATCCGGGGAGGCCGCATCCAGTGAGGCCGCGCCGGGGGAAGTCTCGGCGGGGGGTTGCGCGCAGCAGGTCTCGCTCACCTCGAAGCCCCGGAGCCGGCAACGGGTTTCCACCTGGGCCGCCAGCTCGTCCGGGCTGAACCTCTTCAACTGCGGTTGGCTGCCGACCAGCCGGTAGATCATCGGCGCCAGCGAATCCGGGATGTGGTGCTTTTCAATATAGTCGTCGGCGCCGTACAGCGAGACCGGCGACCTCTTGTAGCGGGTCTTGTCGTACACCGAGGCGATCAGGACGATCTTCACCCCGGAGAGCTCGGCGTTTTGCCGCACCCGGTCGCACACCTCGAAGCCCAGCATGACCGGGAGCGCCACGTCCAAAAGCAGCAGCTCGGGCCGGACCCTCTCCACCGTTTCCAGGGCGCTCAGGCCGTCGTTGCAGACGAAGATCTCGAAGGGCTCGCCGGCCAGCACCTGCCGCACCGACTCGCAAAAGGGGACGCTCTCGTTGGCGATCACCACCTTCAGCCGGGGCTTTCGCCCCTCGCCTTTCGGGACCAGGCGGAAGACGGCCCGGCAGTTGGAGCAGCGCACCTTCTGGCCGGCTTCGGCGCCGCCGGGGTCCAAGGCGAAACGCAGCTTGCAGTTCGGGCAAACGATCAGCACGCGGCTCCCTTTTTGGCGCCGGCGTACCCTTCGCGGACCGGGAGACAGCCAAGCTCCGCCTTCTCCTGAAAGCTGAACAGCGAGTCGATGTTGAGCAGCATGATCGGCACCTCGTGCACCAGGCAGATCCCCACCATGTATTCGCCCCCCACGGTGCGCACCCCGCGCGGCGGCGGCTTCAAGTCGCGCAGCGGTATGGTGATCATCTCGGTGACGTCGTCCACGATCAGCCCCAGCGGTTGCCCGCCCACCGACAGGATCAAAAGCCGCGCGTTATCCATGTTCTCGGCCGGCGGCAGGCCGAACCTCTTTCTCAGGTCCACCACCGGGATCACCGCGCCGCGCAGGTTGATCACCCCCTCGACGAAAGGGAGCGCGCGCGGCAGGGGCGCCAGCTTGGGAAGCCGGATGATCTCCTTGATGCGCATGATGTCGACGGCGTAAAGCCCCTCTCCCATGGTCAGGCAGGCCACCTGTATTTCCTGAAGTTGCTGCTTCATGGGGATTCGCCTCCCGCGTCCTGCCGCCGCGTCGCCAAAAGTTGACCGACCACCTCCAGGAGCTTGGCCGAGGTGAAGGGTTTGGTAAGGTAGGCGTCCGCCCCGGCCAGCCGGCCGCGTTCCCGGTCGTGGCCGCTCTTTCTGCCGGTCAGCATCACCACCGGTATCGAGCTGGTGAGCCGATCCTCTTTGATGGCGCTGCAGACCTGGAAACCGTCCGGCCCGGGGATCATCAGGTCCAGCAGCACCAGGTCGGGACGGTTGTCGGCCAGCGCCTGCAGCGCCTGATGGCCGTCGGTCGCGCCGGTCACCGCGTACCCCTTCGAGGTGAGAAGGATAGTCTCCAGCTGCAGTAAACTCTCCTCGTCCTCGACGACCAGGATGCTGTTCTTAGCCATAGCCCCCTCGTTGCCTCACACCAGGCTTACGTCCAGCACCGTCTCCATATCCAAAAGGATCAGCATCCGTCCGGCCACCCGCCCGATCCCCTGCACGAAATCGCGGTCGATCCCCTCAAGCACCACCGGCGGCGGTTCCAGTCCGGCCTCGGCCAGGCGCACCACCTGCACCACCTCGTCCACCAGCACGCCGCAAAAGCCGTTCAGGCGCTTCACCACCACGATCCGTTCGCGCTCCGAAGGCGCGCCCACGGGGAGGCCCAGCCTCACCCGCATGTCGAAAATCGGGATGATGTTGCCGCGCAGCGACAGGATGCCGCGCACGAAAGCCGGGACCCGCGGCACCTCGGTCACCTCCCGCGGCTTGATGATCTCCTTGATGTTCATGATGCTGATGGCGTATTCCTCGTTGGCCACCTTGAAGCAGAGCAGCTCCACGCTGGCGGCCGCCTCCTCCTGCTGGGAGGCCTCCTCGGCAAAGGCCGAAGACTCCCGCCCCTTGAGGATCACCGCCAGCGGGTCGAAGAGCCCGGGCTGCTCGTAGCCGAAGTCGTCCGGCTCCGGTTGCCGCAGCAAGGGTTCCGGCTGCCAGGGCGCAGCTTCCGGCTGCCGGAGCGCAGGCGCCGGTTCGGCCGGAGCGCGCAGCTGCGGGGGGTCGCCCGGGGCCGGGGCGAGCGACGCAGGAGCAGACGCCGCCGAGGGCGCGGGGAGATCGGGTCCCGAGGGAGGCTTCGGCCCCCACTGCACCTCGCAGCCCTGCGATTTTCTTCTGATGTCTGCGAGATTCATGGCCGTTGCCCCTTAAAGCCGTTCTACGTTCTACGTTCTACGTTCGTCAGTTCAGTAGCTCCGCGGCGGTCTCGTCGACGATCGAGCCGTCGATCCAGGCGGCATCCCGGCCGAAGCCGATCAGGAGCGCGTTGGTGGCGACCGCGTTGATCCTGCGCGGCACGCCGCCGGACAACTCGAAGATGCGCTGCACGGCGTCGGGCGAAAAGAGCCCGGCGTCGCCGCCGGCGGCCGTCACCCGGAAATCCAGATACTCAAGGGTCTCCTCCAGCCCCAGCGGCGCCAGATGGAAATTGAGCGAGATGCGCTGGCGAAACGGCTCGTAGATCGAGGAGGCCAGCATGCCGCGCAGCTCGGGCTGCCCCATGACGATCACGCTCAACAGGTTGCGGTCATCGAGCTGAAAGTTGGTCAAGAGCCGAATCTCGTCGAACAGCTCCCGGTCGGGTATCAACTGGGCCTCGTCGATCACCACCACCGGGATGCGCCCCTCGCCGTGCAGACGGTAGAGCGCGCCGGTGATCTCGCCCAGCAACTGGTCCTTCTTCAGCGAGGGGTTCTCCACCTGCAGCCCTTGCGCTATGACGCGCAACAGCTCGTCTGCGGTAAGCCGCGGGTTGAAAACGAACATGAAATGGTAGCGGGAGCCTACCCGGTCCATCAGGGCGCGCGACAAGGTGGTCTTGCCGCAGCCGATCTCGCCGGTCAAAAGGGCGAGCTCGCTCTCCTCGACCGCGTACTCAAGCCGCGCCAGCGCCTCGCGATGCCCGGTGCTCATGTAGAGAAAGCGCGGGTCCGGGGTCTTGCTGAAAGGCTTTTCGCTCAGGCCGTAAAACGCCTTGTACATCAGTTGCTCCCCCGGGTCGCCTCGCCGATGATGCTCCCCACGTCCAGCACGAGGATGGTGCGCTGATCCCCCAGGTCGGCCGCCCCGGAGATCCCCTTGAAGCCGGCGAAGGTTTCGCCGATCGACTTGATGACGATGTCCTGCTGGCCGATCAGGTCGTCCACCACCAGCCCCAGCCGCTTCTCGGCCACCCCTACCACCACCACGTAGAAGCTCTCCGGCAGGCCGGCGCCCCCTTTCAATTGGAAGAATTCCGACAGGCGCAAAAGCGGCAGGGTCGCCTCGCGCAGCTGGATCACCTCTTTGCGCTCGACCGTCTTGATCTCCCGCTGCTCGACGATGATGCTCTCCAGCACCGAGGTGATGGGAAGCGCGTAGGTGCGTCCGGCCGTGCAGATGATCAGCGCCTTGATGATGGCCAGGGTGATGGGGAGGGTGATGGTGATGCGCGTCCCCTGCCCGGGGAAGCTCTCCAGGTCGATCATCCCGGATAACGCGGCGATGTTGGTGCGCACCACGTCCATGCCGACGCCGCGGCCGGAGATCTCGCTCACCGTCTCGTTGGTGGAGAATCCGGGGCGGAAGATGAAATCCAGCGCCTCGCGGTCGCTCACCTGGTCCAGGGCGTCGATCACCCCGAGCTTCAGCGCCTTCTCTTTCACCCGCGCCACGTCGATCCCGGAGCCGTCGTCCTCCATCTGGATCACCACGTGGTTCCCCTTCTGAAAGGAGGAGAGGGTGATGGTCCCCTTCTCGTCCTTGCCCAGGGCCACCCTTTGCTGCGGGGTCTCGACGCCGTGGTCGATGGAGTTTCTGACGATGTGCATCATGGGATCGGCGATGTCTTCGATGATCAGCTTGTCGAGTTCGGTGTCGGCGCCGTAGAGCTTCAGCTCCACCTTCTTCCCCTGCTCGCGGGAGATCTTGCGGACGATGCGGGACATCTTCTCGAAGAGCTGCCCCACCGGGATCATCCTGATCTCCATCACCCCTTTTTGCAGTTCGGAGAGCTTCTTCTCCAGTCCCTTGGCCGCCTTGGCCAGTTCCTGTCCGGGCGCCACCAGCCCCTGGCGGCGCATGCGCGCGGCCACCTCCGAGATCATCGAGTGGGAGAGCACCAGCTCGCCCACGATGTTCATCAACAGGTCGAGCTTGCCGATGTCCACCCGCACGGTGCGGCTCATGCTCTTGGCGCTCACCGAGGCGTCCGAGGACGTCGGCGCGCCGCGCAGGTCCAGGTCCAGCTCCGGCTCCGGTTCCGCCGCCGCCATGCGCGGCGCCGGCTCCCCCCCAAGCCTGGTGATGGTCAGGTGGTCCCGGTCGATGAGCGGAGCCAGTTCGGCGACGCCCAACTCGGAGCCGAACAGGATTTCGAAGTCGATCCCCGCGTCCTGGCTTTCCGAGGCCGAGGGGAGCGTGCTCACCACCTCTCCCACCTGTTTCAGCTGGTCGGTGAGGTCCATCAGTTCGGAGTCGAAGCTGGTGAGCAGCAAGGAGACGCGGATGGAATAGATGCAGCGCCCCTTCTTGACGTTCTCCAGCAGGCGGTGCTCCTCGTACTCGGTCATGGAGTTCAGCACCAGCTCCGGCAACTTCAGGGCGGCCAGCGGCGAGAGCTGGACCGCATCGGGCTGCTTGGCGAGGCAGGCGTTGATGCGCCGTACGGCGCCGGTGAGGTCGATCGCCTGGCCGCTCGGCTCGGCGGCCTCCTTCACCAGCACCCCCAGCAGTTCGATGGACTCGAAGAGCACGCTGACCACGGCCTGGTTCAAGGCCACCCGCCCAAGCCTCAGGCCGTCCAGCAGGTTCTCCAGGTGGTGCCCCAGCTCCGCGATCTCGGAGAAGCCGAACATGCCGGCCAGCCCCTTCAGCGAGTGGGCGGCGCGGAACACGGAATTGACCAGGTCCGGATGGAAGTCCCCGCTGTCCGCGCAGTCGGAAAGCGCCATCAGGTCCAGGCTCAACTGGTCCAGGATCTCCTCGGCCTCGGCCAGGAAATCCTTCACCGCCTTCCCTATGTTTTCGTCAACGCTCATAGCCTCTCACCCGCGCCCCGACTCGTTCCCGCGAAATCCGCCGCTTTCGGCCGCTAGTCCAGATACCTGCAGATCAGCTCCTGCAGCTTCAAAGGGTCGAACGGCTTCACCAGGTATTCGTTGGCGCCCAAAGCGAGCCCCTTTTCCAGATCCTTCTCGCCGCTCTCGGTGGAAACGATGAAGAGCGGGATGTCGTGATAGTTGGGGTTGTTGCGCACGTAGCTGATCAATTCCAGCCCGTTTATATCCGGCATGTTGATGTCGGTGATGATCAGGTCGACCGGCTCGCGAGGCAAGAGGCGCAGCGCCTCGAAGCCGCTGGCCGCCTCCACGATGACGAACCTCTCCAGTTCGTCGATGGTTGACACCAGCATCGAGCGCATGGTGCCGGAATCTTCTGCTATCAGTATCCGCTTCACTTCACATCTCTCCCCGTCCCCTGATCCCGCAGCCTGCGCTGCAGAAGGGCGTTCTCCATTGCTATCCCGGCTTGACCCAGGAATATTTCCAGCGCATCGGTGTCGCCGATGGGTGTGTTGTCAGGGATGTTGTCGCCGTACAATAGCGCCACCACCTTCCCTTCGCTGACGATCGGGCCGACGAACGCCTCCGCGGGTCGTCCCTCGCCCAGCTGCTCCAGGAAAAAACCGCTCCAGCGCGAGAGGTCGATCACCCCTCGCCACGGGAAGCGGGCGTCAAGCGCCAAAGTGAAGAGCGACGGCTCGCCGCGAGGGATGCACAGGTTCCTGACCCGCGCGTCGGCGCTGCCGTCGCCGTCCCGAAGGCCGAACTGCCCAAGGCCCAGGATGCTCTCCCTGGTGACCATCAGCACCACCGCCCGATTCAGGAACTCCGCCGCGAAGCGCAATACCAGCAGCATGATGCCGCCGCCCAATTGCTGGTTCTTCAGCTCCTCCAGCATGCCGCGCAGCCCCGAGCGGCCGGCCTCGCGCCCCTGGTCCGCAACCGTCGCCGCCGGTTCCTCGCCCAACTCCAGCCTCAGTTCGTCGCCCAGATTGATCATGCCCGACAGCGCGCCGCCGTCGGCCGCGGCCGCAGACGATCCGGCGGCGGCCATAGCCGGTTGCGGCGGCAGGTTCCGGGCGGGCGTCCTTTCCGCCAGCGGCGTCCGCCCCGAAGGAAAGACAGGCTCGGCGAGACTCTCCGGCGGAGGGCACCATTCCTCGTCCCGCCCTCCGCGGTGGCGCAGCTCGTCCACCAGGCGTGACCCTTCCATGGCCAGATACTGCGGGTTCAGCCCCTGCTTCAGCATGAACTCGACCGGGTCCAGGCAGGTGGCGTCCGACTCCGGCACCTCCTGCAGCTCGAACTCGAACACCCCTTCGGCCCAGACAAAAAGGGAGTAGACCACGTTCTCGATCTGCTCCCTCACCACCTCCTCGATCGCCTCCGCGCCGATGCCGAAGCGGTCGATCATGATGCATCCCAAAAGCCGGCTGTGCCCCTCTTCCGCCTGCACGCGCAGCGCGCGCCGCAGGATGGTCAGGTCGATGACCCCCTTCTGGATCAGCACCTCGCCGATGCTCTGCTGGAAGGTGGTGGAGGTCGCCCGGATCACCTGGCCGCTGCGGAAGAAGACCCGCGCCTGCCGGCCCCGGCTCTCCAGGGAGAGCACGCCCGATTTCCTGCTCAGGCTTACGATCTGCAGGATCTCGCCAAGCCCCAGGTCTTCCAGATTGCCGACCAGACTCATGGCTGCCGCTCTCTCATGTGAGGGGTGTTCAGAATGCTCGTCATACTAAACCATCGTACCTGCCAAGTAAAGAATGAATTAGCTTTCCTTCTTGTCCCTGCCCCGGAAAATCAGCTTCAGCGGGGTGCCGTTGAATCCGAACGCCTCTCTGAATCTGTTCATTATGTATCGCTCATAAGAGAAGTAGATCCCTTCCGGGCGGTTGGTGAAAATCACGAAGGAGGGGGGTTTGGTGCCGACCTGGGTGGCGAAGAAGAACTTCACCCTTCTCCCCTGGTCCAGCGGGGCGTGGTTCTCGTCGATCGCCTGGGTGAAGACCTTGTTCAGATCGGAGGTCGAGACCCGCTTGCAGTACTGCTCCATGACCAGGTCCACCTCCGGGATGATCTTGCCGGTCCTCTGGCCGGTGGCGGCCGAGACGAACAGGATCGGGGCGAAGGGGAGGTATTTGAAGCTGCGCCTGATCTCCTCCACGAAGCGCCCCATGGAGGCGTTGTCCTTGGTGAGGGTGTCCCACTTGTTGACCACGAAGATGCAGCCGCGCCCGGCCTCGTAGGCGTAGCCCGCGATCTTCGAGTCCTGCTCGGTGACCCCTTCCTCGGCGCTCAAGACGATCAGCACCACGTCGGCGCGCTCGATGGAGCGCAGCGCGTCCATGACCGAGTACTTCTCCACCTTCTCGACCGTTTTCCCCTTGCGCCTGATGCCCGCCGTGTCGATCAGCACGTACGGCTTCTTGTTGACCATGAAGCGGGTATCGACCGCGTCCCTGGTGGTGCCGGCGGTCGGGTTGGCCACCACCCGCTCGAAGCCCAGCAGGCGGTTCACCAGGGTGGACTTGCCGACGTTGGGCCTTCCCACCACCGCGATGCGGGTGATCTCCTCCTCGACCTCGTCCACCATCCCCTTGGGGATGGCCGCCAGCACCTCGTCCATCAGATCGCCGACGCCGCGGTTGTGCTCGGCCGAGACCATGTGGATCTGGTCGATGCCCAGCGCGTAGAAATCCCCGGCGAACGATTCCTGCCGGTCGCCGTCCACCTTGTTGATGATGTAGAAGACCGGCTTGTTGACGCGCCGCAGCATCTCCACCACCTCGGTGTCGGCGGGGGTGAGGCCGTCGCGCGCGTCCATGACGAACAGGATCAGGTCCGCCTCGTCCATGGCGAAGCGCGACTGCTCACGCATCTGCTGCAGGAGCTTGTCCGAGGTTTCCGGCTCGAAGCCGCCGGTGTCCACCAGGATGAAGGGGACGTCGAAGCGCTTCACCTCCGCGTAGTTTCGGTCCCGGGTGACCCCCGGCATATCGTCGACCATGGCCTTGCGGCGCCCGACCAGCCTGTTGAAGAGGGTAGACTTTCCGACGTTCGGGCGTCCGACGATGGCGATAATAGGTTTCATTGGCATCCAGCTTGGAAAATGCGATAAATCTAAACTGCTAAAAAAACGGCATTTTCTTATCTTAGTTATTTGACTGCTAACCGGCATATGTAACATTTTGCGGCGCAATAAGCAACAAGTAGGTTCCGCGGCGGGGTCACGGCGGGCGGGGGAGGTCGACGGCAGCCTGGTGCACATCGCGCCGGGCTTCGACCCCGCTCTTCTGGCCGATGTCCGCCGCCGCAGCCAGCCTTACTTTTCGTCGGCGAAGAACGCCTGTTCATTTTGTGTAGTCGTTTTGGACACCCGCCCATCCATTTCAGCCCTCCATCCCTGCTCGCCGACAGCGAATCCACCGGCATTTCCGGCAGTTAAGGTAATGGCATTGCTTTTGCTGACCTTCGGATAGGCTGGCCTGTTTTTTCCATTGCCAAACGATCGGGTCATGAGGCTTCACATGCAGACCAACACGCTATCTACAGCCAAGGCGCGAAAGGCGAGTCAGGACCTGGTGGGTCTGTGCGATTTCGCCCAAAATCCGTTCCTCGACTGTTACTGCATGACGATCTCATCCTCAAATATCTATAAAATGCTGGATTTCTGCGCGGGTGATTACATCCATTGCCCGATATATCTAAAAACGAAGGTTAAGGGAGGTTTGTAATGATCTATTTCGGTCTGTTTGGCTTGTTGATCCTGTCCGTCGTCGCCTTTCAGTGCTACTGCTACCGCGCGTCCCGCAGTTGAAATCCCGGCGTGCCCCATCGACGCTGCTGACTTGTTGACCTTCTCGGCATCCGATACTATAATCGGCAGCATGCCGAGACCCGCCCAAGAAATGCCCCGCCGCCGCGGCGCCGGAATCCAAGGGATCGAAATCCCCCGGATTCCGGCGCTACGGCCGGTTGCGGGGTCCGCCCCTCCCAAACCCGACCATCCCGGGGAATTATGAAAGAGCTGCTGCGTAGGCGTTTTTTCTCGCTGTCGTTACGGTCGCACCTTCTGCTGTTGGCCTCCCTGCTTGCCCTCCCGTCGGTCGCCTTGATCATCCACTCGGGCTTTCGTCAGCGAAACGATGCGCTTGACTCCGGCTTCGCCCAGACCAGGCGTCTTGCCTACAGCATCGCCACCGAGCAGTACAACATGACCGGCGACATCGAGCAGCTGTTGACGGTCCTGGCCCAACTGCCCGAGGTGAAGACGCATAACGGACCGGCCGCGCAGAAGATTTTGAGCGACGTCTACCGAAAAAGCGGCCAGTACGGGAACATAGTCATAGCAAAGCCAACCGGGGAAATCTGGGCCTCGGCGCTCCCCACGACGGGATCGCTCTCCGTCAAGGAAAAACGCTCGTTTCTAAACGCTCTCGGCAGCAGGCACTTTTCCTCGGGAGAATTCGCCGTGGGAAGGATCTCGGCGCTCCCGTCGATCGGCTTTGCCTATCCCATGATCGACCAAAAGGACCGGTTTGCGGGCACCATCTCGGCGAACGTCAACTTCGGCCACCTGAAGGAGTTGATCGTGCAGGCCGGACTCCCCCGAGGATCGGCGTACTGCATCTCGGATTACAAAGGCATCGTCATCGCGCGCAACTTGAATCCCGAGAAAACCGTCGGGCTGGCCGACAAATCCGACCTCTTCTTGCGGATGAAACAGGGCCCGCAGGAGGATTCCTTCATCGGGACCGAGTTGGGCGGCGAAAAGCGGATCATCTCTTACCGCAAGCTCCGGCTGCCGAGGGAGGACACCCCTTACCTCTATATCAGGGCAAGCATCCCCCTTGAAGAGGTTCTCAAGGCCGCGCGCCTTGCCCAATTCGTAAACATCGCCGTCCTGACCGGTTTTTTGCTGGCCGCCCTGCTCCTTAGCGTGTCCGTCGCCAATTATTGCTTCGTCGGGCGCATCAAGATACTCAGGGAGAGCTCGCAGCGGATCGCCCGCGGGAACTTCGAGGTCCGGGTTTCCGACCTGATACGCGGTGGCGAGCTTGGCGACCTGGGATGGTCGCTTGACGAAATGGCCCGGCAGCTAAAGGAAAGGGAAGGAGAGCTGAACCAGCTCAACAAGGGGCTCACCAAGAGGGTCGCGGAAGAGATCGAGCGCAGGCTGGTGCATGAACGCCTGCTTGCGCGCCATGCGCGGCTTGCGGCCATAGGAGAGATGATCGGAGCCATCGCCCATCAGTGGCGTCAGCCGCTGGCAATCGTGGGGGCCACGGTGCAAAGCGTCAAGATGGCCTGGAAGTCCCGCTGCCTCGACACTTCCTTCCTGGACAACGCGGTATCGGACGTGCAGACGCAGCTGTTGCACATGTCCGAAACCATCGAGCATTTCAGGCGGTTTTTCAGCCCCGAAAAGGTGGTGGAAAGCTTCGATCTCAGGGGGAAGATACAGGAAGTCATGCAGCTCGTGGCCCCCCGGTTCGCCAATTCCGCGGTTACCCTGGAGTTCGTCGACCGCACGCCGGGCCTCCCGTTGGCGATCAGGGGATATCAAAACGAGTTCAAGCAGGCCCTCATCAACCTGATCGGCAATTCCTTCGACGCCATCGTCGACGCCGAGTCCGGCGACCGGCCGACGGGGATGCGAGGGCTGGTGACGATCTCCCTGCACACGGAAACGGACAAGGTGGTGATAGGGGTGAGGGACAACGGGGGCGGCATCCCGGAAGAGTACGCCGACAAGATCTTCGAGCCGTATTTCACCAGCAAACCCGCCGACAAGGGAACCGGCATCGGCTTGTACATGTCCCGACTCATCGTCGAAGAAAGCATGGGAGGGAGGCTCCGCTTCACCAGCGGTGCGGAAGGGACCCTGTTCCGGATGGAATTCCCGAAGGACGTCTCAACGCAAGGAGGGCTCAATGGGTGAAAAATCGCCGTTAAAAATACTTTATGTGGAGGACGAGCCCAAACTGCGCGAGCGGCTCAGCCTCATGCTCGGGATGTGCTTCCGGACGGTGTGCACCGCCGCCAATGGAGAGGAGGGGTTGCGGATTTTTTCCCTGGAGCGTCCCGACATCGTGGTGAGCGACATCAGGATGCCGGTCATGGACGGCTTGGAGATGACGCGCTGCATCCGCCAAGTGGCGCCGAAAGTTCCGGTCATCTTATGCACGGCGTTCACGGAGACCTCCTACCTCCTCAGGTCAATCGAGCTGGGAGTTTCGGCCTACGTGCGCAAACCCCTCGACTGCGAGCAGCTCATTGAAACCATCAAGGAGACGGCGGCCCCCATCCTGCAAGGAATCGAGCTGGAGATCGTGAGATCGCGCGAGCAGGTTTCGCTGGAATTTCTCCTTGGACAAAGCCCCGCCATGAGTCAGGTGATCGGGCAGGCGCGCCAGATTGCCCGGACCGATTTTTCCACCATCCTGCAGGGCGAGACCGGAGTCGGCAAATCCCACCTGGCCCTGCTCATCCACGGCTTGAGCGAGCGCAGGGATCGCCCCTTCGTCACCGTCAACCTGAGCTCGCTGCCGGAGTCCCTGGCTGAAAGCGAACTTTTCGGGCACACCAAGGGGGCCTTTACCGGTGCGGAATCGGCCAAGAAAGGACTCTTCGAGGAGGCGAACGGGGGGACTCTCTTTCTCGACGACGTGGACTGCGCCACACCGGCCATCCAGGCCAAAATACTTCACGTCGTGGAACAGAAGCGTTTTTATCCGGTCGGAGGGACCAAGACGGTGGCAACCAACACCCGCATCATCGCCGCCACCAATCGGGACCTGCTCCTGGAGGCCCACCAGGGAAATTTCCGCAAGGACCTTTACTACCGGCTCGGCGACCTGGTGATCACCATACCTCCGTTGCGTGAAAGGGGAGTCGACCTCGAGCTGCTGGCTCGCGCCTTTTTGAACGAAGTTTCGCTGGAGCTGAACAGGACACCTCCCCGCATAACGCCCGACGCCATCGCCCAGCTGCATCGTCATCCCTGGCCCGGCAACGTGCGGGAGTTGAAGAGCGCCATGAAACGGGTGGCCGTATTTTCAGGAGCAACCGTTTCCGCGGCCGAACTCGCCTCCGTTTTGAGCAAGATGCCGGAGGCGATGGCCAAGCGACCCGACGAAAGGCCGAAGACCTTCGAGGAGGCCCAGCGCCAGGCGATGGTGGAGGCGCTCGCCGCTGCCGGCGGGAAGAAAATGGAGGCTGCCCGGCTGCTGGACCTCGATTACAACCGTTTCAAGCGCATATTCGATAAATACCGGCTGTAGTTGCCGGGGAACTCCTCATTTTGTGTACCCGATTTGACCTTGCGCTGTCCATTTCGCCTCCAACCCTCCCCGCCTTTTACAATAGTATGCCTATCATTCCGGGCTGTTAGTCATCGGTACGGATATTGCTGAACTTCTCGGGAGTGAGCCGATTCCTGCCGGGGGCATCGGCTGAGACGAGTGAACTTTTCAATGGCAAGGGAGGCGGCATGAAGAATACCCAGTTTATGGTAGTCGTGATAGGCTGCATCGTGGCAACGTTTTTGATGGTGTACGGCATTTGTGTCGGCGGGCTAGCCACCTTTCTCGTGGGGTTTTTCTGCGCGGCGGCCTTGGCCGTCTTTTTTGTGACCAGAACGGCGACGTCCTCAGCCGTGGAGGGGTGACAAGCCTGAAAGCCCGGGGAGCATGACCCGGGTCTGCCCTCCCCGAGATTGAAATGGATTAGAGGCTGGGGCGCGCCGGTTGAAGACCGGCCCGAGTCGGCAAGGGCGGGGCAGGTTGTCGCTTGCATTTCAGGTTCCAGTACGCCCAAGAACGCGCATCGAAAATGCCAGGCGGGGCCTTTTCCAAAACCTCGCGGAATTCGTCATTGCCTACTATGCCTTGCAGCGCCTTTAAATCCTCAACTGCGCCAAAGGTCATGACATGCGCGAGAAAATGCACGGGGTCGGCCAGTTCTTCCTCCGGCTCTTTAAACCAGACGACGCGGCGAGCCACATTCAACACTTCAGGGGTAACGGGCAAAGGTTTCATGGTGTATATCCATTCTCGTCCGGCCGCTTGGCGTAGGGCTGCAGCACGGGAAGGGTGGACGGATCGACAGAATCAACGGCAGCAATTAGACGTTTGCGCACGTCGGCGGGCAATGCCGGTATATCATCGAAATAGGACAGCGCCTTCAACGTAATCATGGCATTGAAGCTGCGCCCATAAACGACACGACCAGCCGCTAAAGCGGTTGGCAAGTCGATGCCGTGCTGCAACAACGCGTCGATATCCAGGTAATCTTTCACCTCGGCACGTTTTTGCACCACGGCAACCTTTGTCCCGGCAACGTCCAGCAACGACGCCACATGGAGCGCGCGCCCCCGGGCTTGGTCGCGCGGGGCAGCTTGTCCAAGGCCCAAGTCCCCAAAAAAAGAAACCAAGACAGGGCCGCCGCGCTCAATGCGGCACGTCAGGGTATTGGGGGAAACTCTCACCCGCTCCGCACCCTTAAGATATGGGAGCGAGGCGGCTAGTTCGTCGGGATCAAAGGGCTGATTTGAGAAAAAATCGAAATCGACGGAAGCTCTATGCCCCAAACGCAAAGCAAGCGCCGTCCCACCGTAAAGCGTGAAAACGTCGGGCGTCGCATCAAGCTCCGGCCATAGCCTAAGCTGCGGCGGCGGCAATATAGCTAGGGTGGGGTTAAAGATCATAACGAGTCCTTTCCGGCCGGGGCTTGGTAGCTCAATATAACATAGAAAGGGCAACAACCCCATCAATTTGTTCAATATTTGCCCCTTCGAGCGTGGCACGACATCCTGTATTTACAGGAAAGGCTTTTCGTCACTCACAAGCGAAGGGGACAAATGGCCATGACGTACAAAGTGTCGAGGAACTGCTTCATGGTTTCTCCCCCCCCGCGTTACGAACAGTTTCCTGGCAACCTTCCTGCTTCGATTCTTCTCATCACAAAAGGCTGAGAGTCGTCTCCCAAGTTCAAATCGACAAGATAATGACGGTTCCTCGCGACAAGATAGCAGCCGCCATCGGCCGACTTACCGACAAACAACTAAGCGAAATAACCAAGCTGCTTGCGCTATGGATAGGGATTGCAGACCTCTGATGTCGAGGGCGTTCGCCCGCTAACCAGGCGGACAAGATAAAAGGCCCTGATTTCTCAAGGCCTTTTGTCTACTTCGTGTTCGAATGTATCATCAGGGCGCGTTATTTAACAAGCTTCAGTAGCAAGGCCGTAATCAGTACCGTCTGCAGGAAGCCAGCGCCGACCACCCAGCGGATCAATTCGGACTTGGTTTCAGCTAGTGCGAGTTGAAGATCTTGTTTAGTGGCAAGATCAAGCTCCGCCTGGACGTCCTTGAAAGCTTCGGATATGGCCTCGGCTTCCGCGATCGGGACACCAGCCTCTTGCAGCTTTTTGGCAAATTTCAGTGGCTCAAATGTTATCGTGGCCATATCATCCCTCAAATCGATCTATACCATCTATGGCCTGTACCGGCAAGCTCATATTACGCGAATATCTTCTTGCATCCGCTCCACAACTCCCAGCGTGTGCGGTCACTGCTGGGCTTACGCAACAAATGAGGCAATGCAGCACCGGTGCTTGCTTACAAAACGGATCTGGAGTCGGCGACAACGCCGCCCCCAGCATCCTCTCATGGATGACAACGGGGACGGTTTCGGCAGTCCTGCGAGGGTGATTGGGCAAAAGGATGGAGCAATCGCAGCCAAGATGGTTCTTGGACTCGGCTCGAACGCATCGGGCCTGCAATGGCAAGCTGCCATGCCAACCACTAAAGTTACCTTGGGTTCACCCCCCATAACCACTTGGGCAACCATTGACGTTACTAATACCGGAGCGTCCGCATCGTCATAGGGTATCTCCGCGACAGCGTGACTGGTACACCCATTGCTAAGGCCACTATAAAAGCTGGCGCAGCAGGGGCCACCTCGTTATCCAACGGTGCATTCCTAATGGTGCTCCCAACTGGCAGCGTCAATGTCTCCGTCACATCAGCCACCGGCTACCATTTAAAAAGCATTTCCTCGGTCATCATCACCGCAGGGAGAGCGACAGATGCCAGCATGACATTAACACCCGCCTCATCTGGAACAGCACCAACCATAAGCGATGTGCTGAACGCCATAAACATGTTCCTTGGACTGAACACGCCTGCGCCTTGGGTGGATATGGATAGGAGCAACGCGGTCTCTGCGGCCGAGATGCAGAAGGTCTTAAACTCGTTCTCGGGGCAGTAAGTGGAGGCTGACGAGTTTTTTTCGCGGATACACGTTTTATGTATACACGAATTGTTGTATACCTTTGTATAGTTTGCTATAGTTCTGCAAAGGAGGTTCCATGGACAGGATAAGCAACCCGTTTTCGCCGGGGGCCGGCAGCCCACCTCCGGAATTGGTAGGGCGCGACGTCATACTGGAAGACGCTAGCGTCCTCTTCGCCAGGACTTTGGCTAAACGTCCCGAAAAAAGCCTCCTGCTTACCGGTCTTCGCGGGGTCGGCAAAACCGTTCTTCTGAACGAGATCGAGCGGCTGGCGGCTCACGCAGGTTATCGCACCATCATGCTTGAAGCACACGAGAGCAAGGTTTTCCCGGCTCTCTTGGCACCTGCCCTGCGTCGCCTTCTTTACGAGTTGGACCGCATGGCTGGCGCTGGCAAACTTGCACGCCGCGGATTAGCCGTGCTGAAAAGCTTCCTGGGAGCGTTGAAGCTCTCCTATGGCGATTTCGAGGCGGGACTGGACATCGAGCCTGAAACCGGCGCCGCCGACAGTGGCGATATCGAGGCGGATCTTCCAAATCTTTTCTGCGCCGTCGCGGAAGCCGCCCAAGAGCGGGGAACCGGCATCGCGATTCTGATCGACGAGATCCAGTATCTCAACTCCAAAGAATTGAGCGCCTTGGTGATGGCCATGCACCTGATGCAGCAACGCCAACTCCCTCTCGTGCTGGTGGGAGCGGGTCTCCCTATCCTGCCGGCGCTGGTGGGCAATTCCAAATCATACGCAGAAAGACTGCTGCAGTTCCCTGTGATAGGACCACTGGTAAGGTTGGATGCCGATCGGGCATTACAAGACCCGGTTCGTGAAGCTGGCGTGGAGTTCACCGACGAGGCCCTTGACGAAATATTCCATCTTACACGAGGGTACCCTTACTTCCTGCAGGAGTGGGGATACATGTCGTGGAATCGCGCCGAAGCGTCGCCCATAACACTCGATACGGTAGAGCGCGCTACCGAACCAATCATGCTCCGCTTGGACCAGAACTTCTTCCGGGTCCGTTTCGACAGGCTCACGCCGAAAGAAAAGGAATGCCTTCGGGGGATGGCGGAACTCGGCTGCGGCCCGTACCGCCTCGGCGATATTGCAGCGGTACTGGGGATTGGGATAGCCCGGCTCAGTCCCGTCCGGGCTTCGCTGATTCGCAAGGGGATGATCTATAGTCCCGAGCACGGGGAACTGGATTTCACCGTGCCCCTTTTCGATGAATTCATGCGCCGAACGATGGCGTTGCAGAAATGGAACTAAGCTTTCCCCGTGCCAAATAGCGAATGGCGGCCGCACCCGCTATTTGACTTGAGGCTTCCCGCCGGATCTTCAGCTCTCCTTGACATACTCCCCGTCCGCCTCGTCCGACTTGCAAAATACTGAGATCGCCATTTCCATCGAGTTTTCGTTTTACGGCAATGGGAAGCGCGGGCTCTCCTAAACCAAGCTGCTTGCGCCATGGATAGGGATTGCAGACCTCCGATGCCGAGGGCGTTCGCGGCTTCACGATCGGATTCAATAAACTTGTATACCAACGTCGCTTTGTTCGGCTCTGTCCGTCTATTGATCTTGCGCTCCGCGCTTAGCCTGCGTTGGCCGTTGACACTCAAAACGATAGTTGTTACCCTGCGTTCTCACAGTGGTTTTCATTACAGCCCGGAGGAAATGTCCATGAAAAAGTCGTCCCTGAACGTTTTTCGGCTCGTTGTCTGCTCGTTGTGCTTGCTGCTCATGCAGACAACGATTTCATTGGCAGCCCAACCGGCTCAACCCACCTTGGCACTCTCCGCCGATACGATAACAGTTGGGCAAGCGCCCGCCACTTTGGCGATCAACGGCGGCGCGCCTCCGTTTTATGCCCAACAAACCGGAGGCACGGTAGGGGTCGATTTACGGCAAACTTCCGCAAACTCCTTCGTCATTGCCGGCAGGGCACAGGGAACCGCGGTGGTCTCGGTTTTCGACAGCCAAGGAAAGCCGGCGGGGTCGAAGACGATCACCGTCAAAATCCCTCCGGTTACCCTGACGCTTACTCCTGAAACCTTCGTTATCGGAACGGCGCCGGCCGTTTTCAAAGTCACCGGCGGCGTGGCGCCCTACATCGTGAGACAAACAGGGGGGAGCACGACCGCGCAGATAAGCCAGACCGCAGCCGATACCTTTTACGTCGCCGCGATGAACCCGGGAACCGCAATAATTTCGCTGCAGGGTCAAACCAACGGCGTCATCGCGTCCAAGACGCTCACCGCCGTACTGCCCCAGGCAACCTTGACCCTGGCGCCGGAGGCCATTAATTTCGGGTCCGCCCCCGCAGTGCTGAAGATAGGGGGCATCACCTCTCCTTTCAGCGTCCGGCAGACGGCCGGAACGGTCGGCGTCGGCATACAGCAGACGGCTGCGGACAGCTTTAACCTTATCGGCCAGGGTCCGGGGACCGCCGTAATCTCCCTGTTCGACACCTACAACAACAACCTCGGCTCAAGAACTCTGACCATCAACCTGCCGCCCTTGAACGTCTCTCTTTCCGCCGATGCCATCGCCGTCAATCGGGAGGCGGCGCTCTTGAAGATAACCAGCGGCATGGCGCCCTACTACGCGAGACAGACCGGCGGCACCGTGGGAGTGTCGATCCAGCAGACCGCGGCGGACCAGTTCAGCATTTCCGGCAGGGCAGCCGGCACGGCGGTGCTTACCATTGGCGATCAGGGGGCCGGCAGGACCGTGACCAAAAACATCACCGTCAGGTAAATAACTTATCATACCGACATGACCGCCATCCCTTCCCTTGGCACTATGGCAGCCCCTTCCCATCCGGGGCAGTTGTTGCAAGATTTGCAACAACTGCCTCCCTCTGCAATTCGCCCTAATCAAAGTGGTGCCGCGAAGCGAATTTACCCGATAGCCGACGGAGATGATAACGTCGAGGTTGTAGTTGGTGACTTTGCGCCGAACCTGGCAACCGCCTTCATCCTGAACTACCGAGGAATCCTCGAAAGTTCCTTCTCATGTAATTCTTGGGAAGACCGTGTATCTTTTTGGGAAGGTCATATATCTTCTTGGGAAGGTCATGTTTCTTTTTTTGAAAGGCTTCACAAGCAGAAAGACCGGCGTTGGTCAACCTTTGACAACCTTGCCAAGTTGACGAGCGCCCCTCATTTTTCACCGGGCTCGTGCCATTTGGTCACGGTATCGGTTTCTCGAATGGATACAACCTCGTTTCTCAACTTTTGATCCCCTTCAACGGTTCATTTTAGAGCACAGTTCTCCTCGGCATGCCCATTATCGACTGATGTGCCCGTCTGCCCGGTGGACGTCGAGCGGCTCATCATATTTTGATGGCCTTCCCAAGAAGATATATGGGTATCCCAAGAAGATATATGACCTTCCCAAGAAGATACATGGGTATCCCAAGAAGATATACGACCTTCCCAAGAAGATACATGGGCATCACAAGCGGAGCTAAGGGCATCACGAGCGGAGCTAAGGGCATCACGAGCGGGTATATGAGGTGTCCTGTCAATAATGGACACACCCATCTCAAGCGGCTGCCAGTTGAATGTTGAAGTTCTGTGTAAATACGGCAGGGGCTAAATACCCCAGACGCGAGTGTCGCCGCTGACGGTTGTAGAAGATCTCGATGTAC